>DAIRDA010000046.1:0-12648 GCA_036796375.1 Albibacterium sp.
GCCGATGGTGAGCAATTCAACGTGGCGGCCAACCTGCAGCTGCAGTATAGTCGGGCGGTTAAAGGCCTTCCTTTTTTCCGCATGGCTGTGCAGACCGATGAGTTGCATAATCGGAATCAGCATCTTTCGCTAAACAGGGAGGGAATCCTTTTTTCTACACCCGTGGATAGTACCGGAAACTACCGCTTTTTATGTTCGCTGGGGGCGGCCGGTAATGGCGAATCTGGGTTCAACGATTTGAAATCGAGGCTCGATGAGGTGCTCGGATTTCCCCTGCCGGTCCGTAAGCCTGGGCTTATGCAGGTGGGTTCTCTGGGTGTTAGCCTGGCCTCTTCCTTCCGCCAGCAGCGCTGTATTCTTTTTGGCAATGCGGCTTATCCGTCTGAGCTCCTCGACAATCTTCTGAGCAACCAGGGTATTGCCGATGCGCGGGCCATCGCCTGGCGGCTGGCCTATGTGCTGAAGGGTTTGCAGGATGCCTCGGTGATGGATAGTATCGATCGGGAACGGCGGAAGGCAGCGTCGGATTTACTCAGGAAGCTGGATCGGGGGCTGCAACTGGCGGTGCTGGGTCGCAAGCTTCCGTCTGCGGCGGCTGCGGCGCTATTAAAGCCTTACCTGGCGGCTTTACCACGCCGCAGGCCACATTTGCGCGACAGCCCCCTGTCGCTGCATCATGCGCGGGGGAAGGGTCTTCGGGCGGGCGACCGTCTGCCGTTTTTGCCTTTATATGACGAGAAGAGGAAGGAGATGACAGACCTTCACCAGTGCTGCACTAAAATGGGTTTTGTATTGCTGATGCTCGGTACGCTGAATAAGAATTCCCTTTTTATCATCAGGCAATGGGCTCAGCAAAAATATATGCAGCAGATGAGCTTATTTTACCTGCCCTATTCTGACCGGAATCAGGCGGTATTCGATGCCTTTGAAGTGGGCGCCGAGGCGGTGAAGATGGTGTTGGTGCGGCCCGACCGGTACATCGCTTATATGCATGATACGGTTAGTGCAAACCTGGTCGACGCCTATATGACGTCGGTTATGAAATGGCGATTTTAAAGATACAGACCCTTTTTTTCAATAAAAGAATAAACCGCGTCGGGCAGGAAGTATTTCACGTTTTTTCCGGCGGCGACCGACTTCCGGATGAAGGTAGATGAAATTTCCATCTGGGGGGTATCGGTCATGGTCACAGATGGATGTTGTTCGAGTTCCGTGTCGGTAAAGCCCGGGCGTGGATAAACCGCCAGCTGAAAGTCGCGCAAAATGATCTCGTAATTCTTCCACTTACGAAAGTTTTTCAGGTTGTCGGAACCCATAATCAGCACAAAATCTTTTTCGGGAAAGCGTTCTTTGAGGTGAACCAGGGTGTCGATCGTATACGAGGGTTGCCTGAGGCGGAATTCAAAATCGCTGCTGCGGATCCGTTCCGCTCCCTCGAGCGCCAGATTGACCATTTCCAGCCGGTCGTACATATTGGCCAGGCTGTCTTTCTTTTTTAAAGGGTTGTGGGGCGACACCATCAGCCATACCTCGTCGAGTTGGGTATGGTTGGCCATATAGTTCGCGATCACCAGGTGCCCGGTATGAATCGGGTTAAAGCTTCCGAAAAATAAGCCGATCCGGTTCATTTTTTAACTGTTAACAACGATACGGTTCGTGGAAAAAAGGTTAACCAGCTTTTCGGCTTCTGCACAGGCATCTTCCAGCTGGTCGTTTTCCAGAATTACATCAAAATCTTCTGAAAATTTCAATTCTTTATCGGCTTTCTCGATGCGCTCCGCCAGCTTTTCTTCGCTGTCGGTTCCGCGCGAACGCAGACGCTCCACCAGCACATCGAGCGAAGGGGGCTGTACAAAGATGGCCAAGGCTTGCTTTCCGAACTTTCTTTTCAGGTGGAGCCCTCCAATCACGTCGATATCGAAAACGACAATTTTGCCTTCTGCCCAGATGCGGTCTATTTCGGAACGCAGTGTGCCGTAGAAGGTGCCGGAGTACACTTCCTCGAATTCGACGAATTCTTTCTGAGCAATTTTATGTAAAAAGCTCTCCTTGGATATAAAGTAATAGTCTTTTCCGTCGACTTCGTTGCTGCGGGGAGCGCGCGTGCTGGCCGATATGGAAAAGGCCAGTTTGTCGGGGTACTTCCCCAGCAAATGTTTGACGATGGTGGTTTTACCTGCTCCGGAGGGAGCTGAGAAGATGATGAGTTTTCCTTCCATCTTTAAATGACGTTCAAGAGTTGTTCTTTTATTTTTTCGAGTTCTTCTTTCATCTGTACGACGATTTGCTGAATCTCAGCATTATTGGCTTTCGAACCGAGGGTATTAATTTCACGACCCATTTCCTGTGAGATGAATGCGAGTTTTTTGCCGTTGGCATCGCTGCTTTCCAGAGCCTTACGGAAGTAATTGCAATGGCTTCGAAGGCGTACCTTTTCTTCGGTAATATCCAGCTTATCGATATAATAAATCAGTTCCTGTTCGAAACGGTTTTTGTCGACCTGTTCGGTTCCGACGGCCTTTTCGAGGTAGTTGCTCAGTTTTTCACGAATAAGGGGAATGCGACTGGTTTCACGGCTTTCTACTTCGATTAGCAGACTCATAATCTTGTCGGAGCGCATGGCAAGGTCGTCTTTTAGTACGGCGCCTTCATCGTTCCGGAACTTTTGAAACTGATCTACTGCCGCCAAAAATACTTCATATACCCTTTCCCACTCCTGCTCATCGGCACGTTCTTCGTGGTAGCTTACCACTTCGGGCATGCTCAGAATGGTGCTCAGCAGGTTTTCCTGCGGCGCGCCGATTTCCTGAGCGATAGCGCTGAGCTGGGCATAATAGTGTTTCACAAGATCGGCATTGATGCTGGCTGCTTTGGCCGTGGGGTCGTCAGACTCGGTCGAGATGCTGACCGAAATTTTGCCGCGTTCGAGCAATCGGGTGCACTCGTTGCGCAGAAACAGTTCTTTATCGGAGAAAGCCTTGGGGATTTTCAGATTCAGTTCAAGATACTTTGAATTCAGAGATTTGATCTCAACGCTGTAGTTTCCCTGTTCGCTATTGAGACTGGCAATCCCGTAGCCGGTCATCGATTTAATCATTCGCAAAGATAATTATTTTAAACGGTTTAACATTTTTTAGCATATTCTTTGCACCCCATTCCTTAAGTTTACACGACATTTCAGAGCATGAGCCGTTTTTTAATTATATTCCTGTCTTTTATCTTGTTGCTGCCGGCATGGAGCCTTGCCCAGACGAATATTCGCGGGGTGGTACTCAATTATGCCAACGAAGCGCGGGTGGGTGGTGCTGAAATTGCAAACCTGCGAACCGGCCAGCGGGTGGAGAGCAATGGCTTGGGCATCTTTAATATTGCGGCCAATACGGGCGATACGCTTCGGGTAGCGATGGTGGGCTTCAACGAACAGCAGGTGCAGGTTCGGACAGAAGACGATCTGATAATCCGCCTGAAGGGAATTACCGAGTTGCGGGCGGTGAATGTGTATGGTATCACCAAGCAGCAGGAACATCAGGGAATTTTGGAAGACTACCGAAGTCAGGGCAGCTATTATGATGGGAAGCCCTCGGCACTCGCATATATTTTCACACCGATTTCAGCGCTTCATGAACGTTTCGGGAAAACCGGCAAACGTATTCGCCGCTTCAAGGATTATATGTCGTTTGAGCAGGGAGAGTTGCTGGTGGAGCGTAAATTTAATATCGGTTTGGTAGGCTCTCTGACGGGTCTGAAAGACACGGCACTGGTTAACTTCATGCAGATTTACAGGCCGTCGGCCGATGAAGTGTCTGACTGGAACGAATACGACGCCACCAGCTATATCAAACGGGCGTTGGAGCAATATCAAAGCGGCAAGCGGCCGCAGCGACCTTCGCTCCCGAAGGTCTATATTCCCGAGCTAAGCCGGGAAAAATAAGCTAGTGTCCAATCATTAAAAAGTGAGCTAGCGTCCAATCATTTTAATTTCGAACAGGGTGTTCCATTTTTTTCCTGTCACAAAAATTCGCTTTTGCTGACGGTCGTACGCAATGCCGTTGAGCACCCAACCATTCAGTACCTGATCGGCTTGCTGATCTTTCTGAGGCAGCAATCCAATCAGGTTGAGCTCTCCCTCCACTCGTCCGCTTTTCGGATCGATGATGATGATTTTATCGGTCAGGTATACATTGGCGAAGATTTTTCCGTCAATGTATTCCAGTTCATTGAGCTCATCAACCGGTCCGTTATGATCGTACACTTCGAGGAATTCTCCGGTCTCCTGATAGGTGTTTTGGTCGAGGAAGTAAAGCCGGTTACTGCCGTCTGATTTAATGAGCCGCTGGCCATCGTAGCAAATACCCCAGCCTTCGCGGCTTGCCTGATAATTGAATTCCTCAATTTTCTCGAAACTGTTCTTATTATACACCAGTCCCCTTCCCTCACGCCAGGTCAGCTGGATAATCTTGTCTCCCACGAGGGTGAGTCCCTCGCCGAACTGGTTGTCGGGAAGCTTCACCTGCTGAAGAACCTTGCCTGTTTTAAGCTCAACCTTCCGGAGGGTCGAATGGCCGTATTCCCCGGTGCTTTCGTAAAGCACACCATCGCTGAATTCAAGACCCTGCGTAAAGGCTTCCGGATCGTGCGGAAAGCTATTGACGACCGAAAAACTGAACTGTTCGGGTGCCTGATCAGACACCACCGTGATCATCAGGTTGGCCTCCTGCACCTCGCCGTTTTCATAATGCTGTGCCCGGAGCTGCTGCGGACCAAAACGGAGTGTGCTGCTATCGAAGTAGACGGCTTCGTTGCCGGTGCTTTTCCGGATAAGCTGATCGTTTACATAGTACAGCACAGAATCGGTTGTGCGATCGGCCGGAACATCCAGTTTCAGTGTCAGGGTATCTCCCAGCGCAATATTGCCCGGCTCCAGGTCTGAAAAGCGGAGGGCACCGGCTTTCTTTTGTGAGTTGCAGGCGGTGATGATCAGGAGCAATACAATGGAAGTGAAAAGAATATGTTTCATGGTGTGTTTAACATAAGGGCACTGTAAAGTGCTAAAGTACTTAATATTTTATTCTGGCCAAAAGGCGTCGGGGATATGTTCGATCTGATAGTTATTCCCCCGTATCAGGATAGAGATGATGTCGAAGCGTATTTCGCCTTCGTATTTTTTATAGGCGATGTAGAGGTTCGCTGCGCGGTCAAGTTTCTGCTGTTTCTGGTAGCTGACCGCTTCGAAGGGCATGCCATAATCCGTCTTTCGCCGGGTTTTTACTTCGATAAAGACCAGGGTATCGCCGTCCATAGCGATAATATCTACTTCCAGGTGTTTATAGCGCCAGTTGGTTTCCAGAATTTGGTATTGCAGGTTACGGATATAATCGAGCGCGGCCATTTCACCGGAAATGCCGGTCTGCAAATGCATTGCCATACTACTTACTGATAACGGTTCCTAAAAATTCGAGCGTTTCCTTTTCCACTTCTTTCAGTTTCTGGTATTTGTGGAGCAGGATGGGTATGTTGTCCTGATTGGTTTCTTCTTTCATTTCTTCCCGGAGCTTCTGAATCAATTCGTCGATTTTCCTTCTTTTAAGCCGGTAGATCGATTTGATAACAGTGTCTTTCAGATTGTCGGATTCGGTCTTCACATAGATCTGCCGCTTGTCGTCGTTCCAGTTCGGGCTGAGACTATGCGGCGAAGACAGGAGCGAGATGGCCAGGTTTGCTACATCTTTGTCGGGATGCGTGATAAAGAGGCGGTTTTCCGGCAGTTCCGATTTGTTGAGCTTTTCCACGTAAATATCGGCAATCTTTTTGGCGGTTGGGTTGGTGAATTCCACATCCTGCAGCGAGGATAGGATCAGCAGGGCAACCGGGTAATTTTTTTCTTCCAGCCAGCTTGCCGGCATTTCGCCGTAGTTCAGCAGCAAACGAATGATTTCCTCTTCCTGAAGGTCGTTTGCGCTGCTTCGTTTTTCTGCCGGAGTGCTCTCCACGGGTGCATAATCGTCGAACAGGTCGGCCGGCGGCCCTTCGGGTGCCTGCTCGCGCGGAGCCGACTTGCGCGATTGCTGAAGCCGCATTTTATTCAGCTCGGAAATCAGGATGCGCTCTTCAATATCCAGCTTCGTACTGCAGTCGCGTATAAACAGGGATGCTTTGATCTGATCGGGGATAAGCGCGATGCTTTCTACCACTTCCCGGATAACACCGGCCCTTTTTACGGGGTCGTTGCCGGCATCTTTCAGCAGAATCTGTGTTTTGAAGGAAATGAAATCCTGTTCGTTCTCCGCAACATAGGTGCTGAAGGATTTCGGACCGAATTTTTTGATATAGGAATCGGGGTCGTGTCCGTCGCCAAAGAGCAGGACCTTCACATTGAGTCCTTCCTTCAGGAACATATCGGTTCCGCGCAGCGAGGCTTTGATTCCTGCGGCGTCGCCATCGTAGAGGATCGTAACGTTTTTTGTAAAGCGGGAAATCAGTTTGATCTGTTCGGAAGTAAGCGAGGTTCCAGAGGAGGCAACGACGTTTTCAACACCTGCCTGATGCATGGAGATCACATCGGCGTAGCCTTCTACCAGGTAGCAGTGGTCGAGGGTGACAATGGATTTTTTTGCGAAGAAAAGTCCGTAAAGAACGTTTGATTTATGATAAATTTCGCTTTCGGGCGAATTCACATATTTCGGGATCTTTTTATCGGTTTTGAGTGTGCGTCCCCCAAAACCGAGTGCCCGGCCGGTGAGGTTATGGATGGGAAAGATCACGCGGTTGCGGAACCGGTCGTACGTCCGTCCCCCTTCTTTCTTAATCACCAGTCCGGTCTCCTCCAGATAACTGTCGGAATGGCCATCGCTCACTGCCCGGTTGTAGAGGTAATCCCAGCTTTCGGGCGAATAGCCGAGTTCAAACTTCCGGATGATATCATCGCGGTAACCACGCTCCCGGAAATAGCTTAAACCGACCGCCTGACCTTCCGGATGGTTCCAGAGACTGTCCTGAAAGAGGGCAGATGCCCAGTTGGTAACAATCAGCAGGCTTTCACGACGGTCGTGTACCTGTTGCTGCTCTTCGCTCTTTTCATCTTCCTCGACCTCAATATTGTATTTTCGGGCCAGGTAACGGATCGCTTCCGGATAGGAATACTTTTCGTGCTTCATAATGAAGTCGACCGCATGGCCGCCTTCGCCGCAGCCGAAGCATTTGTAGATTCCCTTGCTTACCGAAACGTTAAAGGAGGGTGTTTTTTCATTATGGAAGGGGCACAAGCCCAGGAGACTGCTTCCGCGTTTTTTCAGGTCCACAAAATCGCCTACTACCTCTTCAACTTGAATGGTATCAAAAACACGATCGATGGTACTTTGCTTAATCACTAAGTAAAGTTACTTATTTTTCTTCAGCACGATCGGCTTTAGGCGGATTGTTCAATGGCAAATTTCTCCAGATGGGATTCTCTAATTTCAGGGCGTCGGCATCGCTTCCGGCTACGTCTTCAAAAATCTGAAGGTCAAAGAACTTTACCGAGGAAATCAGGTGATCGAAGATATCTGACATGATGTTTTCATAGTCTACCCAATTGACTGTGTTCGTAAACGTATACAGTTCGAAAGGAAGACCTTTATTGTCCGGGGCAAGCTGGCGGACCATCAGAGTCATGTCTTTATTAATACCGGGATGTGCTAGAAGATACCATTCAATATATTGGCGGAACAATCCTGCGTTGGTTAAGTTCCTGCCGTTGACCCGCAGGCTTCGATCAAGTCCCAGCCGCTCATTGTAATCATTAATTTCTTCCTGTCGCTTCTCAATAAAGGCGGCGATTCCCTGGATGCGTTTAAATACTTCCAATTCCGATTCATCAAGGAAGCGGATGGATGATTGCTTGACATAAAGAGAGCGTTTTATTCGGCGTCCACCCGATACCTGCATGCCCCGCCAGTTTTGAAAGGAATCGGAAATAAGCGCATAGGTAGGAATGGTGGTGATGGTCTTGTCGAAGTTCTGAACCTTGACCGTCGTAAGGTTGATTTCCAGCACATCGCCGTCGGCGCCGTATTTCGGCATGGTTACCCAATCGCCTATGCGGACCATATCATTCGTGGTGACCTGGATGCTGGCCACAAAGCCTTTGATGGTATCCTGGAAGATGAGTAAAAGGATCGCCGAGGTGGCGCCGATCACACCGAAGAATGCCAGCGGATCATCGCCCGTGACCCTTACGTAAATAAAGATGGCACCGAAAAAATAGAGAATGATGCTCAGCACCTGAAGGTAGCTCTCCATAGGGCGGTAACGAAAAACTTCGTTTTTCTCTTTAAAAGTGTCTATCAGTGCCCTTACCAAGGCGGTTATGATGGAAACCATCATAAAGACAGAATATATATCGGTTAAAAACTGAAGCGGCTTGATCCAGGCAGGAAAATTTTCAAAGACAATGGGTATGCCTGCACGAACCAGGCTTACAGGAGCGATCAGGGCAAAGAAATGGGGGAAACGATGAAAGGTGAGATAGGTAAAGAATCTCATTTTCTTGATTCGCTCGAGCTGGCCCAGGATAAACCTAAGAATTGCCCTGGTAATGCCATGAACCACGAAAATCATAACGATGAGCAATCCAAGCAACACCAGGCAATTGGTGAGTTGGGCATGATCTTTAGATACCCCCCAATTGATCAGCATGTCGTAAGAGTATTGGCTGATAAAATTGGATGATTTCTCTAAATTGTTTTCGAGTTCGTTCATAGCAATAAAGTTGGTGGAATAATGTATTAGTTGCCTAACTGCTTCAGGGCAAGGTAGGTCATTAAGCCCGTACCCAATTCGAGCGCTTCTTCGTCGATATCGAAGGTGGGTGTATGAACCGCAGAGGTAATGCCTCTTTCGGCATTGGCAGTGCCCAGGCGATAAAAGCAGGCATCAATGGTTTGCGAATAATAGGCGAAATCTTCCGCGGCCAGCCACAGGTCGAGATCAACCACATTTTCCTCGCCGAGGTAATCTTCAGCAAAAGTGCGTACCGCGGCGGTTAGTTTTGGCTCATTCACCAGGAAAGGATAGCCGTTTCGAACCTCAAATTCGCATGTAGCTCCCATGCTTTCGGCCATTCCTTCAGCCATTTTCTTCATCTTCTGATGTGCTTCGCGCCGCCACTCCTCGTCGAAGGTACGGAAAGTTCCTTCCAGGTAAACCTCGTTGGGAATGATATTCGTGGCTCCCTCTGCTTTGATCTTTCCAAAGGAAAGAACCGAAGGAGTTTTTGGATCGGCAAAGCGACTGACGATTTGCTGCAGGGCCGTGATGATATGGGCCGTGATAACGATCGGATCGATGTTCTGCTGGGGCTGGGCGGCGTGCCCGCCTTTCCCCCTCACATGCACATATATCTCGTCGGTGGAAGCCATGTATTTGCCTGACCTGAATCCGACTTTTCCGCGTTCAATCATAGGCATCACGTGCTGGCCGATAATGGCCTGCGGGGCTGGGTTCTGCAGGACACCCTCGCGAATCATGATACTGGCTCCTCCCGGAAGCTTTTCTTCGCCGGGCTGGAAAATGAGTTTGACGGTGCCGCCAAAGCGGTTTTTGAGGGTATTTAGAATTTTAGCAGTACCCAAAAGCGAGGAGGAGTGCACATCGTGTCCACAGGCATGCATAACGCCCGGACGGGTGGAGCCGTATTCTCGTCCTTCAATTTCCTGGATGGGCAGCGCATCGATGTCGGCCCGGAGGGCAACGACCGAGGTGGAGGGTAAATCTCCATGAATCAGGGCAACGATGCCCGTGCCGGCCATGCTTTCAAAGGATATGCCCAGTTCCGTGAGCTTTTTTTTGATAAAGGCAGCGGTGTTGTATTCTTCAAAGGAAAGCTCGGGATGAGCGTGCAGGTGTCTGCGTGATAAGATAACTTCAGGAAAGATGTTTCTGGCAATTTCCTTTATTTCTTCTTTTAACATCTTGTCGGTTTAATAATAGACGACTACCTGTTCGGTAAATAGGAAAACGGTTGGAAAGCTTTTCCGAACTTCACGCATAAAGGCCTGTGCTTCGCTTCTGCTTCGAAAATCGCCTACTTTCACCCGATAGTTGGGCTGTGTATAACTAACGTAGCTGGCGATGTCCTGGTATTGTTGCTGGAAGCGTGCCTGGGCTGCGTAGGCCTCGTTGCGGCTCGGCCCCGAATAGATCTGAACGCGAAAACCTAAAGCGGTTCCTCTTGTACCCTTTGGTTTGGACGACTCCGGGTTGCTGCTTTCTACCGCGGCAGCCGTATTGAAGGCAATGCGGCTTTGCTGCAGGCGCTCAATCAGAGGGTCTTTGATAATCTCCAGGTTTCCCTGCTTTTCTTGCGAAAAGGCCTGAAGGGAAAAAAGAAGGAAACCAGTGACAAGAAGAACCGTTTTAATATTCATGTATGATTATGTTTTAAGCTTGTCCGATGCCATGGCAGTTTTTGAACTTTTTCCCGCTTCCGCATGGACAAAGGTCGTTTCTGCCTACTTTATTATCGTTGCGGATCGGTTGCGTTTTTTGCAATTCCCGGGTATCTTCACCCAGGTTTCCGGCTGAAGCGGCGGAACCAGCGGTAGCCGTTGCCAGTTCTGGCTTCGACACTTTAATCTGCTTGTTCTGTACGGGTGCCGGGCGCGCTTCGCGTACTTCCTGATTTCCCTGGGTCGGAATTCCGCCCTTGAAAAGGAAGCTGACGATTTCTTTATTCATGTTCACCAGCATCTGTTTGAACAGATTGAAAGCTTCCATTTTATAAATAATGATCGGATCCTTTTGCTCATAAACAGCGTTTTGAACCGATTGTTTCAGGTCGTCCATTTCTCGAAGGTGTTCCTTCCAGGCTTCGTCGATCAGGGCGAGTACCACCCCTTTTTCAAAGGCTTTAGAAACTTCCAGGCCGTTGCTTTCAATTGCTTTTTTAAGATTGGCTGTGACCTGAATACCGCGTGTTCCATCCGTAAACGGAATCACGATATTTTCAATCTGTTCGCCTCGGGTGTCAAAAACATCCTTCAGCACCGGGAAGGTCTGACGGGAAATGGTTTCTGCTTTCCGGCTGTAAAATTCGTTTACCTTATCGAATAGTTTTTCGGTCAGGGAAGCTATTCCTTCGTTGGTGAACGTGTTTTCATCAAGTTCCGGATCGACAGAGAACGTACGGATAAATTCAAGCTGAAGGTCTTCGTAGGTTCCTCCTTCCTTGCATTCGCTTACGATCTCTTCAACAGTATCGAAAATGGTATTGTTCAGATCAACATCCAGGCGTTCTCCGAAAAGGGCGTTTTTACGTTTGGCGTAAATAACATTCCGCTGGGAGTTCATTACATCATCGTATTCCAAAAGGCGCTTCCGGATACCGAAGTTATTTTCCTCTACTTTCTTCTGCGCCCGTTCGATCGACTTGCTGATCATGGAGTGCTGGATGACTTCGCCTTCTTCAATACCCATTTTAAGCATGATATTGGAGATACGCTCCGATCCGAACAATCGCATCAGGTTGTCTTCAAGCGATACAAAGAACTGGGAAGAACCGGGATCCCCCTGACGACCCGCACGACCACGTAACTGTCTGTCGACCCGTCTGGATTCGTGGCGCTCCGTACCGATAATGGCTAAACCACCACTGGCCTTCACCCCTTCACCCAATTTGATATCCGTACCACGACCCGCCATATTGGTGGCGATGGTCACCGTGCCGGCTTGTCCGGCTTCAGCAACGATATCGGCCTCGCGCTGGTGCAGCTTAGCGTTCAGTACGTTATGTTTAATACCGCGTAGTTTAAGCATGCGGCTCAATAATTCAGAAATTTCGACCGATGTGGTACCCACCAATACCGGGCGTTTCTCTTCCGTCAGGCGCTGAATTTCGGCGGCCACGGCATTGTATTTCTCACGTGCAGTACGATAAACGGCGTCCTGGAGATCTTTCCGCTGGATGGGAACGTTGGTCGGGATTTCTACCACGTCGAGTTTGTAAATTTGCCAAAGCTCGCCTGCTTCCGTCGTGGCTGTACCGGTCATACCGGCCAGTTTATGATACATCCGGAAATAGTTCTGCAAGGTGATGGTTGCGTAGGTCTGCGTGGCATCCTCTACCTTCACATTCTCCTTGGCTTCAATCGCCTGGTGCAGTCCGTCGGAATAACGACGTCCTTCCATGATACGGCCGGTTTGTTCGTCAACGATTTTCACCTTTCCGCCATCGATAATATACTCAATATCGTTTTCGAAAAGCGTATAGGCTTTCAGAAGCTGGTTCACCGAGTGGATACGTTCCGACTTGATGGAGAAATCACGCATGATTTCGTCTTTTTTAGCCGCCTTTTCGTCAACACTTAATGCTGATTTTTCAAGATCGGCAATTTCAGAACCTACATCGGGCATGATAAAGAAACTGGCATCTTCGCCTGACGCGGTGATCAGTTCAATTCCTTTTTCCGTTAGCTCTACCTGGTTGTGTTTTTCATTAATGACGAAAAACAGTTCTGTATCAACCTTAGGCATGTTTTTGCTTTGCTCAGCCATGTAGAAATTTTCGGCCTTGGTCAGTACCTGACGATTATTTCCTTCACTCAGGAACTTGATCAGGGCTTTGCTCTTCGGTAAGCCGCGGTATGCGCGAAGCAAGGCCAGACCACCGCTCTC
>DAIRDA010000047.1:0-12627 GCA_036796375.1 Albibacterium sp.
TTGCAAACCGAAAATCTACAGATACAGCTTAAACGTCAAAATGAGTTGACAGCGCAGGCTCTTGCCAGCGAGAGGCAACTCGCCGCTGAATTACGCATGGCAGAATCAGAATGGCAAACAAGCCGCGAGCTGGCCATGGATGGAGCAGAGACAGAGCAGAATGTTCAGTCGCTTGCCAAAGACGTTGAGGTGCTGAGAGCTCAGTATCAGGGGGCTAAGAACGTTACCCGAAGCAATCAGTTGGCTGGCAGAGAGATCACGAACCAGATTGAACAGAATAAGACAAATATCCGGGCTTACTCTCTGATTGCCAGCGATGACGGTGTACTCGTATCACTCGATGCCGAAAAAGGCCGGGCGGTCGAAGCTTTTGCTGTCCTGGGTCAACTGGCTTCTGATGAAGAGCGGGTGATTCACGGAGAAGTAGACGAGTTGTTTGCCCACCGAATCAAAATCGGAGATAAAGTAACGATCGTAAAGGAAGGCAGCGATCAGCAAATTGCTGACGGAGAAATCGTCTTCCTGTCGCCAATCCTTCAGGATAAATCAATTTTTTACGACAAACCGGGAGAAGTTAGCGACAGACGCGTCAGGCGGTTTAAAGTAGGCTTTAGCCAAGATACCAGCATACTGATCAATACGAAGGTCGAGTGCATTATCCATCTGTGAATGCGACAAAACATACAAATATAAGATGATTCTGACTGCGCTAAAATTTATGCGATTCGACTTACCTAAAAGTATCGGTATTTTGGTAGGAATTGTTATTAGTATTTTTCTGATCGGACAACAACTCGGCACGCTTGGTTTTCTGCAGGGTCTGATGGGAGGTATCATCGAAAATTCAAATGCACATGATGCAGATATCTGGGTGATTGACAATACTACCAACAACGTAAATGTATTAGCTCCGATCGACGAACGGATGGTCCGGGAAATCCGGAGCTTCCCGGGCGTGGCACACAGCACCGGCATTGTCACAACCAATGCGCAGGCAACTTTTGAGGGCGGCAGAACGGCCTCGATTACGCTGATCGGAAGTGATGGCCCCGACTTTCTGGCCGGCCCGAACAAAGCCAAGATAATAGCCGGTAACTTACAGGATCTGAACCAGTCGAACGCCATCAGCGCCGAGCATTTTTCTGCGAAAAGCCTGCAGGTTTCTCTCGATCTCAACCAAATGCTTGAAATTAACGGAAAAACGGCCATTGTAAAGGTGCAGACCAAAAACATTCAGGGCTTTGGGGGTGAATATGCTTATTCTTCGCTCGATAATGTACGATTCTATGCTGATTTTTCTCCGAGTAAAGTGAGCGCCATCGCGGTAAAATTAACTCCGGAGGCCAACAAAGAAGCACTGATTCGTCAGATAAACCAAAATTTCAGTGCGGCCCGGGCATGGGATAAAGAAGAACTCAGGAAATCAACCGTGAAGGAAATACTGCTTACATCCAACATGGGCGTCAGCTTCGGCTCGCTGATTGTGTTTGCAACCATCAGCGGCTTTTTCATTATTGGCCTGACCCTGTATTCATCCGCGCTCGACCGCATGCAAGATTACGGCACCCTGAAGGCAATGGGCGCCAGCAATGGCTATGTTACGCGTCTGATCTTAACCCAGGCCTTTCTGTTTGCCCTGATTGGCTTCTCAATCGCTTTTCTGCTTCTACTCTTGTTTCAGAAAGGAGTGGCAGGCGCGGGCCTTACCATTCATTATTCACCCGGCCTGATTCTGACACTTCTGGGAATCACGTTGCTGATATCGGTTGGCGGATCGCTCTTCGCGGTTTTTAAAATCAGAAAACTTGAACCAGCATCTGTTTTTTAATTAACTGCTATGACAAAACGTATATATTCATTCGTCACTTTACTTACTCTGCTCACCTTCACGGCAGATAGCCTGCGTGCTCAGGAGCCTGAAGGTGGGCTACGATTAACGCTTACCGAGGCACAACAGATGGCCTTAAAAAATAATCCAACCATGCGGATCAGCGAGCTGGAAGTTGATCTGGCCCGGAATAACGCCGAGAAGAGTCGCCAGCAGCGCATCCCGCAGCTTTATGGCGACGTCAATCTTCAGCGCAACCTCATCCTTCCGACAACTCCCGTACCTGCTAGGGCATTCGACCCTTCAGCGGGTGAAGATGAGCTTATTCATCTTCGCTTTACCACAAAATGGACAGCCAATACGGGTATCAACGCCTCAGTCGACCTTTTCAATCCGGAACAGGCCGGCTCCATTCAACGTGCATCACTGGAGGCCGGCCTTTCAGAGGCAGACCGGCGGCTCACTGAAAATCAACTAATGTTTGAGGTAGGCAATGCATTTTACGCTTGTATGATTGCCGACGAGCAGCTTCGACTGGCAGAAATGGACACCCTGACCCGCAGAAAAATACTGGATATGCACGAAAGGCAGTTCGAGAAAGGAAGGATAAACCGCGCAGACCTTAACCTTGCGAAAACGGAATTGAACAACAGCCGGATGCTGCTCAGCGAATCTCAAATGATATATGATAACGCGAAAGACAAGCTGCTGGTATTTCTCGGTATCGCGCCCGATCAAACCGTTGTTATTCGTTTAATCGGGGAGGCTGACTTCACAGAAACGAAGGAGCTTGCTGCGCACAACGAAGCCAACGACGAACCTGTCACCCTCCAGCGTTTGCGACGGGAACAGGCTATCAACATATTAGACTACAAGATAGCGCGACGCAGCTTCCTGCCTGTAGTGAGCCTGAACGGCTATTACGGCGCAAACTACTTCGACAACCGTTTTGCTATTTTCAAGTCGGGCAACTGGTATGGCAATAGCTTTGTTAATGTTGGCGTACGTATTCCGCTGAGCGACCATCTTCTGCGAAAAAAAGAGCTTGCACGATTAAAGATACACGAAGAAATAATTTCAGAGAATATAAAGTCCGCAACCCTGGAAAGACAACAAACGATTCAGGAGGCGGAGCGGGATGTACGATATAATCAATCGCTTTATTATGCGCGGAAGGAAAACCTCGATATGGCTGAGGAGACCACCCGGATTATACAATTGCAATACGACAGTGGTCGGCTATTGTTGAGCGACTATTACCAGCAACTGTACCAATTTCAAAAAGAACGAGCAGCCTACCTTGAAAGCAAGTACAGGCTGCTCATTTCAAAGCTTTCCCTGGAGAAAGCAAAATCAGACTAGTGGAACACGGGGCCCTGAATCAGATATTTCCCTTCTTCATTTCGTTTACCGCATGGTCAACGGCACGTGCAGCAAGTGCCATATAGGTGAGTGAGGGATTTTGAGAAGACGTTGAAGTCATACAGGCGCCGTCGGTAACATATACATTCTTGCAACTATGAACTTGATTAAAGGCATTCAGCACAGAAGTTTTTGGGTCTTTTCCCATTCGTGCGCCTCCCATCTCATGAATATCCAGTCCGGGCGCCTGACTGCTTTCATTTCGGCGAATGTTGGTAAAACCCGCCTTTTCGAACATCTCACTTAGCTGATCTAAATAATCGGCCTTCATTTTAGCATCGTTGTCGTCGTACTCGACAGAGATGCGAATCTGAGGCATTCCCCAAGCATCTTTTTCGCTTCGGTCGAGACGTGCCCAGTTACTTTCTTTCGGGATGGTTTCTCCCATCATATGCGAACCAACGCTCCAACCACCTAATTTAGGCTTATCGAGAGAGTCCTTCAATTCCTCGCCAATGCCATTCCGCTCAGTGTAGGTATAACGGCCTGCATTGAATCCAGCTGCATAGCCACGCAGAAAATTAGTTTCTTGTTTATGCACGTTCCGGAATCGCGGAATATAACCGCCACCTGCCGGATTGCGGCCATCCGTCGCGAAATCGGCGGCGCCTTCATACTGGGCTGAAATGCGGGCGCTGTAATTGTGAAATGCAAGGTATTTTCCAACCAGATCGTTCTCATTACCTAAGCCGTTTTCGAAGGCCTTCGACTTGGAGTTCAAGAGGACTGCGATGGTGTTAATGGTGGAAGCGTTCAGGAACACGACTTTTGCATAGTACTCGGTGGTTTTCTTCGTATGGGTATCGATCACGCGCACACCTTTGGCCTTACCGGTCGATTCGTCGATAATGATTGACTCGGCAATCGAATCGGTCAGCATCGACAGGTTTCCTGTTTTTGCAGCCCAGGGGATGGTAGAGGAATTACTGCTGAAATAACCTCCAAAAGGGCATCCCCGCTGACAGATCGTCCTGTTCATACACTTGCCGCGGCCTTGTTCAAGGTGAATGGGTTGTGGCGCAGATAAATGAGCACAACGTGCTGATATCACAGTTCTGTCACCGTAGTTGGCAGCCAGCTGGTCCTTGAAATACTTCTCCACCGTATTCAAGGGATAGGCTGGAAGAAACTCGCCGTCGGGAAGGTTTACGATATTATCGCGGTCGCCGGCGATGCCTACGAACTTTTCTACGTGGCTGTACCAGGGGGCAATGTCCTTATAGCGGATAGGCCAATCGACTGCAAAGCCGTCGCGCGCCGGACCTTCAAAATCAAGGTCGCTCCAGCGCTGTGTTTGACGAGCCCACATCAGCGACTTTCCGCCAACCTGATAGCCCCGTATCCAATCGAAGGGCTTCTCCTGAATGTAGGGATGTTCGGTGTCTTTCACAAAAAAATGCATGGCATCTTCCCGAAAAGCATAGCAACGGCTTATAACCGGATTTTCTTTCCGGATAGCATACGGAACATCCAGATTATGCTCAAACTCGTAAGGTGCCATATTCGTAGTCGGATAATCTTTTATATGCTCGACATTCCGACCGCGTTCAATAACAAGTGTTTTCAGTCCTTTTTCCGTCAGTTCTTTGGCGGCCCACCCACCGCTGATTCCAGACCCGATAACAATGGCATCGTAATGATTGTCTTTCTGAACGGTATTATTATTAATATACATGATGCTTTATGCTATTTTGAAAAATGGATTGTATCGACCGGGAACAAGTTCATAGGGAACTACTTCGGTCATGTAAAATTTGGAGTTGGTGTAGCCGCGAATGGTCAGGTTTTTTACCAGTGAGTAAAACTCACTGAGCTCGGGATATTTTTCCTCTTCAATCTGCTTTAGAAAGGCGCGACGGTCGGTCGGCTTGGCGTCAAGAAAATCAACCTCAAATTCATCGCGGTAAGTCGACTTAAATTTAACCATCCCCTGCCCGAATACTTTTTGCTGCTCTTCATCACCACAATCTTCCACCATTTTGATAACAAAGTGTTGCAGGCCGAGGTCCTTGGCCCCGGGGGTATTGGTTTTGGGAATAAGCGCTTCAGCAAGCTCAGCCAGTTCGGCCGATGCCTCTTCGACCGGATCGGAGCAAGAAGAGAGATAAGGCAAAAATGCGAGTCCACCGGCTAAAATGATGCTACTCCTTAGAAAAGCTTTTCTGTTTATTGGGCTGTTCATATATTAATCAGGCGATTTATAAATCTACAAATTGGTAAAAATTATTCGAACCGTAATTAGCAAAAAAAGATTGAGAAAACAGAATTTTGTTATATTTAGACTATAAAAAATTAAAATTATGTTAGTAACCACCACACCCGACGTCCAGGGTAAAAAAATTGTGCGATATATTGGCCTTGTGAGCGCCGAAACCATTATTGGCGCCAACTTCTTTAAAGACGTATTTGCAGGGATTCGCGACTTTATCGGTGGTCGTTCGGGCACTTACGAAAAAGTATTACGCGATGCGAAAGATCAGGCGTTGCACGAGATGCAGCAAGAGGCTTATTCATTGGGAGCCAATGCCGTTGTGGGTGTAGACCTCGACTATGAAACGATTGGGACCAACGGAAGTATGCTGATGGTCGTAGCCACCGGTACCGCCGTAGTTATTGAATAAAAAAAGGGAAGCTGAGTGTTCCCTTTTTTTATTCAAATCATGTGACCCTATTTCTGAGGGGGCATGGATGGCCTGATCTCGATCTTGCTAGGTAACGAGCGCGAATTCATTTTCAGAATGTCAGCAACCAATTCGCCGATATCTTCAATTTGAATTTTCCAGGAATCGCTTTCATTTACCTCGTGGTTATTAAAGGCGGTAGCAACCGAACCCGGCATGATGGTGGTGACCCGGATACCGTGCTTCCTTAAATCGAGCATAACGGCTTGTGTAAACCCGGTTAGTCCAAACTTACTGGCATTATAGGCCGATGCTCCTTCGAAAAAGTTAGTCCCGGCCAGGCTTGAAATGGTGATATAGTATCCCTTTGAATTTTTGAGCGCTTCCATGGAAGCTTTGATACTGTAAAACGGACCGGTCAGATTTGTATCAATCGTTTCGTGCCACTGATCAAGGGTTAAATTTTCGACATTATCGAAATGGCCTACACCGGCGTTGGCGACAAACACATCGATTCTCCCCCATTGCTCCAGTACCTTCTCAACCGCTTCCTGCTGCGATTCGAAAGAACGGACATCCACTTCTAATGCCAATATATGATCCTGCTTCGCCTCTGCTCCCAGGCGCTTCACTGCTTCGTCGGCACGTTGGAGGGAACGTGAACTGATGGCTACATAATATCCTTCCTTTAGCAGGGACTCAGCGATTCCGTAACCAATTCCCGAATTTCCCCCGGTAATAATTGCTACTTTCTTATCTTCCATAGTTTATCTATTTATTTGTTTAAAATGCTGTCCTGATACCCATGTCAGGATAAAGCGAATTTAGGGCTATTGTTTCAGAATAATATAATTTTATAGTAAAGTCACTCGTGATTAACGTATATTTAAAAGAATGCAATGCGGCATTCCTAATTCAATCACCATGGGAAGAAACGACAATAAAACCAACAAAGCCACTAAAAAAGCGCCCAAAGACCCTACAAGTGGTTCGAAACCGGAATCGGACTATCAGGCTGGTAAAAAAAGCAAGTCGGCCGACCTCGATTTAAAGAAGAAAAAGTAAGTCATTGGGCCACCAGCTTGACTTTCGGTTAAAGTAGAAAGGCTTTGAGGGCATCACTGCCCCAATCGCCCCAATCTTTCACAGATCCTTGAAGCCAATCCTGATAGGCCTGGAAGTTGACTTCTTTTGCCCGTCGCGGTGCCGGAAGCGCAGTGGGTGGTACGATCGACTGCGTTTCCACCTTCGTTGCAAACCAGGTGACATTTTCATGGGGAAGTGCCACCCCGAGTATCATTCCGGGCAGACCGGTAAAAGATTCCGGACCACCCGACGGCAGAATCTGTTCAGCGTAGAAGGCAACGACGTATATGGAATCTAAAATCAAACCGTTCGCCCTACGACATTGATAACCCGCAATTTCCCGCACCTCATTGGTTAACTTCCAAAGGATATCCCGTTTTTTATCGGTTACCACATAATTTTCTCCGTAAACTTCTTTAATCGCCCGAACGGTATCCGTACTAAAGTTTAGCTCAACCGTGTTCTTTGCCATCAGCCAGGGGTCGTCGCTGAAAAAACTGCTGCCTGTTTTCGCGGCTTCCAGAAATTGATAAACAGAGCGGTCTTTATTGAACGTAAGGTAACTTTTACTAGAGGCAAATTGGGGTTGTGTTCGGCGGTACTCTTCGTAAATTTTCTCAAGCCAGGTATTGTTATTATTCTGATCGATGCGGGATTTAATTTTCGCGTACATATTCACCCGCTTTTCATACTCTATTTTTCCGCTTTCGACAAAATACGCGTATTGCCCGTAGCCCGGCATGCAGAGAAATGAAAGGCAGACAAAAAGTACGGACTTCAGCATCCATCTACGTGTTTGATACGTTTTCATCGGCTTCCTCCCATTTTGTTAAATTCCCAGGTGAGTGAGAACATGAAGTATCTTTTAATCGTGGTGTAATTTTTTTGCGTGATGCGATTATTATAGGCTTGTCTGTTAAAACCAACGTTCTGATCGAGAATATCGTTCGCATATACACTCAAAATAAGCTCGTCTGTTTTCAGGAATTTTTTACGTACACCACCGTTCCATATCAGTCGCTCAAAATCTTCATCGAAGGCTTCTGTGGCTTCTTTAAACGTATAAGTAGCGTCGGAAAAGACCTCAAATTTCTTTGGCAGATAAACGGTGAAAGAAGCATCGCCGTCAAAACCCCAGCCCTCGTTCGAAGATTGCTTTTGCAGGGACGAAACGCTGGACGTGTACTGAGGCCCGAAGCTCAATCTCGCACTGAACTTTTTCGCCACGTTCTTCGACAGATTTAATTGCAGCGAATAATTGCCCGAGGTGGTTTCGTTCAGCTCGCCGTTAATCATGTTGTAGTAGGTGTTCTGTCCTACATCGCCCGATGCACCATATTCCAGATTGAGGCTTTTCATCTTACTTCCGTAGTAAAAATAGGCCGACAGATCCAGCGGCATTTTGTCGCGCAGATTCTCGTACCGATAGGTGCTTTTACCCACAGAGTCGGTCGTAACGTTACCGACGATCGCTTTCGAAGTGACCGAGCCATAGATATAAATATTGAAAAATTGTCCGCTAAGCATCTTATAGGTATTGTAGCCTGCGTTGAAAGAGTGCCTGAACGATGGGTCCAGCTCGGGGTTACCGATCGTCTGATTCAGAGCATCGCTGTTTTCACGGACCGGCTGGATTTGGGCGAGTGAAGGCTGACTGGTTCGTCCGTTGTAGCTGAAACGCATCGACTTTTGTTGAGAGAAATTATATTGCCATCGGGCATTGGTGTTGAGGTTGACAAAGCTGCGTTTAACAAAGTCGTCCAGAAACAGGTCGTTTTGCTTGAAGGTGACGTCTGCGCCTGAGAGGCCCACGTTGACCGTGTGCTTATCCCTTTTATAATTCACTGAGGTCCCGACGGCATGAGTGAGCTGATCGAGGTCGAATTCATTACTATAGAGACTGTCGAGCTGATCGTAAGCCCCGCCGGCCGAACGATTGTAAGATAGCAGGTTCGATCGTCCCTTATTGAGATTGAAACGATAGTTTAACGACCAGGTCAGGAATTCGGATAGCGGTTCAGTAATGTTGATATTTGAGCTGAAGACACTGGACGTAACGTCGTTTTCCTTTCGCTGATCGATGACATGCGTGCTGTCGGGCCTGCCCGGCCGAAAAAATTCGCTTTCAGAATTCAGGAAGCCCTTTCGGTCGCTATCGCTTATCCGTTGATCGAGCGACACCGAAAGCGTTCGGCCCTTTTTCTTGAGCCGCTTGTTCCACAAAATATTGGCGTGAAAATCACGGCTGTCGCCTTCGTTTCGGTTGCTGCCTGAACTTTGATTCAAACGTTCCCCGGCTTCGTTCCGGGTATCTGAAATGGTGGATTGAGTCGTCCTCGAATTTTTAAGGGTTCCGTCGATGACCACAGTCAGCGATGTATTTGAATCTGCCTTGAATTCATAACGCGCGTCGATTTTTTGACGGAACATAAAATTATTTTCATTCTCATCCGTATTGGAATACTGAACTCCTTCAGGCAGGTTATTCTGTGTGATGGTATTTTCAATTCCGTCTACTTCAATGGATCCGATTTTATAGTTTGCATTAATGCTTTCTTTCTTTTCGTTCCATTTAGTGTCGTAATGCAGTCCACCCGAATGAGCCAATGGAATGCCCTGGCCGTTGTACTGACCGTTGAATGAATCGAGTTCGTCGGAGGAAGAATTGGTGATCATGATCATATCGCCGTCCATCACAATATTCTCGGAAGATGCATACCGATCGGTATCGCGCCAGTTAAGACCAATCTTGCCCGTATTCCCGATGGTTCCATACGCAGCGAATTTACCGGAACCTTTGAAAGTATTATACATCAGCTGCGCCTGGTAGAGGTCGTCCGTTGCCAGTCCGGCATCCGCCTTTCCAAACATCCCATTCTTGCTGTCCTCTTTCAACTGTATATTAATGGTTTTAGTTTTCACGCCATCGTCTACACCGGTAAAGGTCGCTTGGTCGCTCTTTTTATCATATAGCTGTACCTTGTCTACCATATCACCGCGTATATTCTTAGTCACCAGCGTAGGGTCGTCTCCGAAAAATTCTTCCCCGTCGACCAGTACCTTATTTACCGTTTCCCCCTGAGCCGTAATCTTTCCATCCTTGTCTACCTGGATTCCTGGCAACTGGGCAAGCAGATCTTCTACTTTAGAATTGGGCTGTATGGTGAATTTGCTGGCATCGTATTCAATCGTATCTCCTTTGATGGTGATGGTGTTTCGTCCGGTAATAACCACATCTTTCAACAGCTGTGATACAAGCAGCATACTAACGGTTCCAAAATCGTGTGAGCTGCTCACCGAATCGATGGAAAATTTTTCGACGTAATCGGTATATTTCGGATACGATACCATTACAATGTAATCGCCTTCCTTCAAACCTGCCATGTGAAAGCTTCCGTCTTTTGCTGCACGTGTGAAGTTGAACAGGATCGAATCTTTGGCATGCAATACATTGATCACAGCGTTTTCAAGCGATAGTTCAGAAGTGGTATCGATCACAAGACCTCGAACTGAGAAGGAGTCTTGGGCATATAGCTTCGCCGAAAAAAGCAATAGGAAAGCTACAAGGAAGGCCGGTTTAATCATTTGGCTACTAATCGTCTGGAATAATCATCGAAGATAAAAATAAAACCAGATAGTAATAGCATCATTACATGATATTACTAAATATGGCAAACAAAAAAACCCGGACTCACTTCTGAGTCCGGGCTTGAAAAGCTTCAATAAAGAATTAATTCAATGAATTAATCCAGGCTGCGATCTTAGCAACGTCTGCTTTCGGTACATGAGGCATCGGCGGCATTTCTGTTGGGTAATCCGGCCAGTTTTGCGGCTGAGGATTACGGATCAACTCGGCAATCTTTTCGTCTGAATAGTTACGTTTCGCAATTTCCTTGAACGAAGGGCCTACCAGCTTTCTGTCAGTATTATGGCAAGCTAAGCAAGTATTCTTTGTTAGAATTCCTTTTACTTCATTAAATGTCGGCGCCTTCGCTACAGCAGGCTTTGCAGCCACTTTCTTGGCAGCAGGTGTTGCTGTCGTTGTAGCAGATTTCGCTACGGGCTTAGGAGCGGCTTCTTTTTTAACCACTGGAGCCGACGAATCGCGTGTCGATAGCTGGCTTATAGCAAGTGACTCTCCTGCCGGGATGTTATGCATGGTGTAATAGGCAGTAGGATGAACCAGTGAGTAGAACCGATCTTTTGAGCGTACTCCTTCTAAAGTCAGGTTGTGCACATAGTTTTTCTTCAAGCCGTCTGTTACGATACGCACGCGTAACCCATCGTCTGATAATTTAACTCCCTTAATTTTGGCAGTCTCCATATTCACCGGGGGACTTCCGTAAACGGAGTAGTATTTGTATGTATGTGTTTCAAGCGAATATGAAGCAATATCTTCGGCCGATTTAGGATCAACTGGCATGGTGAATTCTACTTCAAACCCGTCAGGCATGGCACGTACGGCTTTCATTTCAAAAGGAACAGAATCGGCCGCGAATACTAAACGCTGAAGACCTTCATTGGCTTCTCCGGCTGATCCCCATCCCCGGTTGGTTTCCCCTACAAACAGAGAACCGTCGTTGGCCCAGGCCATACGAAGTACTCCGGAACGGAACCCGCTTCTAAAGGCGATGGCCGCTCCCTGATACTCGCCATTGATCTTCTCCAGGAAAATACGGTTGATCATACTCATTCCCTGATCACCCACCAGGATCTGACCACTGAATGGTTCGAAAACACCCTCAGGTATAACGGTAGGCTCGGAAGTAGAAATACCCAAGATACCGTGCGGCAACCATACAGCAGGCAGCTGAAGTTGCGGAATTGCGGCCTTTACTTCGGCCATGGTCTTAAATTCCGAGTTAACTACATTTTCTGGTTTTACAGCACGGCCTTCCGCATTACGGGTCCGACGCTCATCCACCTGTGCAAAAAGATCGGATTGCTTCACCGACAAAGGAGAATTCGGTTGATCAGTCCATACTAAACCAGCAGCATGACCGGTAAAAGCACCTTTTGGAACATGCCACAAACCGCCTGATCCAATCCAGTCTCCCTGATTTTCGGTATAAAAGAACTCGCCGTTCAGCATTCCCGGTCCGGCAGGTGAACGCATGCCTGTAGCCCAGGGCTTCATGGTGCCGTCTTCAAAAATTTGCATCGTCCATCCTCTCCATGGCACGCGACTTTCCCCGCGCCACCATTCTTCGTCGCCAAAGGCAACGTTCGCCGTTACAAAGAACGATCCGTCGGGCGCAATTTTAGGCCCGAAACTATACTCATGATAATGACCTGATAGCGGCCATGCATAAATCGTTTCGTATACATCAGCTTTCCCATCCAGGTCGGTATCCACCAGTTTGGTGAGTTCTCCGCGCTGAGCCAGGTAAAAAGCTCCGTCTTTATAGGCAAGCCCCAATATCTCATGCAATCCGGATGCAAACTTCCTGAAATACGGTTTTGTGCTTGTTGGGTTCTCCACCACATAAACGTCACCTCTCCGGGTTGATACCCCAAGATTTCCGTTGGGAAGTGTAACAAGCCCCCCTACTTCAAGAAGCGTTCCTTCCGGAGCAGCAACTTTCATTATTTTGTAATAGTCTTCTTCTTTGGGTGTCTCCTGGGCAAAAGCACTGGTATTTCCTAAAGCAAGCATACAGGCGAAAGAAA
>DAIRDA010000048.1:0-12602 GCA_036796375.1 Albibacterium sp.
GCATGGGCCGAATATTCCCGATCTTGATCGATGACGCAAGGTCCATAAACGAACCGTTTTTTAGAAATTTTGTCGAGAAGCCAGCGTAAGGACCGAAAAGCAACGCCTTTTTACCGTCGATGAAGCGTGTATCGAGGTGAGGGACCGACATGGGTGGAGAACCGACTGCTGCTTTTCCGTATACCTTGGCATGATGCCTTTCAATAACTTCCGGATTCGTACATTTCAACCACTGTCCGCTTACCGGGAAGCCCCCAAAACCGCGGGCTTCGGGTATTCCCGATTTTTCGAGCAATAGAAGCGACCCACCTCCGGCACCTATAAAGACGAACTTGGCAGAAATTCTTTTCTTACGTCGGGTGGTGAGATTTTTTACCGAAATTTCCCAGCGTCCGCTCTTTTTCTCGATATCCTGCACTTCGTGGGCCAGGTTAAGTTCTACGCCTTCCTGACGCCACAGATAGCGAAGCATCGCACGTGTCAGGGCGCCGAAGTTTACGTCGGTACCGATTTCCATGCGTGTGGCAGCCACTTTTTCTGTTTCAGGACGCCCTTCCATCACCAGCGGAATCCACTTTTTGATCAGGTTAAAATCTTCCGAATAGCTCATCCCCTTAAAAAGATGGCTTTTTTCCATCTTCTCATACCGCTTTTTTAAGAAGGAAACATTGGCGTCGCCCAGTACGAAACTCATATGAGGAATGGTACGGATAAACTTTCCGGGCATCGAAATCAGGTCTTTTTCAACCAAAGATGCCCAAAATTGCTTGGAAATTTCGAAGGATTCGGCAATTTGAATGGCTTTATCGATAGCAATGGATCCATCGGGCTTTTCGGGGGTATAGTTTAACTCGCAAAGTGCCGAATGGCCAGTTCCTGCATTGTTCCAGGCATCGGAACTTTCCGCAGCAACTTCGTCAAGTCGTTCAAGGATTTTTATACGTGCATCGGGCATCAACTGTTTCAGCAACACGCCCAGGGTTGCACTCATAATTCCCGCACCAATAAGAACAATGTCTGTTTCGATGGGGGTATTCTTTTGTTTTTTAGTCATCTCAATAAAATCATGCAAAAATACAAGGAATCTGCTAATAAAAAAACCACTTATCTTTAAATAAGTGGTTTCCATTATTTAAATACGCTTCTATGACAGATCTTCCGGCGGATGTTTAGGCGCGATGGTCATCGTTTTCTTCGATTTTAAATTGAAGAATTCGACCATCACAGAGAAAGCCATTGCAAAGTAAATATAACCTTTGGGGATATGCTGTTCGAAGGCTTCTGCCGTCAGCGAAACACCGATCAGAAGCAGGAAAGCAAGCGCCAGCATTTTAACCGATGGGTGCTTATTGACAAAACTACTGATGGTTCCGGCACTGATCATCATCACCACCACAGCAATAATTACAGCCGCAATCATTACCTCGATATGATCGGCCATTCCTACGGCGGTAATCACGGAGTCGAGCGAAAATACTACATCCAGAATCAAAATCTGTAAAATCACATTACCGAAGGTAACTTTCTTGGTCGTCAGTGTATCGCTGTGTTCCTCACCTTCCAGACGGTCATGAATTTCGACGGTACTTTTGTAAATTAAAAACAAGCCCCCGAGAAGTAAAATTAAATCCCTGCCAGACAGATCGAGTTTTTCGTACCACCAGCCCTCTGTGGAACCCAACATCTCGGCCACATTGAAGAAAGGCTTAGTGAGAGACATGATCCAGCTGATGGAAAGTAGCAAAAGCACACGCGTAACCATGGCCAAACCAAGCCCAATTTGACGGGCTTTTTTCTGCTGATTCTCCGGAAGTTTATTACTCAGAATGGAAATAAAAACGATATTGTCGATACCTAAGACAATTTCCAAAACGGTTAGCGTTGCAAGCGACACCCAGATTTCCGGGTTAGAGATCCATTCCATAGAGATTTTTTTACAAAATTAACAGTTTAACTGAATGACGATTAAATTGTTTTTAACTATTTCAGTATTTCT
This sequence comes from Albibacterium sp., assembly GCA_036796375.1. GTDB lineage: Bacteria > Bacteroidota > Bacteroidia > Sphingobacteriales > Sphingobacteriaceae > Albibacterium. The sequence goes on from DAIRDA010000048.1 coordinate 1,997, forward strand.
CTGGAAATTACTAATTTCTGAATTTCGGATGTCCCCTCGCCGATCGTACATAACTTAGCGTCGCGATAAAATTTCTCTACAGGAAAGTCTTTTGTATAACCGTATCCGCCGAATATCTGCACGGCTTCCGTAGCGCAGCGGACAGCCACCTCCGACGCGTAATACTTTGCCATTGCGGATGCCTGCGTCACTGGTTCATGATTGTTCTTGAGGGCAGCTGCCTTGCGTATGAGTAGTTCCGATGCTTCGATATCGGTAGCCATATCGGCCAGCTTGAATGAGATCCCCTGAAAACTGGAAATGGGTTTGCCGAACTGATGCCGTTCCTTTGAATAGGAAACCGCCGCATCAAAAGCTCCTTTCGCGATTCCCAGAGCCAACGCAGCAATGGATATCCGCCCCCCGTCGAGCACCTTCATAGCCTGCTTAAATCCCTCGCCCGGCATACCCAGAAGATTTTCTTTCGGTACCCGGCATTGATCAAAAATGAGTTCCGTCGTTTCCGATGCACGCATTCCCAGCTTATTTTCTTTTTTTCCATGGGTAAAACCGGGTGTACCCTTCTCGATTACCAGCGCAGATATGCCGTCCGCGCGGCCCTTCTCGCCTGTTCTGACCATAACCACGGCTATATCGCCGCTTTTCCCGTGGGTGATCCAGTTTTTGGTGCCATTCACCTCATAATGATCTCCGCGGTCCACGGCAGTGGTGTTCATGCCCAGCGCATCCGATCCGGTATTGGCCTCGGTGAGTCCCCATGCACCGATCCATTCGGCAGTGGCCAGTTTAGGCAACCATCTTCTTTTTTGTTCATCGTTACCAAAGGTCAGGATATGCCCGGTACAAAGTGAATTATGGGCGGCCAGGGAAAGACCAATCGATCCGCACACGCGGGCAACTTCGGTAATGACACTTACATACTCGTGATAGCCGAAGCCAGCGCCACCATATTCTTCAGGCACCAGCACGCCCATTAGGCCAAGTTCCCCCATTTTCTTAAATACTTCTATCGGGAAGGTTTGGCTTTCATCCCAATCCATCAGGTAAGGGCGAATATTCTTCTCAGCGAAATTTCTGACCATGTCGGTTACCATGGCATCATTTTCGCTATAAGCGTTCATAAAATTATTTGGTAAATTCATATTTAGGGTTTTAACAAATCTACTCAAATAATGCGTTTTATAAAAACAGGCTAATCAATTATAAATATTACTTTTGCTCATCATGATCCCATTACCGATGAAAATTCTCTCTTCATTCCTCCTTTTTATGGCTTTCACATCGCCCGCTTTTGCACAGGTTGCAGAGACCGGGGATGCCGAACCCAAAGTCGATTTGCATTTAAACCTGCAGGCGGGTGAGCAATACTTGTATTCTGTTGGGATAAACCAGCAGATTGTGCAGGAGGTAATGGGACAAAGCATCACAATTGACCAGCGAATGAATACCGACTATGCTTATAAAATATTGAGCAACGACGGTAACCTGATAAAAATCGAGGTGGCTTACAAGAGGATTCAAATGGATTTTGATTTGCCTCAAAACAAGTTTGAGTATAATTCCGAGATTCCAGGGGTGGGCAACTTAGCCGCGTTGGATGGACTGATCGACAAGCCCTTCGTTATTTTTATGACCCCTCAGGGAAGTGCAAAAAAGGTGGAAGGATATACCGAAGTGATTGACGGACTTGAATTGACAGACGAAATTAAAGGCATGCTGAGCGATTCGTCTCTGCTGCAGTCGCTCGACATGAATATCTATGCCGGCCGACCTGTTGGGATGGGTGAAAGCTGGAACACTTCCAAAACAATGAATATTTCGCCAATCGTATTGACATCTGACCTGACTTACACGCTTGAGGGAAGCAGTGAAGACCTTGCCTGGATAAACGTAGACGGCGAGGTTTCGGCGGTTAGCAAGGAAGCAGAATACGACCTGGAACTTTCGGGCAAACAGGAAGGTACCATAGAAACGGATATCAAAACCGGAATGGTTTCATCGGGACGAATCGATATGGATATTGAGGCAAAACTGATCGCACAGGGCTTTGAAATTCCGATGACCATGAAAATGGAGATATCGATCAGCGGCAAAAAGCTTTAGTCGAAGGTGGCCAGCGAAAACACCCGTTCGCTGTAAGGGGCAATACGCTCGCTACCCTTGAGAAAGTTTAAATTAATAACGAAGGCGAAAGCCGCTACTACACCCCCCATCTTTTGTACGAGCTGGCTGGCAGCTACCACGGTACCTCCTGTAGCGAGCAGGTCGTCGTGAATAAGCAAACGTGCACCGGGCTTAAATGCATCCTGATGTATTTCAATGGTTGCCGATCCGTACTCCAGCTCATAGGTTTGCTTTAGCGTGTTGGCAGGTAGTTTTCCTTCTTTACGAACAGGAATAAAAGGGAGATTCAACTTATTGGCCAGCAGCAATCCAAATAAAAAACCGCGGCTTTCAACGCCGACAATAGCATCTAGTTCCATATCGGAAAACTCTTTCGCAAAAGCTTCGGCGATTTCATTGCACAATTCAGGGTCTTGCAAAATCGGTGTGATATCTTTAAAAACAATTCCTTCTTTTGGAAAATCAGGGATGTCGCGGATCACCGCTTTCAATTTATCTTCAATCATTAGAGAATTTCAAATACGGCACAATTTTACGCAAAAATTCGTCATTAATGATTTCTATTCCCAATAAATCGTCGGCCTTCCGGTAGCTCCCGTGCTGCTGCCGGTAGTTGATAATAAGCCGCGCCTGCCGGGCGGAAATCCAGGGATGCTTGCTGAGTGTGGCATAATCGGCTTTGTTTATATCGATTTTCGCGACCTTTGAAGTGTCGACATATATATGTTTTTCAATCTGTTGAAAGCGTTCAGCTTCCATCCCGTAGACGTCGAGCAGTTGGCTCTTATCATAGAAACCGCCCAACATATCGCGGAAGCGAACGATCCGGGAGGCGAAAACCGGCCCTATTCCACGGAGCTCCTGAAGTTCGAGCGAGTCGGTACTGTTCAGCTCAATCATCAGCCCTTTGCCGGGTGCTGGTTTTGTGCTCTGGTTTCCACTCCGCCAGGATGACACCCGGGGCGTATCGGCGAGACTGATAAAGGGTGCCAGACGCTGGAAGTCAGCTTCAGTAATTGAGTAAATTTTGGCGAGATCTTCTTTTTTACGAAACCGGCCACCTTTTGCCACATAGTTCTGAATCATCCGGACCTGACGCTCGGACAGTCCCAATTGTTCGCCCAGCGCCGCGTTTAGCGTGTTAGGATCGAAGGGTACGCCCTTGAACACGGCGGCTTGCCTAACTGACTGTTGCTCTGCTTCGCTGGGCTGTTCGCTAGCCAGGAAAGCTCGAATTTCCTTTTCATATGCGCGCATGTCGGCTGGCTCTGCTCGGAAAATAAACCTACGATACACCCATGGTGCCGACCAGAGCAGCAGAAGAAGAATTGTGAGGAAGGCAAGGCCTCTGAGTTCCTTCCGGGTCATGAACAAATGCGTTTCCAACCAATTTTTCATAATAAATACGAAGCTATGAGTAAAGGAAATAAATCGCAAGAAAAGGATGATTTTGCTAAATTCTTACGAAAAAAAAAGCCTGCGCAAGCGCAGACTTTTTGTTCCCGAATTAAAGGATGAATTTAAAGTGGGAGGTCGTTGTTTAATTTTTAAGGCGTGCCCAGGTACCTGTTTCAACCCAGTTGTTATTTGCAGGAACGGCACCGCGATAGTTGGCAGCATCGAACCAGCTGTCGAGCGTTTTCGGATCAGCCGCACCGTCCGCATCTGTTCCGAGGAATTTACCGCTGATGTAGGCAGGTTTGACATTTGCGTTCACCTTGTTACTGGTTACTGAACTAAATAATTTATCGCCGGTAAAAGCAGCTCCCTCAGAAGATTTGAAACTCCATGATTTCGGTCCGTACACGGATGAGTTTGCAAAAATCAGTGAACCAGCTTCCATGTTGGCTAGTGTTTCATTATGCTCTACTTCAACACCGTTTGAGAAACCGTAGGTTACGAAATTATAAAGCTTACCTTTGGTTCCTTCACGTAATTTGATTGCTCTTGTTTTTCCGGCTTCGGGATTACTTTCTGCATTATCGCCGGTCTTTGCCAGGGTCGATCCCACCAGTGTTACGTTGGAAAGCATAGGCTCAGAGTAAGGGGAAAGTGCGCGGTTACTACCGTTGTTATCTGCTTCAATACCACGATCGGCCAGAAAATCGCCCTGAACGGCAAGCCAAAACTGCCCTTTACCCTTCCAACCGTACGTCCAGTCGAACGAGTCGTCTTGCGCGCCATATACTACAGCATACTTCACATTAACAGTTCCTCCAAAAAACTCAATTCCGTCATCTCCACCTTCGTACACTGCGATATGCTCTACGGTGGTACCCGCACCAACGCCCTCAAAGGTGATACCGTTATGTTCTTTCTCTGAGCTTGATACCTTTCCAGTGTACTCTACACGCACATATTTCAGTGTTCCCGAGCTGTGGTTTGCATTGGTACCACCATAATCAACATCTCCCATTTCCGACTTGGCGCTTCCACCCGGTACGTTGATAGGCGCCTGACCTGTTAGTATTAATCCACCCCAGTCTTGAGCTTGTGGATTTGCTTTCCCGGAAGTGAAAATGATCGGGGCGTCCGCTGTGCCGATCGCTTCAATTTTTGAATCTTTTTCGATGAGCAAATACGCTGCTGACCCATCTATTGGATCCGATTTCACAGTTACTCCTTCCTGAATGGTAAGCGTTGCACCGTCTGCTACGTGTACTCCGCCTTTCAAAAAGTAGGTATTACCTTTGGCCAGGGTGGTATTCTGTGTGATATCACCCGAAATGGTTGCGTTATTTTCTAGAACCCCGCCATCTCCCGGATTTATCGGTGTAGGGTTATCTTCTGAACAAGAAGCAAGAAGCACACTTGCACTCAGTGCAAAGGCCAGGGTTTTTGTAATTCTGAAGTTTTTCATCTGTTGTGTATTTGATTTATTTTTTAGTGTTGTGATTCAATTTCTTATAGCAAAGGAAGGCTTTCAGTGTTAATTGGGTATTAAGGAATTATAAACCTTGCAAATTGCACGATGGCCTTCACTAGAAATTATAACTCAAGGAAGCGCCAACCGTTACTCCTCTTTTAAACTCGGAGAAAGACAGGTTCTGGCTATCGAATTCCTGCTCGAACTTTACCGCAGGATTCAGCAGGTTTGAGATGGATATGTCAAAGCCAAGATGATTGTTGAATAGGGTGTTAATCTGCACGTTTAGGGTATTAAAGGGCATTTCATAGATGTCGCCTGCGCCTTGTGATCCAGCCACGAAGAGGCGTTTCCCAAAGGTGTTATAAGCCATCGTAAAAGTTGTGCTGGTTTGCTTGTTTTCATTCCAGTCGGCCTTATAGGAGAGATCGACATTCAGCAGATACGGAGAAGCTCCGTAAAGCGGGCGGCTCCGGTTGGTAGGCGTCACGGGATAGCCCTGGTCGCTTAATTCGGCAATCCGGTCGTCTTTGAATTCAATTTGGTTATACATGTATGATCCGTTGAACCCTAACGATGCATTTTTGAGCGTTTCCGATTTCAACAGGCTTCCCAGATTGCGATTAAATTCTACTTCTACCCCGGCAACGAGCGCCTGATTCGAATTGACAAAGGAGAAAACTGCTTCTGAAGAGGCCAGTTGCATCATTTCGATGGGATTTTGAATGTACTTCCCAAACACCGAGAATGCCATAAGTTCGCCTCTGGACGGATAAATTTCATATTTCAGGTCGAGGTTGTAATTAGAACTGTTTTTCAGAAATGGATTTCCCTCTTGTTCTGCAGTGGCAGCAGCATTATTTAAGCGAAATGGGGCGACTTCGACAAATAGGGGACGCGACATGGTGCGGCTGGCGGCTAGCAAAACGTTAGACTTCTCGTTTAAAAGGTATTTCAGCGTAGCACCCGGCAGGAGGTCGACCTGCGAAAGGGAGTTTGTTCGGAACGGCGCGTCTTCTGCGTCGCGGCCTTTTTTATAGTCGAGCGACTGGCTTGCTATTTCAGCACGCAGGCCAGCTACCAGGTTCCACTTCTCGTTCCAGTTGAGGTTGACATTAACGTAGGGAGCAGCGATTCCGAGCTCTGCATTGTATTTATTTGCACCATAATACGTCTCGCGGTATTCCCAGTCGCCCGACGACAAGGTAGACTCGCTCAGGATATCCTCTACATGGTTTAAGTCGACCGCATCACGGTTGTAGATGCGGGTATCGATCTGACGAGCGCGGAAGTCGCGGAACTTGAATTTCCCGTTGATTCCGACCTGAACGCTTGTGAGGCTTGAGTTTTCGTTCTTGTTTAGGAAATCAACAGAAGCTTTCCCAGATATTTCATTGTCGTCGAGTTCAGAAAAAAACCGGTGATTGTCGGCATTGTTTCTGTTTTTCAGTACATAGCCGTTTCCGCCCTCTTCGAACGTATTCTGAACGCGGTCGGGTGTCGACCCGATGGTTTTTGTATACCCCACTGCCCAGTTAAGTTTCAGGTGATCGCTGAAGTCGAAATTACTATTCAGCTGAGTGGTGTATAAACTATTCTGCACGAGGGTATTGCGCCTGCCAACGATGGGATTGTCGATATCAGCGTGAATACCGGAATTCTCCAAAACATTGTCGTTCGATTGGTTCACCACAAGTCCCGTAAAGGTGTAGTTGGAACGTGTGTTGGGTCCATAGGTGAGCGACAACAAAGCTGTCGAGTTCGTCTTGTAACCGAAATTCTGCGTATCGTAGCGGTAGCGGGGCGACGCCTGTGCATTATATAGCGCTGACACACCGTCTTCGTAAGAATAGCCATTTTTATGGCTCAGGTTGAAAAGGAAACCCAGGCGCTGATCGTTTTTCAGGAAATAACGGTTCCCTGCCGATATCGAAATTCCCCGGTTAAGGGGAGCGGTAGTTGAATAGGGTGTCCAACTGGTTGCAAAACCAGGCGTCAGCACCTGTCCGTTCTGCGATGAATTGAAGCTATTGGTTTGTGCCACCATATCGGGCATCTCACGGCGGCCTTTATCGAAGCCAAAAAAGCCGCGGGTTGATTTAGGTGACATTAAAAAGTTTTCCTTTCCGCTTACTATGGAATTGTAGCCCGAGGAAAGCGATACCTTAAAATAGGGCCTGGCCGGGTATCCTTTGGTAGTGACATCGATAGTTCCTCCGGAGAAGTCGCCGTAGAAAGGCGCTGTATAAGATTTTACGACAGCAATGTTCTCAACGATGGAAGCCGGAAAGATATCCAGGGGAATGAGTTTCATATCGGGGTTCGTGGATGGAATTGGTAAACCATTCAGCGTCGCATTATTATACCGGTCGCCCAGTCCTCTGACAAACAGCGCCCGGTTGTCGCCCATAGAGACGCCGGATATCTGGGCAAGCCCCTCTCCTACATCGCTGATGCCTTTCCTGTCCATTTCCTGTGCGCCAATCTTCTGAACCACGATGGTAGCTTCTTTACGTTCTGCCATAAGCGCAGATGCATTGGCCAGGTTTGCGCGGGCTGTCACGGTGACGCTTTCCATCTGGGTTGACTCGGATCGGAGCTCAATGCTGAGCGAGCTGGTCTGATTGGCCTGAATCGTTACCGGGAGCGTTTGCGGCTGGTAACCCATATAGGAAACTATCAGGTTGTATTTTCCGGCTTTCACCGACGGGAGAGTAAATTTACCATCCAGATCGGTAACTGCGCGGTAGGTGGTCCCTTCCAGACTGATGTTTCCTCCGATAATAGTCTCTTTGGTTTCGGCGTCGGTGACGATTCCGGTCAGCGAGGCGCTCTGCGCAAACACACTATGTGTCGCGAAAATTAGAGTTGCCAGCAAGGCAATTCGTTTGAATACTTTTGTTTTCATCCTTTGTGTAATTCTGCCACAAAGAACGGACGACAGTGTGAAGCCTATGTAAGCTGACCATAAAGTTTAGCTTATCATTATGTTAAGCGAATGTAAAGGAGCGAGCATAAACAGATTACGGTCTTTTATTCTTAAGTTTTTTTGTAAATTCGCAACAAATTTCAGCCCACCTGTCTTTTAACTGGCTTAAAGCTGGAAAAATTATCATCTTTAAACAAACAACAAACAATATGGCATTTGATATCGAAATGATAAAAAGTGTTTACCAGCGATTTGAAGGGCGCATTGATGCTGCCCGCAATTTAGTTGGCAAACCGCTAACCCTTACTGAAAAGATTCTATACGCTCATCTTTGGAACGGAGAAACTGAAAAGGCCTATGAAAGAGGTACCGATTATGTTGACTTTGCTCCCGACCGCGTAGCAATGCAGGATGCAACGGCCCAAATGGCGCTATTGCAGTTTATGCAGGCTGGTCGTCCGCAGGTAGCGGTTCCTTCCACGGTGCATTGCGATCACCTGATTCAGGCAAAGATTGGTGCGGATGCGGATTTGGAAATTGCCAACGAGCAGAATCGGGAAGTGTACGACTTTTTAGCGTCGGTTTCAAACAAATACGGGCTGGGTTTCTGGAAACCAGGAGCTGGAATTATCCACCAGGTGGTTCTGGAGAACTATGCCTTCCCCGGGGGATTGATGATCGGTACAGATTCACACACGCCAAACGCTGGCGGGCTGGGTATGATTGCTATTGGGGTTGGCGGTGCTGATGCCTGTGATGTAATGGCTGGTCTGCCCTGGGAACTGAAATTCCCTAAATTAATTGGGGTGAAATTAACCGGAAGATTATCGGGGTGGACGTCTGCTAAAGACGTTATTTTGAAAGTGGCGGGTATCCTCACTGTAAAAGGTGGCACCGGTGCCATTGTAGAATATTTTGGAGAAGGAGCGCGTACGCTTTCGGCCACAGGAAAGGGAACCATCTGTAATATGGGCGCTGAGATTGGTGCGACGACTTCGATCTTCGGGTACGATGAAAAATCGGAGGCTTATTTACGCGGAACGGAACGTTCCGAAGTGGCCGACCTTGCCAATCAAATCAAACAACACCTAACTGGTGACGCGGAAGTATATGCAAACCCTGAGTTGTATTTCGACCAGGTGATTGAAATCAACCTATCGGAACTGGAGCCGCATGTAAACGGACCTTTTACACCAGATCTGGCGTGGCCTATTTCAAAATTTGCAGCAGCTGTCAAAGAAAACAACTGGCCTGAGAAATTGGAAGTAGGTTTGATTGGCTCCTGTACAAACTCCTCGTACGAGGATATCAGCCGTGCGGCTTCACTTGCGCAACAGGCAATTGATAAAGGCCTGACGGTACAGGCTGAATATACGGTTACGCCAGGCTCTGAGCTGGTACGTTACACCATTGAGCGCGATGGGTTCCTTGATACTTTCGAAAAAATCGGAGGGTCAGTTCTGGCTAACGCCTGCGGACCATGTATCGGTCAATGGGATCGTCACGGAGCAGATAAGAAAGAAAGAAACTCGATCGTGACTTCATTTAACCGTAACTTCGCTAAACGCAACGACGGCAATCCGAATACGCATGCTTTTGTGGCTTCTCCGGAAATTACAACCGCTCTTGCGATTGCAGGATCACTTTCATTCAATCCTTTGACGGACACGCTTACGAATGCCAAAGGCGAACAGGTGAAACTGGATGAACCGAGCGGATTAGAAATGCCATTGAAGGGTTTTGCTGTGGAAGATGCGGGTTATCAGGCACCGGCCTCCAACGGGGATACGGTACAAGTAGTGGTAAGCCCGACTTCTGACCGTCTGCAATTACTTGATCCCTTCCAGCCATGGAATGGCCAAGATCTGACCGGACTTACGTTGCTTATCAAAGCGAAAGGTAAATGCACTACTGATCATATTTCCATGGCAGGTCCCTGGTTGAAATATCGTGGACACCTGGATAATATCTCGAATAATATGCTGATTGGGGCCATCAACTTTGTGAACGATCAGGCTGATCGCGTCAAGAATCAGCTCACCGGCGAATATGGCCCTGTTCCGGCTACTCAACGTGCTTACAAGGCTGCAGGTGTCGACAGCATAGTCGTAGGCGATGAGAACTATGGTGAAGGATCTTCCCGCGAACATGCTGCGATGGAGCCAAGACACCTGGGTGTTCGGGTGATATTAGTAAAGTCGTTTGCGCGAATTCATGAAACGAACCTGAAGAAACAGGGTATGCTGGCCATTACTTTTGAAAATCCGGCGGATTACGACCTGATTCAGGAAGATGACCGTATTGATATACTTGGCTTAACAGAATTCAGCGTAGGGACGCCGCTTCGTGTGAAACTTAACCACGCCGATGGAACAAGCGATTCATTCAATGTTAACCATACCTATAATGAACAGCAGATCGAATGGTTTAAAGCAGGTGGTGCACTGAACATCATCCGGATGAACCAGAACAAATAGTTCTTGAAAATTCACAATAAGGGGCTGCTCAAATGAGTAAGCCCCTTTTTTATGGGTCAACTCAGAGATGCCAAATATACTGTGAAATGAGGTCGGCTAATATCAGAAGCAGGGGAAAAGCAAAAAGAAGTAGAGAGATCGATTTCATATAATTTTATTTAACGAACTCTAAATTAGCGAATTGCGGTTCCTACGAAAAGGCCGGTTAGG
>DAIRDA010000049.1:0-12511 GCA_036796375.1 Albibacterium sp.
GAGCCTAGGCTATGTAATATCTTCACCTGACCGCCCACCAGTTCCTGCATGCCTTCTAAAAGCGACTGCGTCTGCTGCAGGTCGGCATTTACGCTCCAGGTACCTGGCATATTGCTGCCGGAATTGGCCAGGGGACCAATCAGCGCCACGGTGCCCGATTTCTTCAGGGGCAATACCTGCTGTTCGTTCTTCAGCAGCACAAAGGATTGACCGGCTACTTCACGGGCAAACTGTAAATTTTCTTTCGTCAAAATTTCCCGTTTGGCGCGCGCGGCATTGGCATAGCGGTAGGGGTCGTGGAAAAGTCCCAGTTTAAACTTCGCTTCCAGCACCTTCCGGCAGGCCCGGTTAATTTCTTCCTCGCTGACAGCGCCCGACTTTACAGACGCTTCGAGTGTTGTAAGGAAGCCTTCGCCCACCATGTCCATATCCACACCTGCTTTCAGCGCCAGGGCCGACACCTGTTCCAGATCGCCCAGCCCGTGATCCATCAGCTCGTTCACCGCCGTATAGTCGGTCACCACCAGACCCGTAAACCCCCATTGATCGCGCAACACGTCGGTCAGCAACCAGGGATTGGCAGACGCAGGTAAACCGTTGATGTCATTGAAGGAAGTCATGATACTGCCTGCTCCGGCATCCAGTGCCGCTTTATAGGGCGGAAAATATTCATTATACATTCGGTGCAAACTCATATCGGTCGTGTTGTAATCGCGTCCCGCTTCCGATGCTCCGTATAACGCAAAATGCTTTACGCAGGCCATCAACGTATTATGGGCGCTTAAATCGTCGCCCTGAAGTCCGCGCACCATGGCCGCCGCAAAGAGCGAGCCCAGGTAGGTATCTTCGCCGCTTCCTTCCGATATCCGTCCCCAGCGCGGATCACGGGAAATGTCGACCATTGGCGAGAAAGCCCAGTTGATTCCATCGGCACTCGCTTCGGTAGCAGCCACACGTGCGGTTTTTTCAATCAGCTCCATATCCCAGGTGGCCGAAAGGCCCAGGGGAATCGGAAACAAGGTTTTGTAGCCATGAATTACATCCTGACCAAAAATCAAGGGTATTTTGAGGCGACTGTTCTTGATGGCCAGCTCCTGCGTCTTCCGGATCCGGTCGGGCGTGGTCATGCTAAAGAGCCCCCCGATCTGGCCATTTCTGATCTTGGCTTCCAGGTCGGTATTCACCACCGAGCCGGTGGTAGCTTCCCCGGCCGAGAGCAGGTTCAGCTGCCCGATCTTCTCCTGCAAGGTCATTTTAGACATCAGGCCGGAAATAAATGTATCCATGTCAGCATCCTTTGCCGGCTGAGCCGACAGCACCAGGGGTGCCGTCATGCAGAGGAATGCCATCGTTATGCTGTATATTCTTTTCATTCTGTACGCTGTTTGTGTTTTCTCGCTTTGCTGGTTCCGCTGGCTACAAGGGATGTTTTGTACTGCTGAAACCCAGTTTTTTTAGTCCCGCCTTCACTTCCGGCGCTCCCATAAATAATTTCCATAACAATCCGCTGCGATGGTTTTCGATCATTACCGGGATCGGACCCTGATCGATGGCCAGGTAGCGCTGTGGGAACCAGCCCGCCGTTTCGCTATACGCATCGTAAAATCCATACTTACCCCATACTTTGTCGCCAAGTTCTTCATACAGGTAACGGATCACCTGCATGCTATACTCCGGAGTGTAAGGATATGAAGACAGCGCCGCGGTCGGTGAAATCACCCCCCGATCGTCGTTCATGCTGTGTGCAGCATATCCGTCGATCGAATAACTCGCTGTTAGTCCCCAGGCATGTTCGCCATAGCCTTTATATCCCTTTGGGTTTGCCAGGGCATATTCACGCTGTATCAATGCATGATTGCGGGTCAGTTCCCAGTAGTCGGCATAGCGGTCGCTCAACCCGGTAGGGTCGAGTCCCAGATACGAGTAATGCGCCCAGAAAAGCGGTCCGACACTTCCCTGATGCCCGTTGTGATTCACTACTACCTTATGTCCGTTTCTTTGCGCCGCAGAGGAAATGGCGCCGCTGCGGGCCCATCCTTCGTGATACACTTCAGCCGGTACCCCGTGGGTAGGCGATGAAGCTGCCAATACGTACAATACCAGGCTCTCGTCGTAGCCCTTCACCGGGAAGTTCATCTCCCAGCCATACTCGGGGCTCCAGTGCCAGTACAACACATTCTGGCCGCCATTCCGGTACCACGACCAGTCGATGTCCAGCCACAGCTGTTCGGCTTTGGCGGCCACCTGTTTTTCCTGCGCATTGCCGGCCTCGAGGTATTCCCTTACGCAGATCAGCGCCTGCGCCATAAAAGCCGTTTCCACCAGGTCGCCCCCATTATCCTTCGTTCCGAAGGGCTTTACCTTTCCTGTAGGGCCATGCAGCCAATGGGGCCATGCCCCGTGAAAGCGATCGGCCTTCTCCAGGTAATTCACAATTTTATGCAGGCGCTCAACGCCTTCCTGCCGGGTGATAAAGCCGCGTTCCATGCCCACAAGAATGGCCATGATGCCGAAGCCGCTTCCCCCGGTGGTAATCACATCCTGATCATTCTGCGGGTATTCGCCATCCATATGGATGCGCTCTCGTGCCAGTCCGGAAGTCGGCTCAGCACCCTCCCAGAAATACTGGAAGGTTTGTTCCTGCACCAGAGTAAGCAGGGAATCGTCGGAAAGCGTATGGCTGATGGTGTCGGGACGCTGCTGTGCGGGCGTGTCGGCCGACTGCGATTTGCAGGCACTCAGTCCTGCAACGAGAAGGAACAAGTAAGGATAGAAAGATTTAAACATAGCAGTTGTTAAAAACCGCAAACAGGGTTTTCCTGTTTGCGGTCAGATACGAATATTAATAGTTGGGGTTTTGAATCAGGCGTCCGCCACTGGCGTCAATCTCTGTTTGCGGAATTGGAAAGCGTTCGTGTTTTCCTTCCACAAAGTTCTTTCCATGAGCACGAAGCACCGGACCCGCCTGCCCGGTTCGCACCAGGTCGAAGAAACGATCGTGCTCCATGGCCAGTTCCAGCCGGCGTTCATTCCAGATGGCCTGACGCAGTGCGCCCTGATCGCCCGTCGTAACGTCGGGCACCACATTCGGGTTGCCTCCGCGCGCACGCGCCCTGACTGCATTCAGCGAGCCGAGTGCTTTAGCATTCTGTCCTAATTCGTTGGCCGCCTCTGCGTTGATCAGGTAGATCTCGCCCATACGCAGCAACCGGATATTTTTGTTTACCACACCGCTGCCCGAATAGGATTCCTGCAATCGGCTCACGTAGGCCTTGTAATTGTGGCGTGGGTTCTCAGCGCTCAGGATCCGGACGCCATCGAACAATAGGTCGCCCACATGCATAATGGTCGCATTCCGGCGAACGTCGCCCGCTTCGTAGGCGTTATCCAGGTCTTCGCTGGGTGTATTAAATCCCCACCCGCTGAAAACGTCGGAAGAAGGTACATTGAAGGTAGCTCCCCGCAATCCCTGAACCTCTGAATACTGCTGAACACCCGCGACGGGGATGGTTCCCTTGCTCTGGATTTCGAAGAGTGATTCCGGACTGTTTTCGCCTATTTCGCGCCAGATAGTGGTATAGTCAGATACCAGTGAATGATTGCCGACGCTACCGTTGATAATGCTGTCGGTCAGCGATAGCGCGCGATTCCATTTTTGCTGGTAAAGACTCACCTTGGCCAGCAAGCCGGCTGCGGCTCCCTGCGTCGCGCGACCTAAATCGGCTGCTGCGTATTCGGTGTTTTTGGGAAGATTCCGCAAGGCAAACTCCAGATCCTGCTCAATAAAGGCATAAATCACCTCAGGAGCTACCTGCGTATTGGCCTTGTCCAGATCCGCCGCATTGTCGGCCGAGAGTACGGTATCGATCAGCGGTATATTGCCAAACATCCGTACCAGGTTGAAATAATAGTAGGCTCTTAAAAAACGCGCCTCGGCCGTCAGCCTCGTTTTCAGCTGATCGGTGATATCAAACTGAGGAACGTTGGCAATTGCCTGATTGGTGTAAGATACCCCTAAGTAATTTCCACGCCATGCGCTCTGGAAGGAGGGGGTGGTCGCCGTGTACGTGAGTGCATCAAGTACGTCCTTATCCGTTCCCAAATCGCCCGGCGAAGATCCTTTGTCGGCATTGTCGGAAGTAATGCTGGTTACCCCGATCCAGGCAAAGGAGCTCTGTTCCCAGGTAAGCAGGTTGGTATAGCCTGCATTTACAAAACGTACGGCATTGGCCGGGTCGTTAAAGGCTGTATCAGAAACCACCAGCTCGTTTTCCGGAGCCGGGTTAAGCCAGTCCTTGCTGCAGCCAGCGCTGAAGAGCAGCGTCCCGAAAGCCGCAAGGAACAGGAATGGTTTTATATTTTTCTTTTGCATATCGATTAAAATGAATAGTTAATACCAAACATATAGGTGGAGAATACCGGATAGATATCCAGCTCAATTCCGGAAGCAATGGCCGAACCCGGGAGTTCAGGTGTATAGCCGCTGTAGCTTTTCCAGATCACCGGATTTTGCATGGTGGCGTACACGCGTAGCGAGGATTTGCCCAGGGCAGCGAATCTTTCCGAATTGAAGGTATACCCCAGGGTGACATTATTGATCCGGAAGAAATCGCCCGATTCCATGTAGTAGGTAGACGGTTTTGGAATCGAATTAGAAGCTGCCGGCTGGGTTCCATTGGTATTGCCCGGGCTCCAGCGGTTTTCAGCCCGATCCATCTCGATATTATCGTTACCGAGCCGCACCGCTTTTTTACCGTTATACACCTTGTTTCCAATGTTTCCGTAGGTGTCTACCGAGAAATCAAATTGATTATAGTTGAAACCCGCATTAAAACCAAAGTAGGTTTTCGGCTGGTACGATCCCGCAAAAATACGGTCCTTCTCATCGATTATTCCATCCTCGTTGGTATCGGTGAAAATCAGGTCGCCCGGACGTGTACCTGTTACGTGAGGAGTTGCATCAATTTGCTCCTGGCTCTGGAAAATTCCCACCGCATCGTATAGCCAGAAGCTACCGATCGGCTGACCTTCCACCGTATAGGTAACGATCTCTCCGTTATTTAAGCTTCCGCTTTTCAGCTGCAGGTTACCGGCCACATTCTCCACATTGTTCTTATTGAAGGTGATGTTGAAGCCCGCGAAGTAATTGAAAGCATCGGTAGGGGCATCTCTCCAGTTCATAGCAAACTCCCAACCTTTATTCCGCACCGTCGCCGCTCTGGAGAAAACGGTATTGTCGGCATCCCCTAAGGTCGACGGATAGGTTACATTGATATAGGCATTGGTCTGCTTATTATAGTAGGCGATCTCACCCGTCAAACGGCCGTTCAGTGTTCCGAACTCCAGACCTCCGTCTATTCCCTCGGTAGGCTCCCAGGTAGCGTCGGCGTCTTTGATCTGGTTGAAGGTGATCCCCCGTGAAATATCGAAGCTATCACCGCCGAAAGGATAGTTTCCGGTTTGAGCCACCCCATTCAGAATTGCCAGTCCGCTTACGTTGTCGTTTCCAACACGACCATAGCCCAGACGAACCCGCAGCATATCAAAGATCGTCTGATCCTGCATAAAGCCCTCTTCGCTGATCACCCAGGATCCACCCAGTGAGTAGAAGGTACCCCATTTCTGACCTACGGGAAAATTGCTCGACCCATCGCGACGAATGGTCCCGCTGAAATTGTACTTGCGGTCGAAGGTATAGGTTAAACGACCAAACACCGATGCCCTGGTCAGGATCGATCCCGAGTTCCCGTTTCTGGCCGTCGATACGTCGCCCTGATCGAGGTACCACAGGTTCTCTTCGGCCGGCACGTTCTGCACATAGCCGTTAAAGTTTGTTCTCCGATCCCGCTCGGCACTGTAACCCACCGTGGCACTCACTTCGTGCAGGTCGTTGAACGTCCGGTCGTAAGTAGCCTGGTTATTCCAGATATAGTAAAAACCTCTGGCGTTGTCGACCGACAGGCTCGAGATGGTGTTTTGCTGACCACTGAATACACTGTACACCGGCACATAGATGCGGTTATTATTGTCATAGCGGTCGAAATTGAAGCTACTGCGGAGCGTTAATCCCTCGATCGGGTTCACTTCCCCGAATACATTTCCCTGCAAGCGCAGCTGGTTCGGGGCGCTGTTGGTATAATCGAGCGTAGCCACCGGGTTACCGACGCTTAATTGCTGAAGATAGCCGTAAGAGCCATCCGGATTGCGGACCGCGGCGGTAGGGGCCATGCGGTAGGCCGATGCAAAGACATTCGGCTTATCGTTCTTATGGGTATAGCTCAGGTTCAGGTTATGACCCAGTTTTAAACCTTCGATAATACGGTATTCATTGTTGATGCGGACAATCCCACGTTCGAAATCCTCGCCTTTCACAATACCCTCGTCTTTCAGATATCCTGCAGAGAAGTAATAAGTAGTTTTTTCCGTACCGCCGCTCAGGTTAAATTCATAATTCTGAACCAGACCGTTATGCGTAATGGCATCGAACCAGTCGGTATTATTCGGCAAATTGTTCAGGTCGAATAATGGAGCATTGTTGTTCCTCTCCAGTGCCTCGTTCGTATAGGCAGCATAGGTCTGGGCATCGGCCATTTTCACTTTTGAAGTAGGTGTCCGGAATCCCGTATAGGCATTCAGTCCGATCCGCATATCGCCTGCGCGCCCTGCTTTGGTGGTTACCAGAATTACTCCGTTTCCTGCCCGGCTACCGTAGATGGCCTGCGAAGACGCATCTTTCAGCACTTCGATCGATTGTATATCGGATGTACTGATGTTCGTAATGTCGCCGGTGATCACTCCGTCGACTACGTATATCGGATTGGCATCACCGCTGACAGAACTTACCCCACGTACGCGTACCTGCGACTGCGTGCCCGGTTCCCCGGAAGAAGTGATCTGCACCCCGCTCGCTTTTCCCTGTAGTGCCTGCGCCGCCGTTAGTACCGGCTGCTTGGCCAGTTCGCTACCGCTCACCGAGCTGATGGATCCGACGACCTGACTCCGGCGCTGGGTTCCGTAACCTACCACCACTACCTGATCGAGCTGCTCAGAGCTGCTCGTCAGCGTGACGTTGATGCTCGTCCGGTTATTAACCGGAATTTCCTGCCGCCCATAGCTGATAAAGCTAAAGGTGAGCGTGGCGTTCGACGGTGCAACGATGCTGTAGTTCCCGTCTAAATCGGTTTGGGTTCCCTGTGTCGTGCCTTTGATAAATACACTCACTCCCGGTATCCCTAAACCGTCGAGCGAGTCAATAACTTTACCCTGAACCGTGATCTGTTCCTGAGCAAAAGCCGGAGCGCTCAGAATAGCCACCATGAACAGAAGGCAATAAGTAAATGTGTACCTCATAATGTGGAAATTAATGTGAATGAAATGAAATGTTATCAGGTCGTTTTGATTCGTGTACCTCTATAAACAGAACAAAGATGGATTGTTGTTTGATGAAAGGAGAAAAAAATCCCTCTACATCGTTACATCAATGTTGAAAGTTCCTTCTCACTTTGCTCATGGCTATTCATAAGAGGTTGGAATACAAACGTATGCGCTTAACAAGCACCTCTCATTTTTGTTTGGAAGGGTGTACAAGATACACAGGTTGATATGAGAGGTGTTGATGTAGTGGAAAGCGTGTTTTACAGGCTCATTAAAAATTCTGTGAGGTTCTGGTTGGGTTTCAGACTCAGTTTTTTTCGCAGACGATAGCGACGAATTTCCACGCCCCGGGTGGTAATATTCAGCAGGGAGGCAATTTCCTTACTGCTCATATTCATGCGCAGATAGGCGCATAATTTCAGATCGTTTGGCACCAGTTCCGGGTAATTGGCCTTCAGTTTCAGGAAGAAATTCTCGTGCGCCTCGTTGAAACTTTCTTCGAAAAGATTCCAGTCGCGCTCGTCGCTCCGCGCATCTTCAATAATCTTGCTGATCTTGCGGAGCTGGTCGCCCGAAAGTTTCCGTCCCTCGTTATCATGCAGTTGCAGCAGCTCGTCGTGAACCGTATTAAAGAGCTCATTCTTGTACACGATGTTCATGGCCGAGTTGGCCAGTTCCCGGTTTTTGGCAGCCAGTTCGTTCTCAAGCTGATCGTTTTTAATTTTCATCAGCCGCTGTTCGTTTGCGAGCGACTCCTGACGCAGACGCTCCTCTTGTTCAATTCGCATTTTCTGCTGAACCTCCTCACGATGACGCTTCAGTTTAGCCCGGTGATACCGTCGGACCACCCAAACGCCCAGCACCACCAGCAGCAGGTAAAGCGGCCACATCCAGGGCTGCTGGTACCAGGGAGCATATACCTCGAAGGCAAAACTGCCGACCGGGCTTATTCGCCCGTCCACGCTGCGGGCTCTTACTTTGAAGGTATATTCGCCCGCCGGCAGATGCGTAAATTCTTTGCTCGAAACCGGGCTCCATTCCGACCAGTTGCGCGAAATACCCTCCAGAATATACTGGAATTCAATTTCGTTCGCCGAATAATGAGGCAGTGCGTAGGTGATGCGGATATGATTCCGTTGATAGGGTATCCCCAGAATTTCTTCCTGAAGAAGGGGGTGCAGGGAGGCCGTGCTATCGCTGATATCTTCCACGCGCCGGATCTGCGGACGGACAAGCGCGGTTCTGACCGATGTATCGGGCCGGCTGTAGATTGCGAAGCCATCGTCGAGGCTGATAAGCGACAGGCCCTCGCTTAGCCGGTCAACATTTTCGTAATAATGCAGCATCCGGTTGTTCAGCGGCGCAAAGTGCATGGAGTCGATCCGGACACTTCCGCCCTCGCCGAAACGTACATACGACAGATGACCCTTCCGGATAAACCAGTATTCGTTATTGCCCGCGGGCAGCACCTTATTCGACGTAGCGAAGGAGCCCAGTCGTTCATTCAATTGTGTATAGGGATGAAATTCGTCGGCGATGGCGTCGTATAAGTGAAAGCCCGAATCGGTCGCGAAGACTATCCGGCCTGCCAGGTTGAATACATTCACAAAGGCACTTTCAGGAAGGTTCTGCGCGTGTCCGTAGGCTTTGCTCGCCACAGCGGAATCCTGACGGGCATTCAGCTCGATCAGATTCAGGCCCTTATAACCGCTTGCCCAAAACCGACGGTTGCCCGCTTCTTCCAGAAACTGTATGGGTTCTTCAAAATTTTTCACTTTCCCGTCGAAGGTCCACTTTCCGGCTGCCTTCCGATATCGCACCAATCCGGTATAGGTGCCCTGAATCAGCTGATCATCGCTGTTCATCAGCTTCTTAACGGTGTAACCACCGGTAACCTCCGAAATTTTTTCCAGTCGCGTACCCACCACGCGAAACGTTCCGTTATTATGGCCGCAAAGCAATTCGTTGCCTGCCACGGTCAGGTCCCACACCTGGCCTTGCGAACCTTCCACCAATTTGAAATCGAGCGCATTGTGGTGCATGCCGTGGTCGCCCGCCTGCCAGGGACTGTAGTACAGACCCTGGTTGGTGCCGATAAACAGCTTTCCTTCGAAAATCCGCGAGGTATATACGGTCCCGATCTGGCCCGAGCGGTCGTTATAATAATATAGCGGTGAATTGATCTCAATCCGGTCGATCCCGTTATCGAGCCCCGCCCAAATATTTCCCTGAAGGTCGGTTTGGAGACTCAAAACCGTATTATTCTGCAATCCGCTGCGCTTGTTGATTTGCTGGAACAGTTTTCCCTGGAAGTCGACCATATAGATCCCATCCAGAATGGTACCGAACACGAAGTAGCGATCGAGCACCTTCATACCATTGTTCAGCTGATATTTCTTTAACGCATCGTTTATTTCGTTTTTCCAGGCTTGTATCGTTCCGCCGCTGTATAAAAACAGGCCGTTTCCGGCCGTGCCGATGAGCAAATCGTTTTTTCCGAAGGGCAGAATACTCAGCACCCGCGAATCGCCGTAAGCAGCTTTATCCACTAACTTCTCCAAACGGCCCGCCTTCAGTTCAAAAATGCCCCGGGCAATAATCTCTACAAAATAGCGACCGTCGACTTCGAATAAAAACAGAAAGGGATCGGGCGCTACGATCGACGTTAGCTCTCCGCCGGAAAGGGTATAGATGGCGGAGAAGGACTGAAAAATGACTTGATCGCCGCTGGTGTAAATTTTCCAGATTTCATCCCGTGGCCTCTGTTCCTCAGGCAGCTGTGCACTCAGCGAGTGGTAGCTCAGCTGCCCGGTGACATCCGGTTCCCAATAGCCGAACTCACCGAATCCGCCCGTATACACCTTTCCTTCCTTATCTACGGCCAGTCCGCGTACAATAATTTTCCCCGGCATGAAATACGACTGCCAATGCTGCCCGTCGAATACCAGCAAGGCATCGTTGTTGGCGAAATACATAAAACCTTCCGGTCCGCAGGCAGCTGCCCAATTCTGGTTTCCCGCTTTATAGTGGCTCTTGGAATAATTCTGAACGAAAGGAACTCCAGCAAAGCGCGCCTCCTTCCCGCTTTTCAGCGGCGGAGCAAGCACAGGAGCGGGTTCCGGTTGTACCAGAAGCAGGAGCGAACTAAGAAGGAAAATCAGAATACGCATAATTGCACGCTTAGCCTTGAGCGACCTGTGGCTTGCGCTGCACAAAGAAGGCTACCAGCGCCGATGTAATCAGTCCCATCGCCAGCGCACCGGTAAACGACTGAAGCATATAACTCCGCAAATTGAAGAGGCTTTCAGCGCCAGCCTGGCTCACGTCGCCCCGGCCCACGGTATAATTGATAATATTCGTGAAAAACTCCGGACTGATCAGGGTGGCGCTGATCAGCTGGACCAAGGGGCTCAGCAAGGCAATCATCACCGTAATTATCATTCCCGTTTTAAAACCCTCGCGATACGTCATATGTCCTCCGAACGCTTTTTTTCGCTTTTCCCGCAAGGCAAGTACATATATTTCAATGGCCGGAAGTGCCACCAGGTTTGTGTAAATAAAATGCTTGTCGATATGTTCATCGTGCAGTCCCACCGCTTTTTCCAGCCAATGCCAAATTAGCATCATGGCCGTGAAAATGAGCGCCCACTTGATTTCCATCCTGAATTTTTTCATAGCGTTGATGTAAACAGAGAAATGGCAAAAATACAAATTATAATGCTGCCGGGCATGGTGCTGCGATGCTTTAAATAGCCGGATTGGCCGCATAGGCGGCCCATAGGTCGTCTATGCTCATGCCCGTTTCCTTCAACCAGAACCCGTCGTTATAGGTCTTGGTTCGCATGGCATCATCGAGCTTCTTCACCAAGCCTTTTTTCTTTGATTGTTCAATCCAATGAAAAAACCGCGCAGTAATCCGGTATGCATCGGTATAATGATGCTCCGGTTGAAATTCAGGCAGCCGCCAGTTTCCGCCTTCGTTATCCACCCCGAATTTGAAGCGGACATAGTCGGCTATTCCTTCGGTAATCCAGCCCGGACCGGCACCTCCCGGATAGCTCTGCACCAGGTGCATCACCTCGTGGGTCACCACATCGATATCGCCGGGATTGCTTTTAAACCACTCGGGATTGAATCGCACAATTCCCCCGCCCGCGGCCGCTACGCCTTTGTATTCCGGATCGACAATGAAAATTACTTTCTTTGTCGTGTTTTTATTGTACAGCTTCGCTTCTTTGGGGTAGGTGGTAAAAAAAGCATCGATCAAACGCTCTTTCACCTGCGGGTTCAGGTCGGGCGACTTATCAATGAAAATCAGCGTATATTTCTTTTTGGTCAGGGTGTCGACGGCCGTAGCATCATCGGTGGTCACCCGGTTCCAATTGCGTTGTGCGTACAGGTCTGCGCTGGTCAGGGCAAGCGCCCCCGCCAGGAAAGTAATAAAAAGTGGTTTTGAAAATTTCATTGAGCAATGTGGTTTATAAAATCTCCGCTAAGATAAGTGATCGGAATCTTTTTTTTGCTAAATTAGTGTTGAAAACCACCGGATTATGAAAAGATATATGCTCCTCCTCGTGCTGTTTTTAGCGGTTATGCACGTTGCAGCACAAGACAAAGCCGTTTTCGCCAAAGGCAATAAAGTTTATGTTGAAAACCCCTCCAAAAATGAAAATGCTGAAAAAGCCAGCGAAGAACTGGTCAGTCGACTGAAAGAATGGGGCTACTGGCAGGTCGTGGACAACCAGCAGGAAGCCGACCTGAAAATCGTGATGGATACCAAAGCTTCCAAGGGCATCACAGCGACCTCCTGGGGCGGAACCTCCTTCGAGCTCACCGCGCAGCTAACCGATAAAAGCGACGAAGTGTTGTGGGAATCGAATACCTACAAATCAAGTCCGAACGGCACCAACGGCTTCAATTCCGGCAGGGCCGTCGTGAAGAAACTGATGCGCGATCTGAACAAAAAGTTTAAGGACTAACCGGGCGGTTAGTCCTTCTCATTTCCGGGCTGAGAATACGACGGCGGATCGCTGGCAGGAAAACTCTGCTCGATCTCCTCGTCGATCTCTTCCTCAATCCTTTTTTTCTTGTCATCCTCGTTTTCGTCGGGATGGTTTTTGTTTTCCTCGTTCATGAT
>DAIRDA010000050.1:0-5504 GCA_036796375.1 Albibacterium sp.
GGGCATCTGGATGAGGACCTAGGGAGGTTATTGTAAAAAATATCTTAGTCCGAAAATTGACCCGGCGCTAAAAGAGTTTGGGGCATCTGGATGAGGACCTAGGGAGGTTATTGTAAAAAATATCTTAGTCCGAAAGTTGACCCGGCGCTAAAAGAGTTTGGGGCATCTGGATGAGGACCTAGGGAGATTTTTTGAAAAAAAATATCCCAGTCCGAAAACAGATGCCCCAAACTCAATCAAAAAGCGATTATTTACCGGTATAATATTTCATTGCTTCCGGAATCAATTTCTTGATCGAAGCGATACGTCTTTCGTCGCTGGGGTGAGAGCTCAGGAACTCTGGCGTTGCGCCGCCACCCTCTTTCGCGTTCATCATGCGGGTCCAGAAGTTTACCGCTTCGTTTGGATTATAACCGGCCATGGCCATAAAAATAAGTCCCATCCGGTCGGCTTCCGACTCCTGATTACGCGAGTAGTTCAAAAGTGCCAGTTGCCCTCCTACACCATAAAGCTGGTTCAGGATCGACTGTGTGGCTTGCGAGCTTCCGGAGGATGCAACGCCGATCAGAGCGCCTCCACCCTGAGCCAATGTCATTTGCGATGCCCGTTCAGCGGAATGCTTCGCAATGGCATGCGCAATCTCATGACCCATTACCGCTGCCAGTCCGCTTTCATTGGCCGTTACAGGTAAGATACCCGAAAATATGGCTACCTTCCCTCCCGGCATACACCAGGCGTTGATATTTTTATCTTTTACCAGTGTAAAACGCCAGTCGAAATTATATTCTTTTGCCATTCCATTATTGTTGAAATAGGTGGTAATCGCTCTTGATATCCGCTGGCCCACGCGTTGCACTTCATTGGCGTCTGCAGTTCCGGTAATCACGGTGGTTTCCGGACTTTTCAAAAACTGATTATAAGCCAGGGCGGCTTCTTGCTGCAGTTGCGAATCGTCTATCAGACTTAATTGCTTTCTTCCTGTAAAAGGTACTGTTGAGCATGCTGCAAGCACCGCTGTTACCAGCACGGCTGCTATTGTTTTGTGTAAATTTTTCATGAGATTCGTTCGTTTACTATAGAATGCTAAAAAGCAATTTATATGCCACGAACCGTTTTGCCAGCCTTACGACGCCTCTTTCCGCTTAAAGAGATATACGCGCGATTCCTTTCCTTTCAGCAGGCGCTCAATATTCTTTTGATGCGTGATGAGAATCAGGGCACAGATGCATATACCGTATAAAAGGATGGAACGGACCGATGTATGGAAAATGACCGATACGCTAAATGGAAACGCAAAGCCGGCACAGATGGAACTTAACGATACGTAATGAGTCAACAGCAGCACCACTACAAATACAGCCACACAAACCATCGACGCTTCAAAGTGAATGGCCAGAACCATTCCGAATAAAGTGGCCACCCCTTTCCCTCCGCGAAATCCTGCGAATACGGGGAAAAGATGTCCCAATACGGCAATCACCCCGAGGATTAGCTGATAGTTAATGAATTGGATAGAACTTTCGGGTCCGGTTACCGATATGCCGATGAAATAAGCGAGGTTCGTGGCGGTCCAGCCCTTGAGGATATCAATCAGCATGACCGCGATACCGGCCTTCTTTCCCAATACCCGGAAAGTATTGGTGGCACCCGCATTGCCGCTCCCAAACTCACGCACATCTACCCCATAGAACGACTGTCCCAACCAAACAGCCGTAGGTATTGAACCGAAGAGATAGGCTACAAGGAGCGCTAATAGTGAAGAAACCGATATCATCCGCTATATTTCTTTGCTAAATACTCTTCAAACTAATATCCATACTTTTAACCGAATGGGTTAATGCACCCATCGATATAAAATCGACGCCGCAGGAAGCATAATCCAAAGCATTGTCGAAAGTAATCCCACCCGAAGCTTCTGTTATGAAGCGACGGTCGACCAGGGCAACCGCCTCTTTCAGCGTAGGGATATCGAAGTTATCTAACAAAATACGATCCAGTCCGCCATGATCCACCGCTTCCCTGAGCTCGCTGAGCGATCGGACCTCAATTTCGATCTGAATATTTTTCGACAGGTTCTGACGGTAATGATTTGACGCATCCAGTGCCCTACCTATTCCTCCGGCGAAATCAACATGGTTGTCCTTGATCAGAATCATATCGTATAAGCCGAAGCGGTGGTTCGTTCCGCCGCCGATTTTTACAGCCTCTTTCTCCAGAAAACGAAGTAAGGGAGTAGTCTTCCGGGTATCCAGGACCTTCGTATCGGTTCCTGAAAGCAGCTGCACTACCTTATGCGTAATGGTGGCAATACCGCTCATTCGTTGCATTACATTCAAAACCAGGCGTTCGCCTTTGAGAATGCTATGAACGCTGCCCGCTATCTCCATCACCACATCGCCATATTTAACGGTTTGCCCGTCGTGCATCAGCACATTTAACCGGAGCGAAGAATCTACCTTATGAAAAATCTCGAGGGCGACACGGACACCGGCCAGAATACCGGAATCCTTAATCAGAATATGTGCTTTACCTTGTTCTCCGGAAGGGATGGTGGATAGCGAGGTGTGATCACCATCGCCTATATCTTCATGAAGAGCGGCTTCTATAAATTGATAAAGTTCTTTCCTTGCTTTGTCGTCCATATCCGTTATTTCAGTCCAAAAGTAAGAATTTGCTATGAATAAGTATATTTTATTCGCAAAGAAGGACCCTATTCTTTCATTTTCTCAATGCGCAGCTCCACCAGTTGCGACTTGGAATTATTCTCCCGGGTAGAGTATGAAACACGGTAGTCGCCCTTGACGGTCTTGAGCTCTATCACCGCGTGCTGATAGTTCGGATTGTTGTCAAGCCGATGCAAAACTTTGACGCTCAGGGGCCGGTTCATCTTAAAAAAAGTGGAGAGGATAATTTCGGCCTGTACATTCGAGTACACATTGTTATCGTTTAATATAGACAGAGTGACGGTAGGTGAAAAATAAGCCGAGATTTTTTTTGAATCGCCATCCCGGAAGTACGCCGATAATTGCCCTAACAAATCGGCTCCCATAGAGCTGGAAACCGTTATTAGCAGCATCAGCAGCGACAATATAATTCTTTTCATGTTTGAGTACAGGTATACGGTATTGTCAAATGTTACGGTTTTTTTCTGCAATTGCTCCAAAAATATGCCAAGAAGCGATCTTGCCGATAAATTATTGTTTCTTCGTATTATTCTTAAATTTGCTTATCTGCCTCCCCGCGCGGAGGTAATTTATAAATGACTAACAACGCATCGATGCAAACAGACAAAAAAGTAATGCTGATGATCCTCGACGGATGGGGATTTGGAAAGCATGATCACTCCAATGCCGTAGAGGCATCCAATACTCCTTTCATTAATTCACTGCTGCAAAACTACCCCAACTCGCGCCTTCAGGCCTCGGGCGAAGCGGTAGGTTTACCGGAAGGCCAGATGGGGAATTCCGAAGTAGGCCATATGAACCTCGGTGCGGGCCGCGTGGTCTATCAGGAGCTCGGCAGAATCAATAAGTCGATCAAAGACAACGAACTTAAAGATACCGAGGCGCTGGTAAACGCCTTTCATTACGCGCGGGAAAATAATAGAAAATTACACTTTATCGGCCTGCTGTCCGATGGCGGCGTGCATTCACATATCGACCACCTGGTGGGTCTGTGCGAGGCTGCCAGCGATGCCGGCTTGCAAAAGGTATTTATACATGCCTTTCTCGATGGAAGAGATACAGACCCGAATGCGGGTGTAAGCTATTTGAATGCGCTGGAGCAAAAAATCGCCGGCAGTACAGGCGAAGTCGTTTCGGCCATTGGTCGTTATTATGCCATGGACCGCGATAATCGCTGGGAGCGTGTACGCAAGGCGTACGACCTGCTGGTGAAGGGAATCGGGATGCCCACCGACGATATTACCGCAGCGGTTCAGCAATCATACAACCAGGGCATTACCGACGAGTTTATTGAGCCCATCTATAAAGTAGACCCCGATGGAAGTCCCCGTGCGGTCATTGAGGAAGGCGATGTGGTTATTTGCTATAATTTCCGAACCGACCGTGCAAGAGAAATCACCACTGCCCTTACGCAGTCGCCCATCCCCGAATACGGCATGCATCCGCTAAAGCTGTATTATGTCACCATGACTACCTACGACGAAACCTTCAACGATGTACACGTGGTATTCACAAAAGACGATATCGTGCAGACCCTGGGCGAGATTCTAGAAGTGAACGGCAAGACGCAGGTTCGCATTGCCGAAACAGAAAAGTACCCACACGTCACCTTCTTTTTCTCAGGAGGCCGCGAGAAAGAATTCATTAATGAACGACGCCTGCTTATTCCTTCGCCGAAAGTGGCTACCTACGATCTGCAGCCCGAAATGAGCGCCTTCCAGATTGCCGACACGATTTGCCAGGATATGGATAAAAACAAACCCGACTTTATCTGTTTGAATTTTGCAAACCCCGACATGGTGGGCCATACCGGTGTATTCGACGCAGTAATTAAAGCCGTCGAAACGGTCGATGCCTGCAGCCGTCAGGTGGTAGAATGCGGCCTTAAAAATGGCTATTCCTTTATCATTATTGCCGACCATGGCAACGCCGAGTATATGATTAATGAGGATGGTTCGGTTAATACCGCGCATACCACCAACCTGGTTCCCTGCATCCTGATCGATCCGGATTACAGCGAAATCCGCGACGGTAAGCTGGGCGACATAGCGCCGACGATTCTGAAAATCATGAATGTGCCTATTCCTGAACGAATGAGCGGCGATGTCCTGGTTTAAACGATCTACTTATTTTTTCGCGTTCTTTTTGGTTTCCTGCACCGGTCAGCAAAAAGATGCCGCACCTGCCGGGAAAAACTATTTCGATCTGGCCGGCTATTTTAAATCGCAGGGCGAGAGCCATGCGCGCGAAAAAACGGCTGTCCGCAAAACCATCATGAAGAACGGTCGCAGTGAAAGCAAGACCCTGCAGATTGGCGACTGGGAAAAGGAATTCAGCCTGTTTGCCGGCTCCGATATCAACAAGCCGGCCTGGACATCCAGTTATGAAACAAGCGAAAGTGGCGATACGGTGGTGTACAGGGCCATCGATCCGACCATGCGGACTCAATTGATCCGCATCGCAAAATCGGGTGATGCCGTCGGCATGATCTACATCAAGAATCAGGAAGAAAACACCCTTTATAAAAGCATGGAAGAGCTTCACTACTTCCCCGACTCGCTCTACCGCATTGAAAAGAAGCAAGACGTGCGGTTTATCGGTGTCAACGAATACCGCATCGAAGGCCGGTTCGCGAACGAATGATTACCTAAAAAGAAAAGCATACAAAAAGGAAAAGCCATCCGAAACAGATGGCTTTTCCTTTTCTTTAGTTAACAGGTACTACTAAAGACTGCTTTTATAAACTTTCAATTTCTTCAATTCCTGATTGATATCCTTCCGGCCCGGGCTTCTCTTTAATACCAACTGCAAATCCTTGAT
>DAIRDA010000050.1:5604-12438 GCA_036796375.1 Albibacterium sp.
CCCTTAATTACCGAGGTAAACGACTTGATCGCCCCTTTGTAATCGTTCGACTGATACTGCGAATACCCAAGCATATAAAGGACGTTTGCATTGTCAGGATCCGAAGGAACTGCTTTCTCCAGGTTAGCCACGGCCGTTTTGAAATCGCCGTCGATCAGCGCCTTTTGACCAAGCTTCACATAGGGGTTGTTACTTACTTCTGCACTTTGGGCCGAAGCGGCACTACCAGCGAATACCAATACCCCTACCATCACTGCTTTCTTCGCCCATTGGCGAAACTGACTCATGTTGACTCTCATAAATTGAATTTCTTGTTTCTAATAAACTGTTTTGTAAAGTTACGTAATTCCCTTTTAATATAAATAAACTGTAATTGCAACTTTTTATTGCATGTCAAGGCAAAAACAATACCAAGAAAGTTTGTCGCTTCTATGCCCCTGTTCCATATTGGCATAGGCCTTGCGTTATATGCGATACGATATTAAATAAACGAAAACGGGTTGGTCGGCTGTCAAAGTGGCGCAACCCTCGCAATAAACCATACATGAGCAATTACAATCCTTTTGATCTGAATCACGTATTACCCATGATAGACGAAGATACCGAATTCTTTCCGCTGCTTTCTCAGCAGGATGAAGACGAAATGAGCGCGGCGGAAATGCCTGAAGTGTTGTCAATACTACCTCTACGAAATACGATCCTGTTCCCGGGTGTTGTCATTCCCATCACGGTTGGCCGGGATAAATCCATTAAACTCGTAAAGGATGCCTATAAAGGCGAGAAAATTATCGGAGTGTTCTCCCAAAAACAAGGCGAAACCGAAGATCCGCAAATGGACGAGCTGAATAAGGTCGGAACCATTGCCAGCATTATCAAAATTCTGCAGATGCCCGACGGAAACACAACCGTTATTGTGCAGGGAAAACAACGCATACGTATTAAAGAGCAGATCCAGTCTGAACCCTATATGCGCGCCACCATTGAGCGCTTTAAAGAGAGTAAACACCGATCCAGTAAAGAAATCAACGCACTGCTGGCTTCTGTAAAGGAACTGGCGCTGGAAATTATTCAGCTATCGCCCAACCTTCCCAGCGAAGCAGGTATTGCCATTAAAAACATTGAAAGCCCGGAATTTCTGATCAATTTTATTTCATCCAATATGAATGCCGATCTGAAGTTTAAGCAGACCCTCCTTGAAACGCCGAAACTAAAAGACCGTGCCGAGAAAGTGCTTGAGCAACTGATGGTTGAACTTCAGCTGCTGGAGCTTAAAAATCAGATTCAAAACAAGGTACGCGGCGATCTGGACAAGCAGCAACGCGAATATTTCCTGAACCAGCAGTTGAAAACCATTCAGGAAGAGCTGGGCGGCAATACACCCGACCTGGAAATTGAGGAACTCCGAAAAAGGGCCAGAAGCAAAAAATGGAACGAACAGGTAGGGAAACATTTCAACAAGGAGCTCGACAAACTGGCGCGCATTAACCCTGCAGCGGCCGACTATTCCATTCAGGTGAATTACCTGGAAGTTTTGCTAGACCTGCCATGGAACGCCTTCACCAAAGATAATTTTGATTTGAAACGCGCCCAGAAAGTGCTCGATAAAGATCATTTCGGACTGGATAAGGTAAAGCAACGGATCATCGAATACCTTGCCGTACTCAAGCTGAAGCAAAATATGAAAGCGCCTATCCTTTGCTTGGTAGGCCCTCCGGGGGTGGGAAAAACATCGCTCGGAAAATCCATCGCATCTGCCCTTGGCCGGAAATACGTTCGTATGGCGCTGGGAGGTGTACGCGACGAAGCGGATATCCGCGGACACCGTAAAACCTATATTGGTGCCATGCCGGGACGCATTATCCAGTCGCTTAAGAAAGCCAACTCCGCTAACCCGGTGTTTGTACTCGATGAAATCGACAAGGTAGGCAGCGACTTCCGCGGCGATCCTTCCTCGGCTTTACTGGAAGTGCTCGATCCGGAACAGAATAATGCCTTCTACGATCATTATGTGGAGGTTGATTTCGACCTGTCGAACGTGATGTTCATCGCTACGGCCAACTCCTTAAGCTCGATACAGCCTGCCCTGCTCGACCGGATGGAGATCATTGAGGTGAACGGATATACCGTAGAGGAAAAAATTGAAATAGCAAAAAATCACCTGCTGCCCAAGCAACGCGAGCAGCACGGAGTCAAGAGCAAAGAAGTAACCCTGAAGCCAGCGGTTATCGAAAAAATTATTGAAGACTATACCCGTGAGTCGGGCGTGCGCGGACTGGAGAAGAAAATCGGATCCGTTGTGCGTGGTGTGGCCACACACCTGGTCATGGAAGACCCGATTGGCCCGGCCATCAGCACCACCGATGTGGAAACCATCTTGGGAGCCCCTATATACGACAAAGACCTCTACGAGAATAACGATGTAGCGGGTGTGGTAACAGGCCTCGCATGGACGCAGGTAGGCGGCGACATCCTCTTTATTGAATCCAGCCTGAGCCCCGGCAAAGGAAAATTAACACTCACCGGGAATTTGGGCGATGTCATGAAAGAGTCGGCCTCCATTGCCATGGCGTACTTACGTGCTCACTCCAGCGAAATTGGCATCGAT
This sequence comes from Albibacterium sp., assembly GCA_036796375.1. Lineage (GTDB taxonomy): Bacteria > Bacteroidota > Bacteroidia > Sphingobacteriales > Sphingobacteriaceae > Albibacterium. The sequence continues at coordinate 8,210 of DAIRDA010000050.1, forward strand.
GCACATGTATTCGACCAGTGGGATGTTCACATCCACGTTCCAGCGGGCGCTACGCCGAAAGACGGCCCTTCTGCCGGTATCACCATGTTAACCGCACTGGCCTCTGTATTCACCCAGCGCAAAGTGCGAAAGAACCTGGCCATGACCGGAGAAATTACCCTCCGTGGGAAGGTTCTCCCGGTAGGGGGTATTAAGGAAAAGATTTTGGCTGCCAAACGCGCCAATATCAAGGACATTATCCTATCGAAGTCGAATCGAAAAGACATCCTGGAAATCAAAGAAAGCTATATCAAAGACCTCACCTTTCATTACGTCAGCGAAATGAACGAGGTTGTCCAACTGGCCCTGCTGGATGAGAAGGTGAAACGCCCCCTTGATTTAAGTCCGAAACAAACGGTCAGCGCCTAAGAGTCGCTCACACGAAAATACCTAAAACAAGAAATGGCTGCATCTAGCAGCCATTTTCTTGTTAAATATATTTTCTATTTTTATCCCAACGGCTACGGCCAGATGCCCATGTTAGAATACGATACAGCAATTTTATCGATGGAACTAACCAGCGCCGCAGTTCTTAAACTGTTGATTTTAGGATGGCGTTTGTACACTTCGCGAATCTCATGATACGAACGGATCATGGTATCTTCCAATCCTGAATTCACCAATTCTCCCTCCGAAGCACCCTTCACAATAATGCTTCGCTGCTCGGCGCTTAGGAAAGATCCGGTAACGGCTTCGACCATATTAACGATATTCAGGTTTGCCGTTTCGGTGTATCGCCTATCCATTCTGCCGAAGGCAATATGAGATAGATTCTTCAACCATTCGAAATACGACACAGTAACCCCACCGGCATTGCAATACATATCCGGGATAATGATTCCACCACGCTCAATAAAGGCTTTGGCGGCTCCTGGTGTGGTCGGCCCGTTAGCACCCTCGGCGATAATCTTAGCCTGTATACGATGAATATTTTCTTCCGTGATTTGATTCTCCAGCGCCGCAGGAACCAGGATATCACACGACTGCTCCAAGCCTTCAGCCGGATTAGCAAACTCCTGCTTTGCGCCCGGGAAGCCCAGAATAGCACCATTGCTTTTCCGGTATGCAAACACCGCATCCGTATCCAGTCCGTCTTCGTTGTAAACGGCCCCGTCATACTCGCAAATTCCCACGATGGTAGCACCAAACTCTTCCAGCACTTTCGCTGAATAATAACCTACGTTACCGAGTCCCTGAATAATAATCCGTTTATCTTTCAAGCCGGCTGTTAAACCCAATGCCTTCATATCTTCGGCCACGTCCACGCATTCGCGCACCGCAATGGCTACGCCACGACCGGTTGCCCCCCTGCGTCCATCAATTCCATGAAGGGAAAGTGGTTTACCGGTAACACAACCCAGTGCATCCAGCTGACCCGGATTCATCGTTAAGTACGTATCGGCTATCCAGCTCATTTCTCTTTCACCGGTGCCATAGTCAGGCGCCGGTACATCCACGGCAGGCCCGATAAAGTTCTTTTTAATCAGCTCTACAGTATAACGGCGGGTGATATTTTCAAGTTCCGAAACCGTATACTCTTTGGTGTTGATTTTGATTCCCCCCTTGGCCCCTCCGAAGGGTACATTTACAATAGCACATTTATAACTCATCAATGCCGCTAAGGCCATTACCTCGTCTTCGTTAACCATTTCGCTGTAGCGAATTCCACCTTTGGTGGGCGATTTATGATGAGAGTGCTGAACCCTCCAGGCATCAACGACCTCAATCTTACCTGTTTTCTCTCTCTTTATTGGGAATTGAAACCGATAAACACTGTTACATGCTTTAATTTGGTTTAGCAAGCCCTGATCATGATTTGTAAATTGAGCCGCCTGATCAAAAAACTCGCAAACATCGTTGAAGAAGTGCGGTTCCTGTTCAGAAAAAGCTATTGAGTTAGCCATAAATTATAGTTTAAAACGATTAAATTGATTAAGCTTCTAAGCCTGCAATTTATTTTTCTTTTCCAGTTTGCCGATCCGTCTGTCAATCGTGAACAGATAGACAATGAACCCAAGGAAAATAATCAACAAAACAAGCACTACGACGTATATTTTCCCGGAGCTTCGGAGGCCTGTGGCCATTTCCACACCGTTAGTCGACTGAGCAAATGTAACCAAGAAGTTTAAACAAGTCAACAAGGTTAAAAGAAATGCTTTTTTCATCAGAAAATTATTTTATTATTATAAGGAACCAATTGAATTGAAAGAAATACTGCTTATTTTTTAATAATCAACGCATTAAAATACGAATCGTTTGCGCCGAAAATTAATAGTCGAGCTCATCTGCACGGTACTCGAGCTTTCTGAGCCGGTAGCGGAGCGTCATGATCCATACGCCGATTAACATCCACCCCAATACGGCTGGCCGGAACACCCACTGCATGGTACCCGTCATGTCATATCCGCTAAAACCCGGGTTGCCCCCATTTCCCGGATGCAAGGAATCAGTCAGCCGGGGAAGAATGAAAAGCAGCACAATCATGATGGGAAAGGCGAAAATATTGTAGATAGCCGAAATTTTCGCACGCTTTTGTTCTTCATTCAACGCATTTCGAAGCACTACATAGGCCAGGTACATCAGGGAGGCGATGGCAGAACTGTTCAGTTTGGGATCATTCGGCCAGTAATCGCCCCAGGTTATGTTCGCCCAGAACATTCCGCTGAGCAATCCGAAAAGACAAAAGATCAGTCCCACGTTCACACTTTCAACCGCCACAAAATCATCCTCTGTCTTCCCCGAACCGAGGTATTTAATACTATAGATAACAGAAACAAGGTATAGCAAAAGCATCGAGAACCACATCGGTACGTGGAAATACACCACCCGTATACTTTCATGTAAGATCGGCAGTGCAGGCACACTACCCAGGATACCGGCTATGATCGTATACATCACGATGACCGCACCTAAAATTTTCCACCAGTTAGCTTTCATTTTTCAGAATTTACTCCCTTCAAAGGTATTGATTTTCATCAGAACTTTCGGGTTTTCCGGGCCGGATGTGCCGGTCGGAGCGTAAAATAATCATTAACCTGGAAGACAGCAGTATGCCAAAGAAATTAATCGCGCCAGATGAAGGGAAATAAAAGCAGCGATACGGCCACCACGATCGCATTTATCGCCAGGAGCACCAAAATCTCGTCCAGACTGACGCTTCGATCGAGGCCATCCATGGCGTTTTTTGAGAGTTTAATCAGGACGATCAGCAGGGGAATAATGACTGGAAAGCCCAAAATAGCCATCAGGGTGCCGCTGCTGTTAGCTTTCGCACTGATACCCGAAATCATGGTAAATACCGTTGCGAAACTGATGCTACCCAGAATAACCGATATGAAATAATAGAGCGGATCGCCAATGGGGTTGCGGAAGATCACAGAATATACCGTTAATGCCAGCACCGACAGTCCCAGCATCAGAAAGACGTTATAAACTATTTTCGATAAGATAACCGCCTGCGGGCTCACAAGCGTATAATAATATAACTGGCGCCCGCTGCTTTCCTGCACAAAGCTTTTCGAGATGGCATTGATAGAAGCGAACAAAAGGATGATCCAGAACAAGGCGTTCCACACCGTGCCATCGACGCTGCGGAAAGCCTGATAGCAAACAAACACCGTCGATACCACATAAAGCAAAATGCTGTTGAGGGCGTATTTTGAGCGCCACTCCAACAGCATTTCCTTATAGACTAAAAACCTTACCTGCGTCCAAAAATTCATGTACAGGCAAAGATACAATTTACATTAACTATTCAATTTATTATTGGCATCGTCAATCAGATTATCTGCACTATGACCCGCCTGACGACCCAAGGATTCCGCTTCGTCTTTCAAACGATTAGCTTTCTGTCCGGCACGGTCTTTTAGCTCGTCGGTTGCATCAGAAAACTGATTTTTGCCCTGCTCAAATTTTTGCTTGGCTTTCTCTGCATAGCTGGCAGCATACTCCAAGCCGTCGTTGGCACGATCCTTCAGGTTGTGTGAAAACTCATTGAATCCGTCTACTGCTTTGTTCAGCGTATCGCGGCCTTCTTTGGTTCCAAACAAATACCATGCAGCTGCTCCTGCAGCCAGGCCTGCTAAGGCAAATCCTATTAAACTTGAATTTTTATTGTTCATCTTATTTTTGATTTTGAATGTTTTCTTGAAATCCGTTTCCATTGTTCTATAATTTAGTGAACTAAATCA
>DAIRDA010000051.1:0-12343 GCA_036796375.1 Albibacterium sp.
TTTCGGTGGTGAAGCTGATTACGGAGTTTATACTGGAGGTATAGATGCTGGTATCGCTGCGGTCGGTATAAAAATTATACATGCCGGTGGCCCCGAATTCAAGGCCGGTTTCCTGCGCATAACCGAGTACTGGTAAAAACAGAAGGGAAGCCGAACGTGTTGAGTCTGAGGTGCTCGATGTGAAACGTTTAACAAGGGGGTGCTCCCAGATTTTTTGAGCATGGACCTGCTGACCCGAATAGAGGGCCATCAGGAAGAAAAATAGGGGACGGCTGAAGGTTTTCATGCAGGCCAAAGGTAGGAATTGTGGGTTATAAGATTACCGTATTTATCGTTAACTTTGGCGTTCAAAATTCATTTCTTAATTGTTTCTTATGGAAAGAGGTCCGATTTCTCAGTTTATCGAAAAAAATTACTTGCATTTTAATGCTGCCGCTTTGATGGATGCTGCAAAAGGCTATGAAGCGCACCTGGATGAAGGGGGCAAAATGATGATCACCCTAGCCGGTGCGATGAGTACAGCCGAATTGGGTATATCATTAGCAGAAATGATTCGTCAGGATAAAGTCTCGATCATTTCCTGTACCGGCGCAAACCTGGAAGAAGATATTATGAACCTGGTGGCCCATTCCCACTATAAACGCGTTCCGAATTACCGCGATTTAAGTCCCCAGGAAGAATGGGACTTGCTTGAAAACCATTATAACCGTGTGACAGATACCTGTATTCCGGAAGAAGAAGCTTTCCGTCGTTTACAGCAGCATATCCAGAAGATCTGGAAAGACGCGGAAGCAGCCGGAGAGCGCTACTTTCCACACGAATACATGTATAAAATGTTGAACAGCGGAGTGCTGGAGCAATATTATGAAATTGATCCGAAGAATTCCTGGATGCTGGCCGCCGCAGAAAAGAACCTGCCGATTGTGGTTCCGGGATGGGAAGATTCGACAATGGGAAATATTTTCGCGTCGTATGTGATCAAAGGCGAGCTGAAAGCTTCTACGACCAAGAGCGGAATTGAATATATGCAATACCTGTCTGAGTGGTATATTAAGAACTCGGGCGGCAAGGGTGTTGGATTCTTCCAGATTGGTGGTGGTATCGCGGGCGATTTCCCGATTTGTGTGGTTCCGATGCTTTATCAGGACCTGGAAATGCAGGACATTCCGTTCTGGACCTACTTCTGCCAGATTTCCGATTCTACTACATCCTACGGGTCGTATTCGGGAGCAGTTCCAAATGAAAAAATCACTTGGGGGAAGCTGGATATCCATACGCCAAAGTTTATTGTTGAGTCGGATGCAACCATCGTGGCTCCGCTTATTTTTGCCTGGATATTAAAGCAATAAAAACAATTAAAAGGATGTGGATGTTTAATAAAAGGTTTTCCACATCCTTAAAAAAACATTCATACCGATCGTCTGAGGCTCTTTTTCTGTTAATTTAGAACAATTATAAATTAGTAAATTAGGTCACCAAATTGTCAGGTATACACTAATTAGTTATACTTTTGTCTTTTGAGTCCGAAGCCTGGGTTCTGCAGGCGGAGGGCAATTTCAATTTGTCAAACTATATATCGTATAAAACTCTCAAAATGAGAAACATCTCTTTATTTTTTAGACGTGTTGCAAGTTCACTAATTCTAGTGACGACACTCAGTATGGCATCATTGGTTGTGCAGGCGCAGGATATCAAGGAGGGTGAGTCGCTTTTTAAGACGAACTGTGCCGCGTGTCACGGTGTGGACCGTGCCGTCATTGGTCCGGCACTGAAGGGAACGACCGAACGTCACGACCAGGAATGGTTGATTTCCTGGATTAAAAATTCACAGGCGATGATTGCGGCTGGCGATCAAACGGCTATTGCACTTTTTGAAGAGTGGAACAAGAGCATGATGCCTCCGTTTCCTACACTTAGCGATGAGCAAATCGTAAACATCCTTGCCTACGTAGAGGCTGATCCGGCTACGGGCGATCCTGCCACGACCGACAAGGCAGCCGGCGGAAGCGGCGGTTCGGCCGACAGCGGCGATGTAAGTAACTTTATGTTCGGCGGATTGATCGTGGTGCTGATCATCGCATTTTTGGTTATTCTTGTTTTGAACCGTGTTATTCGTACGCTTGACCGTATCATTCTGAGAAATCAGGAAACCATTCTTGCTCAGGCGGAGGATGAAGAAGAAGTTGAGTCGGGCACGGATAAACTGGTCGCTAAGGTTAAGCGTCTGTCGAAGAACAAAAAATTGGTGTTTTTCGTGTTGTTGGGTGTGGTTGGTATTTTAGCTACTGCCGGATGGAATGTGATGTGGAATGTGGGTGTACACGATGGCTACCAGCCGGTTCAGCCAATTAAGTTCTCTCACCAGTTACACGCAGGTGTTAACCAGATTGACTGCCAATATTGTCACAGTGGCGCGGCTACTTCAAAGAATGCGTCTATCCCTTCGCTGAACGCATGTATGAACTGCCATAACTATGTAACGGCCGAAGAGAAATACGGTGGACAGCCTTCGCCTGAAATTCAGAAAATCTGGAACGCGATCGACTGGGATCCGGAAACACGTACTTACGGAGATAATCCTAAACCGGTAGAGTGGATCCGTATTCACAATCTTCCTGACCTTGCCTACTTCAATCACTCACAGCACGTAACCGTAGCCGGCATTGAATGTCAGCGTTGCCACGGTCCGATTGAGACGATGGAGGAAGTTTATCAATATTCACCACTGACCATGAAGTGGTGTATCGAATGTCACCAGGAAACGGAAGTAAATGCAAAAGACAATGCTTACTACGATCAGTTAATTGCCGCTCACGATAAGCTGAAAAACGGCGAAAAGATTACTGCTGCTGTTCTTGGTGGTCTGGAGTGTGGTAAATGTCATTATTAATAATCAATACGTAGAAATACGATTATATAAAAGCTTAAATGGATAGCAACAAAAAATACTGGAAAGGTTTAGAGGAATTACAACAGACTCCTGCTTTTGTTGAAAGCAAGACTGCTGAATTTAACGAAAATATCCCTATTGAGAACGTTTTAAATGAAGCCGGTTTAAGCACAAAAACACCTCGTCGCGACTTTCTGAAGGCGCTCGGCTTTGGGGTGGGTGCAGTAACACTGGCTGCCTGTCAGCGTACTCCTGTTCATAAATCTATTCCCTATATCATTAAACCCGAGGAGGTTACTCCGGGTGTCGCTAATTATTACGCCTCGAGTTACAAGGGACAGAGTCTAATCGTGAAAACCCGCGAGGGACGTCCAATTTTTGTGGAAGCAAACCCGAACGCGCTTTTCGCCGGAAATGGGGTTAGCCCAGCCACGCAAGCTTCTGTTCTTGACTTGTACGATATGTCCAAATTGAAGGGACCGCGTGCAGGAAACGAAAATATCTCATGGGATGACCTGGACAAACGGGTTATTTCCGCGTTGACAGCTGCGGCTGGTGCCGGCAGACAAATCCGTATTGTTTCTTCCACCATTAACAGTCCGTCAGCGTTATCTGCTATCAATCAATTTATTGCGAAATACCCGACCGCTCAGCTCGTTCAGGTAGACGCGGTATCGTATAGTGGTATGCTGAAAGCCAACGAGCAGAGCTTCGGCACAGCAGCGATCCCTCAGTACCGTTTCGACAATGCCGATGTGATTGTGAGCGTGGGTGCCGATTTTCTGGGTAGCTGGCTTGATTCTATCGAGAATACGCGCCAGTATATGCTGAATAGAAATCACAAATCGTTGCAAGCGGGGCGGATGTCGCGCCATATTCAGTTCGAAAGCGGATTGAGCCTCACAGGTTCTAACGCCGATGTACGTGTGACGCTTAAGCCTTCGGAAGAAGGAGCACTGTTGATTTCACTATACAATGAATTAACGGGTTCTTCCCTGCCAAACGGCCTGGCAAATAATGCCAAGGCGCTGACGGCAGTTAAACTAGTCGCCAAGGAGTTGGGACAGTCTAACGGAAGAGCATTGGTGGTTTCCGGTTCGAACGATGTTGCGATCCAATCGCTAGTAAATGCCATCAACGTTCAGTTGGGCAGTTACGGAGCAACGATCGATCTGGATAACGCTTCCAACTTATACAAAGGTGACGATGCTGCCTTTGCCCAATTTGTCAGAGACGCGAACGGTGGTTTGGTTGACGTTGCTTTCTTCCTCGACACCAACCCGGTTTACGATTACTTCGATAAAGAAGCGATTGAATCGGCGCTTTCGAAGATCAAATTTAAAGTTTCCTTTGCTGACCGCGAAGATGAAACGGCTTCACTGTCCACCGTGATTGCACCATCCAATACGTATCTTGAATCCTGGGGCGATGCCGAGCCTTATGCCGGTTACTTCACCCTGGTTCAGCCGACGATCAATTCCATTTTTGATACCCGCCAATATGAGCAAAGTTTGCTGGTATGGACGGGCGATACCAGCAGCTATCATGATTATGTGAAGGCTTACTGGGAAGCAAACATCATTCCGGCTGGACAGAACTGGTTTGATGTTCTTCAGCAGGGCTTTGTATTTCGTGGAAGCCGGGGAGGTTCGGCCAAGTCTTCTGCCGCTTCGGTAGCGAGCCTGGCACAGACCATCGGTACCCAAAGCAAAGCATTTGCGAAAGATGTGGAAGTTCAGCTATATCAAAGCGCAGGAATCGGTGATGGCAAGCAGGGAAACAATGCTTACTTGCTGGAGTTACCAGATCCTATATCCAAAGTTACCTGGGATAATTATGTGGCTATCGACCCGCGTTATGCAGAGTCTTTAGGTCTGGGAATTAACGACCTTGTCGAAGTTAAAGCCGACAATGGTTATACCGTTACGCTTCCGGTGCTTCTGCAACCCGGACACGTGGCTGGTGCGGTTTCCATCGCTATCGGATATGGAAGAAATAAAGCTGGTAAGGCGGGAAATGATGTAGGAAAGAATGCCTATCCTTTTGCCCGTTTCGTGAACGGAACGGTTCAGTTCACCAATTCAGTGAAATTGAGCAAGGTTTCGGGTTCTTATGAGCTTGCTCAGACACAAACTCACCAGACGATTGAAGGCCGTAATATTATCCGCGAAACCTCATTCGCGAATTATAAAGAGAACCCGGCTCATGGAAGCGGGAATACCGGACATAAGCACAAAACATACGATTTATGGAATAAGTATGAGCAGCCTGGACATAGCTGGGTCATGGCGATCGACCTGAACGCATGTACCGGATGTGGTTCTTGTATTGTAGCCTGTAACGTAGAGAATAATATACCGGTTGTAGGCCGTGACGAAGTACGTCGCAGAAGAGAAATGCACTGGATTCGCATCGATCGTTACTATAGCTTTGAGAATGGTGGCCAGTCGGTTAGCCGTGAAGACGAAATAGAAGATCTTGAAGACCTGGGCCAGGTTTCAGTGGTGCATCAGCCAATGCTGTGTCAGCACTGTGACCATGCACCGTGTGAGACGGTTTGTCCGGTTCTGGCTACGGTTCACTCTTCCGAGGGCTTGAACCACATGGCATACAACAGATGTTTCGGAACCCGTTATTGTGCGAACAACTGTCCGTATAAAGTGCGTCGTTTCAACTGGTTTAATTACTGGAACGATTCACGTTTTGATAACTACCTGAATAATGAATTTACGCAATTGGTGCTTAATCCGGATGTTACTTCCCGTTCACGTGGGGTGATGGAAAAATGCACAATGTGTATTCAGCGTATCCAGTCAGGAAAGCTTCAGGCGAAAAAAGAGAAAAGACCTTTGCGCGACGGAGATGTACAGGTTGCCTGTGCTGCTGCCTGCCCTGCTAACGCGATTATCTTTGGAGACCGCAACGATCCGGAATCGGAAGTGTCGAAAGCGCTGAAAAACGAGCGCGTATACTACGTACTAGAGGAATTAAACGTTCAACCGGGTGTTGGTTATATGACGAAAGTGAGAAACACTTTTGAGGCGTAATCAATCATATTATATCTGAAATAACAAGAATATGTCATCGCACAACGAATCTATTATTAGAGAACCCCTCATGACGGGGGAAAATATCACCTACGCTAAAATCACAGATGATCTTCTGGTTTCCGTAGAAAACAAGCCTAATAAGGCCTGGTGGATCGGATTTATCGTGGCTGCCCTTGGAGCACTGCTTTGGGTAGTGAGTGTGGGTTATACATTTTGGACGGGTATCGGTGCCTGGGGCTTGAACAAAACAGTTGGATGGGCATGGGATATCACCACATTTGTGTGGTGGGTAGGTATCGGTCACGCCGGGACGCTGATTTCAGCGGTACTTTTGCTCTTCCGTCAGAACTGGCGTAACTCAATTAACCGTTCAGCAGAGGCAATGACGATATTCGCCGTAATTTGTGCCGCTACCTATGTGGTTGCGCATATGGGCCGTCCCTGGCTGGCGTACTGGATTTTCCCTATTCCGAATCAGTTTGGTTCGCTGTGGGTGAACTTCAACTCACCGCTTGTTTGGGATGCCTTTGCGATTTCTACTTACTTTACCGTTTCCCTGGTATTCTGGTATGTCGGTTTATTGCCGGATATCGCCACTATTCGTGACCGTGCTCAAGGCTTGAGAAGACGTGTATATTCAGTAATGTCTTTCGGTTGGAATGGGTCTGTCAAAACATGGCAGCGATTCGAGATTGTTTGTCTTATTCTGGCAGGTATTTCTACGCCCCTGGTACTTTCTGTACACACCATTGTATCGATGGACTTTGCTACCTCGGTAATACCCGGATGGCACACTACCATTTTTCCTCCTTACTTCGTAGCGGGAGCTATTTTCTCTGGTTTTGCCATGGTACAAACGCTTTTGCTGGTAATGCGGAAAGTGTTGAATCTGGAGAACTACATCACGATGTTCCACATCGAATCGATGAATAAAATTATTTTGGTGACCGGTTCGATTGTCGGTGTTGCCTATCTTACAGAGCTATTCATCGCATGGTACTCGGGATCTGAGTACGAGATGTACGCCTTTACGAACCGTATTTCTGGTCCGTACTGGTGGGCATACTGGTCGATGATGACTTGTAACGTAATTACGCCACAATTATTCTGGTTCAAGAAATTGAGAACCAGTATCGCCATATCATGGATCCTTTCCATTGTAGTTAACATTGGTATGTGGTTCGAACGTTTCGTAATTATTGTTACCTCATTACACCGCGATTATCTTCCATCCAGCTGGGTGATGTTTTACCCTACCTGGGTTGATGTGGGTATCTTCGTTGGATCGATTGGTCTTTTCTTTACGATGTTCCTGCTTTTCCTTCGCGTATTGCCTCCGGTTGCTATTGCAGAGGTGAAACTACTGTTGAAGAGCCAGAGCCACGAAGCGAAGAGAGACCTGATCCGTGAGGGTCATCAGAAACCGGCAGAGATTGACAATTACCGTGACGCATTAGGTAAATACGACTCGATTTCAGATCGGGAAATTAAAGAACTTGTTAAATAAAAAGGATGAGCACTACAAAATATATACTCGGAAGTTTTGGAGATCCTGATGAGATGATGCATGGGATCGAAAAATTGCAGGAAAATAATGTTCCTATCTACGATGTTTTTACCCCAATGCCTATTCACGGTATTGAGGCGAAACTGGGAGTTAAACCTTCCCGATTGCCGATTGCTGCCTTTTTGTTCGGTACACTTGGATTTACGCTTGGATTTTCTCTCCTTTATTATACTATGGTATACGATTGGCCGATGAACGTGGGTGGTAAACCCGCTTTTGCGATTCCTAACTTTGTACCCGTAACGTTTGAGGTGACCATCCTTTTGACGGCGCTGGGAATGGTTTCTACATTTTTCTTCCGTAACCACCTGTTTCCAGGACGCGCTCCCCGGGTAATGGATTTCAGAGCGACTGATGATCGCTTTGTAATTGCCATCGACGCGCAGGAAAATTCAGATCATCAGAAAATTGAAAATTTACTAAAAGAAGCCGGTGCAATCGATGTATTGCATAATGAGAGAAAATATGTTAGCTATGAATAAGATTAAAATAATTGGGTCTGCATTTTTTGCTGTAGCTTTCACCGCAGTTGTCACCTCATGTGGGGACGGTACTACCCGTAGTACAGGCATGGAGTTCTCCAGAAATATGTACGATCCTATAGGATATAACCCGGATCAGGAAAACGCGAACTTTGCAAATAAGCAAACCGCTCAGACGCCTCCTCCCGGAACCGTTCCGATCGGCTTCGAAAAATTTCCGTTCGACAACTCGAATGAGGGCTACGAAGCAGCGGGAGCAAATTACCATAATCCTTTGGAGGTAACTGAGGAAACCAAGAAACAGGGTGAAATTCTGTACCTTCGATTTTGTCAGCCTTGCCACGGTGAAACCGGTGACGGACAGGGCAGCATTGTCAAGCTTGGAAAATTTCCTCCTCCTCCGTCGTATAGTTCGGGACCATCTTCCCGTGGTGGCATGGTGAAAGACTTAAGTGCAGGTAAAATTTACCACACCATTTATTATGGTTTGAATCTGATGGGATCTCACGCGTCGCAAATTTCTCCTGAAGATCGCTGGAAGATTGTTATGCATGTTCAAGAATTACAAAACCGATAGAATAATAGATATTTACAAATGGAAACTCATCAACATTCTTATAACTTTAATGAACAATTTGACTTCTCAGGTAAGCCCAAAACCTGGAGTTTGATTGCTATATTGATAGGAGTAATTGCTATTGGATACGGTTTTTTTATCAATGGAGCTGAAAGGACATTCGCGAACCTGCTTTTAATGAGTTATTATTTAACTTGTGTTTGCGCTGCAGGTACCTGTTTTCTTGCGATACAATACGTAACTCAATCGGGTTGGTCAGCGGGTATGATCCGGATTCCGCAAGCATTCTCCAGTTTATTGCCGATTGCTTCGCTTATCCTTCTTGCGGTTTGCGCCACGGGTCTATTCACCCATAACCTTTATCACCACTGGTTTGGTGAGGGCTTAACGGATCCGAACAGCTCCGCATTTGATCCGTTGATTGCAAAGAAGGCTGCATTTTTGAATGCGCCCGGTTTCTTGCTTCGTGAGGTGATTTTCATGGCTTCGTATAGCTTCTTTGCCGTGGCGCTGGCCAAATTCTCTTACAACGAAGACCTTGCTGGCGGTTTAGGCTCATACAATAAGAGTTTCCGTTACTCAGCCATTTTCCTGGTGATTTTTGGTTTTACTTCGCCGATCTGGATTTTTGATACAATTATGTCGCTCGAGGCTCACTGGTTTTCGACAATGTTTGGATGGTACAACTTCGCTGCACTTTGGGTAAGCGGACTGTGCGCTATCACCCTGACGATTATTCTTTTGAAAAAAGGTGGATATATGAGCTGGGTAAATACAAATCACCTGCATGATATGGGCAAGCTGATTATGGGCTTCTCTATTTTCTGGTGCTATGTATGGTTCGCTCAGTTTATGCTGATCTGGTATGCAAACCTTCCGGAAGAAACCGTTTATTTCTACAAACGGTGGGAGCCTGAATACAAGCCATGGTTCTGGTTGAATATCGTTATTAACTTCCTTACCCCGGTACTAATTCTTATTAACCGTTCATGGGTAAGAAAAGAAAATATCTTGGCCGCAGTATGTATTATCTTACTGGCCGGACATTGGTTAGATTACTACATGATGATCATGCCAGGAACTGTTGAACAGCATAGAGGCTTTGGATTTACTGAAATTGGCATGGCAATCGGTTTTGTCGGATTGTTTGCTTTCATGATGTTAAATAAACTGAGCAAGCATTCGCTGGCCCCTCAGAACCATCCGTTCCTTGAGGAGAGTTTGCATCATCAAATATAGATACTGATATATAGATTAATTAGAGTTTAACCGTTATATTGAAAATGAGAGTAAAACAATTCATTCATATTAAAAGCGTTTTCGGGCTTGTATTGGCTTTGGTATTCTTAATCCATAGCCCCGGATTCGCCCAGACTGACACTGCAGCGGTTAATGCTGATACGGAACAGGTGTCTACCGAGAGTCCGGATACGGAGGCGGAGTCTACCATTGCCGACGATTCGGAAACTGCTCCGGAAACTACGGGCTCTTCTGAAGAGACGGTAGCTGCGCCGACTTCACAAAGTACAGTAGCGGATGCTGCTGAAAATGCGGAGGCTGGTATCCCTGCCCAGGTATACGTAAACTTTTTCTACTACGTATTGCTGTTTGTGCTGGTTTGTCTGATCGTTACGATCATCGGTCAGATAATGAGTATCTATGATCTTACCCAGGGTTTACAGAAAAGACGCGTAGGTAATAACTGGCACGCTCATCAGGGCTGGTTCTTTCTTGTCGGACTGTTTGTATTTCTTTACGGGATGTATTGGTCGTACGCCAACCACGGAGCCATGAGCTTCCGTGAAGCGGCAACCGTGCATGGGGCTAAAATCGACACCCTGTTTATCGTTACAACAGTTATTACCACCATCGTATTATTTCTTACGCACATTGCTCTTTTCGGATTCGCGTTTCAATACCGGGGATCTGATAAACGTAAAGCATATTATTACCCGCACAATAATACGCTGGAAATGGTCTGGACGATCACTCCAGCGGTAGTTCTGACCATTTTAGTGTTGTTCGGATTCTTCACCTGGAGAGGCATTACGAATATTCCTGAAGACCAGAAAAAAGATGCGCTGCAGATTGAGGTTACCGGTGAGCAGTTTGCATGGACTGTACGTTATGGAGGCCGCGATAATGTCGTGGGTTCCCGTAATTATAAACTTACCACCCCGAATAATGGCTTGGGTATCGATTTTACTGATAAGAATTCCTTAGACGATGTACGCGCAGGCGATATCGTATTACCGGTTGGAAAGCCTGTACACTTTACCGTGAACTCGAAGGATGTATTGCATTCCTTCTATATTCCTGAATTCCGGGTTCAGATCAATGCTGTTCCGGGAATGCCTACTTTCTTTCACATGATTCCAAAGTATACAACGGAGGAAATGCGTACGAAATTAAATGACCCGACCTACGATTATATTTTGCTATGTGCTAAAATCTGTGGTAGCGGTCACTACAATATGCAGAAGAAAGTAATTGTGGTTACAGAGCAGGAATACAAGGAATGGCTGAATGAGCAAACTTACTTCTTTGATGAAACGATGCAGAAGGAGTTTAAGGAGTTAAACCAGCCACAACAACAGGCGAATTCGACAATAGGCGGTAATCAATTGGTATCAAATAACTAATAATAGAAGTTTAAAGACTTATGGCAACTACAACTACTCTGCCAGCAGCAGATTATAATCACAACGATCATCATGATCACGGACATAAGGAAACATTTCTCTCGAAGTATGTTTTCAGTCTGGATCACAAAATGATAGCCAAGCAATTCCTGGTGACGGGGATTATTATGGCTTTCATTGCTCTTTTTCTCTCCATCTTGTTTCGTTTGCAGTTGGCCTGGCCAGAGAAGGATTTCCCGATTCTTGAGGTATTTCTAGGCAAATGGGCTGAAGGAGGACGTATCAAGCCTGACTTTTTCCTTGCTTTGGTTACCATACACGGAACGATCATGGTGTTTTTCGTATTAACAGCGGGACTGAGCGGAACCTTTAGTAACTTATTGATTCCATTGCAGATTGGTGCACGTGATATGGCGGCTCCATTCCTGAATATGCTTTCATACTGGTTTTTCTTTGTTGCCTGTGTGGTGATGCTTGCATCTTTCTTCGTTGAAAGTGGTCCTGCATCTTCAGGCTGGACAATTTATCCGCCCCTATCTGCCTTACCGACAGCGATCAGCGGATCTGGCACGGGGATGACCCTTTGGTTGCTAAGCATAGCATTATTTATCGCTTCTCAGGTAATGGGAGGGATTAACTATATCAGTACCATCCTGAACATGCGTGCCAAAGGAATGAGCCTTTGGAGGATGCCACTTACTATCTGGGCATTATTCTTCACGGCAATTCTGGGACTTTTATCGTTTCCGGTATTGGTAGCTGCTGTAGTGCTTTTATTCTTCGATCGAAGCATGGGTACAAGTTTTTACTTATCCGACCTGGTTGTTCAGGGACAAATTTTACCTTACGAAGGTGGTAGCCCGATATTATTTCAGCATTTATTCTGGTTCCTGGGTCACCCGGAGGTGTATATTGTAATTTTGCCGGCTTTGGGTCTGGTATCAGAAATTATTTCGACCAATGCCCGTAAACCTATTTTCGGTTACCATGCGATGGTATATTCTCTTCTTGGAATTGCAGTTCTTTCGTTTATTGTGTGGGGTCACCATATGTTTGTAACGGGTATGAATCCTTTCCTGGGTGGGGTGTTTATGATCACAACGTTGATCATCGCGGTGCCATCGGCAGTGAAGGT
>DAIRDA010000052.1:0-10291 GCA_036796375.1 Albibacterium sp.
ATGGTACATCCTTTGGGTGAAGTGACTTTGTCAATTTCACTTTCAGGGTGGGAGCGGGTCATCAGCAGCAGATCGGCTGCCCCCTTGGCGGTCTGTACGGCCATTTTAAGGGCCTCATCGGCATGGAAGCCGACTTCCACACCTCCCTGTGAGGCAGCCCGTATGGCTCGCAGGAAGAAAGCGGTTCCGCAGGCACATAAAGCGGTAGCTGCTGTCATCAAATCCTCATGAATCTGAATCACCGCCCCCACGTTTTCGAAAAGATGGCTTACCCGCGCCATATCATCCGCTTGTTCGGCATCGCTGGCGATGCAAGTCATCGACTGCCCGATGCTGATGGCTGTGTTGGGCATGGCGCGTACCACGCGTGCATCGGGGCGGCCAATTTTCTTGCGGATATCTTCGCATTTTACGCCGGATACGACCGAGATAAGCAATTGCTTCTCCGGATCCAGCACTTCGCTGATCTCGGCTAATACCTGATCGAGCTGCTGGGGCAATACGGCCAGCACCACGATGCCAGCGCCGAGCACGGCCTGGGCATTGTTGCTGTCCACCTGAAAGCCGGTTTTCTTTTCTTCCTCCAAATGCGCCAGGTTGCGTCGGGTAAGGGTGATGTTAGCGGCGCTGCAATAGTTTTTTGCGACCAGGCCCCTGGCCAGCGATAGGCCGATATTGCCCGATCCGATAATGCTGATCTTTTCCATAGTTTATTTTAAGATGGTAGTACCAAAGGTTCCCGAATCGATTTGCGCGAGATCGGATGCTTGTCCGATAATCACTTCCTTTACTCCCTGATTGATGGCCTGAAAGGCATTATGGAGTTTCGGAATCATGCCACCGGCAATCACGCCACTCGCTTGAAGCGGAAGAAATTGTGCCTCCCGGATTTCCGCAACCAGTGAACTGTCGTCGTTGATGTCGGCAAGGACCCCCTTCTTTTCGAAACAATACACCAGTCGCGTCTCGAAGCTGGCCGAAAGGGCGACTGCAAGGCTGGCGGCAATGGTATCGGCATTGGTATTGAGAAGCTGGCCATCCCCGTCGTGTGTGATGGCTGAAAAAACTGGAATGAAACCGGCGTTCATCAGGGCTGTAAGACCAGCCGCGTCGACGGAGTCGCTTTCAATATCGCCGACATAGCCGTAATCAATTTCATTGACCGGGCGTTTTACTGCCCGGATGAAATTACCGTCGGCCCCTGAAAGTCCGATTGCGTTGCATCCTTGTTTTTGCAATTTTGCCACCAGGTTTTTGTTGATAAGTCCCGCATAAACCATGGTGACAATATCGAGGGTTTTCTGGTCGGTGATTCGCCGGCCGTCGACCAGTACCGCCTGGTGGTTCAGGTCGGCCGCCAGCTTTGTGGCCGTTTTACCACCTCCGTGAATCAGAATTTTAAATCCTTTAATGCTGGAGAAATCGCCCAGAAACTGTTCGAGTTGCGCTTCGTGGTCGATCACATTTCCGCCAATTTTTATGAGGGTAAGCCGGTTCTTCATGGATACTTATTCAGCAAGATTACTAAGGATGTTTTTTAGTACCGTTTGGGCCGCCCAGAGCCGATTGCCCGCTTCTTTCTGAACCAGCGATTGCGGTCCGTCGAGAATATCGGAGCCCAGCTCTACATCACGTCTGACAGGCAGGCAATGCATCACACGGGTGGCCGGGTTCAGGCGTGAAGCATGGAGCATCCAGTCGTCCTGCGTTTCAACGATTTTACCATAGTCTTCATAAGACGACCAGTTCTTCACATAAACGAAGTCGGCTTCTTTCAGTGCCTGATTTTGATCGTGCACAATTTCTACACCTTCGGTGAATTCCGGTGCAAGTTCGTAGCCTTTCGGATGGGCTATGCAGAAATCAATCATATCTTCCTGCTGGGCTCTTCTCATCCATTCGGCAAAGGAATTCGGAACGGCCTGGGGAAGCGACTTCACATGCGGCGCCCAGCTAAGAACCACCCTGGGCTTTGCCTTTGTCTTTTCTTCTTCGATGGTAAGCAGGTCGGCAAAGCTTTGCAGGGGATGGCGGGTGGCGCTTTCCAGACTCACCACAGGTACCTTGCAGAATTCGCTGAATTTTTGGAAGAGCATCTCCTGATAATCTTCCTCGCGGTTGCTGAGTGACGGAAAAGACCGGAGTCCGACGACATCGCAGTATTGTCCGATGACGGCTGCCGCCTCGCGGATATGTTCGACTGTAGTGCCGTCCATGGCCACTCCGTCGCGCGTTTCAAGCGCCCAGCCTTCCTGCCCCATGTTCATCACCATAACCTGCATTCCCAGGTTCATGCCGGCTTTCTGCGTACTGAGCCGCGTCCGCAGGCTGGGGTTAAGGAAAATAAGACCGAGGGTTTTATGTTGTCCGAGTTTTTCGAACTGGAAGGGGTTTGCTTTCATATTGCGGGCTTCTTCCAGGATGGCCCGAAGGTCAACGACATCGTTTACGGAAAAGAATTTTTTCATAACACTGTATTTTTCAAGGCGGATTCAGGCAACGGATAGGCCTTTAAGCGATTTTTTAAACATTCCAGGAAGCGATCGGCCTCCGTGGCCGACAGGGTGAGTGATGGCAGCAAGCGGATGACATTCGGGCTGGCTACCCCTGTAAAGATATGATCTTCGAAGAGAAGTTGGTTTCTTACTTCCTTCATTTCCGGAGGCAGTTCAATACCGATCATTAATCCCCGCCCGCGTACTTCTACGATTGCATCCATTTGCTTTAATTCGTGAAGCAGGTAGTTACCCATCTCGGCGGCATTCTTCAACAGGTTTTCCTGCTCCATTACTTCCAAAACGGCGATTGCCGCGGCACAGGCCAGGTGGCTGCCTCCGAACGTAGTGCCGAGCATTCCGTGCCAGGCTTCAAATTTTGGCGCGATGGAAATACCTCCAATTGGAAAGCCGTTGCCCATGCCTTTGGCCATGGTGTAGATGTCGGCACGTTGACCGCTCCAGTCCTGCGCATAAAAATCGCCCGTACGGCCATAGCCGCACTGGACTTCGTCAGCAATAAAGATGGCATCGTAGCGGTTGCACAGTTCGCGGATCCGGGTTAAAAAGGCCTTTGAAGCAATTTTTATTCCCCCGACGCCCTGAATGCTTTCCACAATAACGGAAGAAATCTGATCGCCATTTCTGTGAAAAGCTTCCTCGAGTGCTTCGATATCGTTGAAAGGGAGGAACTCGACATCGTGCTGGTTTACTGCCGAAACAATCCTGGGATTATCCGTACACGCAACTGCCAGCGAGGTACGGCCGTGGAAGGCCCCTGAAAAAGCGATTACTTTGCTGCGTTTGTTGTAAAAAGAAGCGAGCTTAAGGGCGTTCTCGTTGGCTTCGGCGCCGGTTGAACACAGGAACAGCCGGTAGTCGTCCTTATCAGATTGCTTTCCTAGAAGGGATGCCAGTTGCTGCTGAAGGGGGTTCTCGATCGAGTTGGAATAGAAAGCGACTTCCTGCAGCTGATCGCTGATTTTCCGGACATAATGCGGATGGGTATGGCCAATAGAGATAACCGCATGGCCGCCATAGAGGTCGAGATATTCGGTTCCTTGCTTGTCCCATACTTTCAATCCGGCTGCCCGGCTGATTTCGATGGGATTTAGCGGATATACATCAAAAAGATTCATCTGTATGCTGGTTTTATGGTGTTCAGATGCAGCACATCTGGTTAAAAGACAATGGATTTTAGATGAAGACCGGCAGTTTCTTCCAGCCCGAACATCAAATTCATATTCTGTACGGCCTGACCGCTTGCACCTTTCAAGAGGTTGTCGGTAACACTGATGATCAACAATTTATTCCCGTGTTTGACCAGGTGCAGAAAGCACTTGTTCGTATTGACAACCTGCTTCAGATCGATATTGCTGCGGCTGACATGGGTGAAGGGTGCAGAATCGTAGAAATCTTCGTATAGCTGATAGGCTTCTTCCAGCCCCAGGTCGCAATCGAGGTAACAGGTAGCGAATATTCCCCTTGAAAATGCGCCCCGCTGCGGAATAAAGTGAATTTCAGGACGTACTCCCTCGTTCTGACCCAGCACTTCGGAGATTTCACCCAGGTGCTGATGTTCAAATATTTTATAGGCAGAAAGGTTGTTGTTTCGCCAGCTGAAATGGGTGGTTGCTCCGGGACTTTGCCCTGCTCCGGTTGAGCCTGTGGTGGCGTTTACGTGAATGGCTGAACGGATTTGGTGATTTCGGGCCAGCGGGAGTAAGGCCAGTTCGATGGTAGTAGCGAAACAACCGGGGTTGGCAATATTGCTTGCCTGCCGGATTTGGTCGGACTGCAGTTCGGGAAGTCCGTATACGAATTCCCGGTTCTGAAAGTTTCGGTTCTTTTCAAGGCGGAAGTCCTGACTGAGATCAATCAGGCGTATATGCGCCGGAATAGTATTTTCCTCCAAAAACTTACGGGCATTGCCATGGCCGACACAGAGAAATATAACGTCCACGTCATCCTGAATTTCGCTGCTGAAGGTGAGTTCCGTATCGCCGAGCAGATCGGTATGGACCGAAGAAAGGGCTTTGCCTCCGTTGCTTTCGCTATGAGCGAAAACCAGTTGCGCATGGGGGTGATGAACGAGAAGACGAATCAGTTCGCCGCCGGTATAGCCCGCCGAACCAACGACTCCGACACGTATCTGTTGGGTTAGGCTCATGCTTTACCCTCCTTGTTGACTTTGTGCCAGATCATGACCTGGTTTCCAAATATTTTTGAGAATCCTTTCACATCGTCGCCTGTCCACGATTTATTCATTTCACCGTAACTGCCGAAGGCATTTGACATCAGATCGTTGGCCGACTCGATACCGATTACCTGAAAGCGGTAGGGGTGTAGCTCCACGGTTACCGTTCCATTTACAAATTCCTGCGAGCTGGTCAGAAAGGCTTCAATGTCGCGCATAATGGGGTCGTGGTACTGACCCTCGTGCAACCAGTTACCGTAAAAGGATGCCAGCTGGTCTTTCCAGCTTAACTGCCATTTGGTGAGTGTATGTTTTTCAAGCGTATGATGTGCCTTGATCAGGATGACGGGAGCAGCCGCTTCGAAGCCTACCCGCCCCTTGATGCCGATAATGGTATCGCCTACGTGGATATCGCGGCCGATGCCATAGGGCTGGGCGATGGATTGCAGCGTTTGTATGAGTTCTACGGGTGTCATTGAACGGCCATCGAGCGCGACCGGCTCACCCTGTTTAAATTCTATGCGGATGCTGCGTGGTTCCGTGGCAGATACTGGCGTTGGCCAGGCTTCTTCGGGAAGCGTTTGATCGGAAGTAAGCGTTTCTTTTCCGCCGACAGAAGTTCCCCAGATTCCTTTGTTGATGGAATATTGGGCTTTCTCGGCATTGAACTGAACGCCATGTTTCTGCAAATAAGAAATCTCTTCTTCGCGGCTCAGCTTAAGATCTCGAATGGGCGTGATAATTTCGACGGAAGGGATCAGGATATTAAAGATCATGTCGAAACGGACCTGATCGTTGCCCGCACCTGTGCTGCCATGGGCAACGTACTCGGCACCAATTTCGCGTGCATAGTGGGCGATGGCTGTAGCCTGAAACACCCGCTCGGCGCTGACCGACAGCGGATAGGTAGCGTTTTTCAGTACATTGCCGAAAATCAGGTAGCGGATACTGCTGTTGTAATAGTTCTCGGTCTCGTTAACGGTATGGTGTGAGCTTACACCCATTTCATACGCCCGGGTTTCGATTTTCTGAAGTTCATCCTCAGAAAAACCACCTGTATTGACCAGTACGGAATGAACTTCCAGTCCGAGGTCACGCGTTAAGTATACAACACAGTACGAGGTGTCCAGTCCGCCGCTATAGGCTAATACTACTTTTTTTTTCATGTATGCTGGTGCTTTAATGCAATGTTAATAATTTCGCAGAACGTCGGATTTTCAGGCCGATTCGCTTTAAAAGGGAAGATTTTTTGGTGATCTCCTTTAATCGTTCCTTTGCACGGGCTTTGTCTTCAATCTTCTTTCGTATTTCTTTCTCTTTCTCCACCGGATCCCAAAGCATGGCCGTGCACAAGCAGTTATTCCTGCCTTTGCTGGTCAGGGTCTCGTAATTTACACAGCTTTGGCAACCTTTCCAAAATTCTTCGTCTTGCGTGAGTTCTGAATAGGGCACGGGTTCGTACCCCAACTCTGAATTGATCTTCATAACAGCAAAACCGGTGGTCAGGCCAAAGATTTTGGCTTTCGGATATTTTTCACGGGAAAGCTGAAAAATTCTTTTCTTAATGGCCTTGGCAAGTCCGCTCTTACGAAACGCGGGGCTGACGATCAAGCCGGAATTGGCCACATATTCGCCATGGCTGAATGTTTCGATATAACAAAACCCAGCCCATTCGCCCTCGCGGGTCAATGCGATTACGGCCTTTCCTTCAAGCATTTTTTTAGCGATGTACTCCGGTTGCCTTCGGGCTATTCCTGTGCCGCGGGCTTTGGCCGATTCGGCCATTTCATTCGTGATTTGCTCCGAATAGATACTGTGGGCTTCTGTTGCTGGTATGACAACGAAATCTGACGGATTCATTTATACAGATTCATTAACTGTGATAATAAACAAGACTTGATGAATGATTTTTGAAGAGGGCCTATCAAAAATACAAGAGGGAGGTGCCAATTAAGCCCTTGGCTCGAGCGGTCGTCGGACTCTTAAAAGAAGGGGATTATAGAAACGGAAATCACAAATATCCAATGACACGGCCCCGTTGAAGGCTGTGTTAATCAAATTTGTATCGTTTAACAATAATTTCATTTTTAAAAATCGAGAAGCAAAGGTATGCAATTATTTATAAATCAAAGTTGATTTTTAAAAATTTATCTTTAAGACGCTCTTGTGACAAAGGTATTGTTAAAGGAAACAAATAATTCAGTTAAGAATGGCAATGTTCGCTTGTAATTTATGCCAAATCGGTAATGGAGCGCATTTGCTTTTTTAATGGTATTTTATTATCTGCTCATTAGTATATTTGCTGCCTTTAACATTCGATATGAAAAAAATAACATCGCTCATGATGCTGTTCTTGTTGCTGGGCAGCCAATCCTCCCTGAAAGCGCAGCAACAGCGGCCTGATTTTATCACTTTTATCAACCAGCAGCACGACTGGGTTGACTCTGTCTATAGAAAGCTAAACAAAAGGCAGCGGATTGCCCAGGTGTTTATGGTACGGGCGCATACTAATCTGGGGCAAGCATACATCGATTCGGTGGCAAAGGTTATTGAGAAGGAAGATCTGGGCGGAGTAGTTATGTTTCAGGGCGGGCCGGTAAGGCATGCTCACGTAATTAACCGATACCAGCGGGCGGCACGGGTTCCTTTATTGATTGCGCTCGATGGTGAATGGGGATTGGGCATGCGTATGGCCGATTCAACGATTTCATATCCTTACCAGATGGCCCTGGGTGCCATCCAGGATGAAAGGTTACTTTACCGGATGGGTCGTGAGGTGGCAACCGATTTTAAGCGTTTGGGAATGAATATCAACTTCGCTCCGGTGATTGATGTCAACAATAATCCGCGAAACCCCGTAATCAATTTCCGCTCTTTCGGCGAGAATAAAGAAAACGTAGCGAGAAAGGGCATTGCATACATGGACGGTATGATGGACGAGGGAATTATCGTTACTATGAAACATTTTCCCGGCCACGGCGATACGGACGTTGATTCGCATTACGATTTGCCGAAACTACCATTCACCAGGGGGCGCCTCGATTCGCTCGAAATGTATCCGTTCCGGGAGGCGATCAAGGCAGGTACTTCCGGCGTAATGGTAGCCCACTTAAGTATCCCGAGTCTGGACAGCGAAACGAACCTTCCCTCTTCTTTATCGCGGAAGGTTGTTACCGACATCCTCAAAAACGAACTTGGATTCAAGGGTCTGGTTTTTACAGACGCCATGGATATGAAGGGTGTGGTTAAATATTTTAAAGACGGGGAGGCTGATGTGCGCGCTATTGTAGCTGGAAATGATGTTTTGGAACTTTCAGAAAACAGCGATCGGGCGATTAAAATGGTGCGGAAGGCGATCCGCAAGAAACGGATCAGCAAAGACGAATTTGAGGCGAAAGTGAAGAAAGTGCTTGCGGCGAAATACTGGTTGGGACTGGATCAGCCGACTGAAGTTAATGTAACGAATTTACATGCCGACCTGAACCGTGCCTCGTCCATACAATTAAAGCAAGAGCTGGCCGATCATGCCGTTACCCTGTTGAACGGAAAGGAAGCGATTCAGAATACGTCGTTCAGCAAGAAGACCGCTATCGTGAGTGTGGGCACCGACGGCGTTTCTCTTTTTCAGCGTGTACTGGGTGAGCGATTCGACAATGAACTGAACTTCGTGCTCACTTCTAAGTCGACCGCCGACGAGATTGTGAAAGTCAGCAATGCCCTGAAAGAGTATGATCAGGTGATTGTGGCCCTGCACGATAGCCGAAACCGCCCGGGAAGTGTATTGAATTACAATTCGAGCTTGCGGCTTTTCATCACGGAACTGGCGAGTACTCAGGCACAATTTGTGGTTTTCGCAAACCCCTATGTGCTGGCTTCGCTTCCCGGAATTGAAAAAGCAAACTCCATTATGGTACTTTACCAAAACGACGATATCATGCAACGTGCTGCTGCTAAAGCGATTTTGCGCGAGATTGAACCCAAAGGGAAGCTGCCCGTGACAGTGAATTCCTTCTTCCGTTACGGCGATGGGTTATAATAAAAAATAAAAAACTCAACTCAGTTGTAATTTTTTTTACGCATATTTGTACTTTATTAATATTATATTTAAAATCATGCAAGACGGAGTAGTAAAATTTTTCAATGAAACTAAAGGTTTCGGATTCATCATTCCTAACTCAGGAGAAAGTGAAATCTTTGTTCATTCAACAGGTCTAATTGACAGCATTCGTGAGAACGACAACGTTTCTTTCGATGTTGAGCAAGGTAAAAAAGGACTTAATGCGGTAAATGTTAAAGTTATCTAAACTATTCATAAATCGTTCGAAGGCCATCCCTACTGGGATGGCCTTTTTTTTTGCCTTTTGCTGTAATCTCACCTTTTGGCAAACTGTTTGATGGTTTATTTGTACTTATACTACAATCGTTGTTATCCAGCAACCTAAAACTAAAAACAAGATGAACGACAATTCTAAAACTGTTGTAGCCCTCATTGCCGGATTGGCAGCAGGAGCGGCATTAGGGGTATTATTCGCGCCGGAAAGAGGTGCAGACACCCGCGAAAAGCTAAATGACTCTTTGAAAGATCTGGGAGATGCCATTAAGGAGCGATCGGCTGAACAAAAAGATCAGTTTAACGAATTTAAAGAAAAGGTTGTTTCTACCATTAAGAGTAAGATCAATCGTGGTGCGGCCGATTTGCATGAAGAAGCCGACGTACACGCGGGCATTTAATTGATCCGGTTTCTAACCGCACATAACCTCCAACATTAACATATGGACGATCAAAAATTTTCCCTCCAGGGGGTAATTCAGAAGCTTAAGGAATACCTGAAGACGACCAAGGACCTGACTTTTCTGAAGTTAGTGGACAAGCTATCGGGCTTGATTTCAACCATCATTACCGATGCCTTGCTGGTTGTTTTCGGTTTCTTTTTACTTTTATTTTTGAGTGTCAGTTTAGGCTTTTACTTCGCTGAACTCTTCGGCAGCAATGCACTCGGGTTCCTGGCGCTTGGTGGTTTTTATCTGCTTTTGATAATTATCCTTTTGGTCACGAAAAAGAGCATAGAGAAGGGGCTGATGAACCTATCAATCCGCAAGTTTTTACAAAAATGGAACGAAACTCATGATGACAAACCGAACAATTAATAATGTGGATGAGCTGAAGGCCGAAATAGCGCGCCTTGAATCATTGCAGAATGAGCAGGAAAGTTATTTAAAAGATCAGGTTGGTTTCCTTCAGCAAAAAGCGGAAGGCCCACTCCAGTTTCTTAAACGCATGTCGTCATGGTTGCCAAAGGGTAACAGCACTTCCAACTTATTTGCTGCGGGAAAACCATCGCACAGCGACTGGCTTACCAATACGCTGCGGGTGACGTTGCCTTTCGTTTTCAATAAAATTCTTTTTAGAAAAGCTGGCTTTATAAAGAAGGCTTTGCTATTGTTTGCTTCCCAAAAGGCCGCTGGTGCAATTAACCAGGAGCGCGTCACCAACATCATTGATAAAGTGGCCGGTTTTATTCGTCCTAACAAAACCCGCAAGCCGGTGGCGCGAGACTATGGCATTCCACCCGATAGCGAAACGTATTAGTAGCGACTG
>DAIRDA010000052.1:10391-12168 GCA_036796375.1 Albibacterium sp.
GATGTCTCCCTGGTAACCGATTACCTGGGCAACCAGGTGAGCTAAATCGAGTATGCTGATATCTTCGCCTGTCCCGATGTTGAGAAATTCCTTCTCATTATAGGTCTCCATCAGGTATATGCAGGCTTCTGCCATGTCGTCGGCGTATAAAAACTCGCGTTTTGGGGTTCCGCTTCCCCATATGGCAACCTGACTGATCGAATCAACCTTGGCTTCATGGAAGCGTCTGATGAGGGCTGGTAATACATGAGAGTTTTCCGGATGATAATTATCGTTGACGCCATAAAGGTTTGTCGGCATAACGGATATGAAATTGCAACCATACTGATCACGGTAGGCTTCACAAAGCTTTATTCCGGCGATTTTTGCGATGGCATAAGGCTCGTTTGTGGATTCAAGCGGTCCGGTGAGCAGGTACTCTTCCTTTAAAGGCTGGGGAGCAAGTTTTGGATAAATACAACTCGAGCCAAGAAACATCAGCTTCTTAGTGCCGTGTATGTGAGCGCTGTGTATGATGTTGTTCTGAATACTCAGGTTGTCCCATAAAAATTCTGCGCGATAGGTGTTGTTTGCTAAAATACCACCGACTTTTGCCGCAGCCAGGAATACGTATTCAGGTTTCTGTTCGGCAAAAAATGCATTCACTGCTGCCTGGTCTCTCAAATCAAGCTCTGCAGACGTCCGGAGTACGAAATTATTAAACCCCCGGCTTATCAGTTGACGGTGAATGGCCGACCCGACCATGCCGCGGTGCCCCGCGATATAAATTTTAGCTTCTTTTTCCATTATCATCAAGTATGTCCAAAGATAAAACTATTTTTGCCGACTATTTAGAAACGAGAGTCATTCTAACGATGGGAAAAGATAAGTTACGTAAATTCAACGAAATTGGAACCTTCTCCAATGTATATCAGTTGGAAGAAGGCCTGGTAAATAAGGGAAATTGGGCTCAGAAGCATTTTGGCAATTCAAACCCAATTGTTCTGGAACTGGCATGTGGAAAAGGCGAGTATTCCGTGAATATGGCCAAGGCTTTTCCGGAAATAAATTTTATTGGGATCGATTACAAGGGAAATCGTATCTGGCGTGGTGCAAAAACCGCGCTGGAAGACGGGGTGAAGAACGTAGCATTTCTCCGTATACAGATTGAAGAACTTCTTGAGTATTTTGCCGAGGGGGAAGTAAGCGGAATCTGGATTACCTTTCCGGACCCTCAACCTCAGGTTAGCCGTGAAAAGAAGCGTTTAACCTCCGATCGTTTTCTGGAGATGTACCGGATCGTCTTGAATCGGGAGGGACTGATGCATCTGAAAACGGACAATGATGGCTTGTATGCTTATACATTGGAAAAGCTAGCCGAACGCGGGGAAACGGTGATTGCGGCGACAGCCGACCTTTACCATTCGGACCTGCTTAACGATACCCTGCAAATCAAAACCTACTATGAAAAAAAATATTTGATCAACGGGAAAAACATCAATTATTTACATTGGAAATTCCAGTAGCTTATACCTGACGGATCTGAAAGGTTGATACATAAAAAAAGGTTATCCTGTTCGGGATAACCTTTTTTTATGTTGTGAATAATCTACTGAGGCGCTTCGAGCAGTTCAAAGAACT
Organism: Albibacterium sp.; assembly: GCA_036796375.1. Taxonomy (GTDB): domain Bacteria; phylum Bacteroidota; class Bacteroidia; order Sphingobacteriales; family Sphingobacteriaceae; genus Albibacterium. The sequence continues at coordinate 12,012 of DAIRDA010000052.1, forward strand.
GATCAAGCTCGGGTTGGATCACAATCCGTGTCCGGCGGTTGGTCGCCCTTCCTTCTTCCGTATCGTTACTTTGCAGCGGGATGTATTCACTACGTCCGGCCGCCGTCATTCTGGCGGGGTTAAGTTTATACTGATCTTGCAATACGCGAACGATCGT
>DAIRDA010000053.1:0-3533 GCA_036796375.1 Albibacterium sp.
CTTATTGGTTTTTAATAAATAGGATTAAAACACTTAATCAGACGCCAACCAGGAGGGACCATCGACTTGCAAACAAAGAAAGAGCAGGAATACAAGAACAGGGAGAGAAGAACAGAAACAGAAGAACACAGAAACAGAAGAACAGGAATACAAGAACAGGAATAGATCAGCTTACAAAGCTTGCTGATCTATTCAAATTCGATGGGAGCAAAAAATTCCGGGAGATGAAAATTAGGACAGGGATGAATGATAGGTGCCCAGGACTGGAAATGGGGATTGGGCAATAAATCGCCGCATTTGTAAAAATTCGCCCGGCATTCAAGTCCACGCCAATTAGAAATATTCGCTTGTGAGAAAACGGAAAGCGGAATATAGAGTCCTAAATCCCACTGAATGGCCTCCCCCTGCATCACCTTCCGGATTCCTGAAAAACTTTGAATACGATCAATGGCTGTTGCCTCAAGACGCTGACGGCTGCTTTTATCCTGAGTACCGTATCCGACCAGTGCTACCCCGAGCGCATTAAATTCCAGATTAAAATAGCGCTCACCGTCAAAAGAGATAAAAAACTCAACGCAACTATCTTCCCACACCGGATCGTTCGAGGCAAAGCTGTTCAGACGCATAAATTGCTCTTCCACCAGGTAGTTAAGCAGAATGGCCTCATCGGAATAGGCGATCTTGAAACGGGCGCTCGACTTATAAGGGTATTGAGGCCAGGGTTGTTGCGCAATGGCGTGAGCGGGAAGCGAGTTGAAAAGTTGCTTTAATTCATCTTCATGAGCCGAAATGCCTTCTAAATAGGGTATTCTTAATTTATCCATCCTTATGCATCAGGTATTGCGCTGAGGTCTGCCGAATGAAATCGTCGATTACTTCTTGCTGATTTTCCACCTCGAGCGCTAGTTTTAGTTGTGCACGAGCACGTTGCAAATTATGTGCCGGATGTTGAATCTTATAGTAGTGATCGCCCTCCAGGTAATCGGTCAGAAAACGAACGGCCTGCATATAGGGAAATAGCAAAACACCTTCTTTCAGGGATTCTATTTCTTTGGGCGTGAGGAATGCGTGTGCAAACTCAAAGTAGCCCTCGGTATAGGCCTTGAATAAGGGCATATTGAGTTGGATTTTTGAAATATCGGCCTCGTCTTCCGCGGCACGGTTGATAATGGTGCGGATGGCATCGCCGAAATCGTAGGCTGCATAGCCGGGCATCACGGTATCGAGGTCGATGACACAACGCGCTTTATCGTTGTGGTCGAGCAGTACGTTGTTGAACTTGGTGTCGTTGTGGGTGATCCGTAAAGGAAGCTCTCCCCGTTCGGCCATGTTTAAAATGGCATACATCTGTTCCTGACGCGATAGGATGTAAGAAATTTCTTCGGCAACCTCCTCTTTCCGCAACACAACATCCTGGGCCAAAGCGCGGTGAAAGTTCTTCATCCGGAAATCGATATTGCAAAAATCAGGGATGGTATAGTCGATCGTAGCGCTATCCAAATCAGAAAGCTGTGCCTGAAACTCGCCGAATGCCCTTCCTCCTTCCCTGGCCTGGCTCTCCGTTTCAACGATGTCGTAACTCTTGGTATCGCCAATAAGATACATCATCCTCCAGTAATTTCCCTCCTGGTCGCGATAATAGAGTTGGTCGTCAATAGTACGCAGAATGGTCAGCACCGGACGGTCGGCATTTTTTGTTTTCAAATGGCGGGTCACAGTTTCAATATTCTGCATCAACACATCCACGTTTTTAAATACATGGTGATTGATTCGCTGCAGAAGGTAATCGTCGCCGTCGGAGGCATCGGTTAAAACTTTGTAGGTATCATTGATATGTCCGGATCCAAATTCTTCGATGTGATATGGATTACCCTTGATATTGAATTGGTTCGACAGATGTAACAGTATAGAGTTATCCATTATTTACGTTTAGCAGGTTGTCCAATTGGAGGCGTATGTATTATATTCGTCTCGTTCGGTGCTGCAATATCTTAAATAGATTCAAAAAAACATATTCTGAAGCGAACGCAATCGTTTGTTCTTTTTTTTTAATTTTTAGACAATCGATTGCGTACATTAATAATACAAGATTTTTTTAGGTTTGTTAAGTAAAGACATTGTAATAATCAAAAAATGGATAGAAGAAATTTCTTAAAAACCGGATCTGCTGCTGCTGCGGGCACTGCTATATTTTCCGGTAGTCCTTTGTTTGCGAAGGAAAAATCAGTCATTCGCCTGGGCTTTATCGGCGTAGGAATGCGGGGCAGAAACCACGTTGAAATTGCACTTCGGCGCGACGACGTCAATGTGGTCGCCATTTGCGATACCCAGGAAGATTCCCTGGCGCTTTGCCGTAAGCAGTTTAAGAACAATGGCAAGAAAGCGCCGAAGGAATATACCGGCGGTGAAAATGCTTACAAGAAAATGCTTGAGAAAGAGAAGCTCGATGCAGTGATTATTTCTACCCCCTGGCAGTTCCACCACCCTCAGTCGATCGATGCGATGAACGCTGGTGTATATGTAGGTTGTGAGGTGATTGCAGGGCTAACGTTGGACGAGCACTGGGATATCGTGAAAACTTCCGAGAAGACGGGTGTTCCGTATATGTGTCTGGAGAATGTAGCTTACCGACGCGATATCATGGCGGTACTGAATATGGTTCGCCAGGGACTGCTGGGTGAACTGGTACACCTGGAGGGTGGATACCAGCACGATTTGCGCGAGGTTTTATTCAACGATGGCAAGAAACCTTACGGCGGTGGTGTTGAGTTTGGCGAAAAGGGATACAGTGAAGCACAGTGGAGAACGGCGTTCAACCGCGATCTGGATGGCGACTTGTACCCTACGCATGGTTTAGGTCCTTTGATGCACTTTACAGATATTAACCATGGTAATCGCATCACCCAGGTCGTTTCTTTCTCAAGCAAAGCAAGAGGACTTAAAAACTATGTAAATAAATTAGATCCTACCCATCCGAATGCGAAGGTTGATTTCAAAAACGGCGATGTGACCACCTCGCTGATGCATTGTGCTAACGGCGAAGTGCTGGAGATTAAACACGATGTGCATTTGCCGCGCCCCTACTCTATCGGACTACGCGTGCAGGGAACCAATGGTATCTGGATGGATCTAAATAACGGTATGTATATCGAAGGAAAGGCGGCCAAGGGGCATGCCTGGGATAAAGCCGATGAATGGATTAAAAAATACGACCACCCGCTTTGGGCTAAAAACGCTGAAAAAGCAACAGGATCAGGGCATGGCGGAATGGACTGGTTTGTAGACAATGCTTTCTTTGAAGCGGTTAAACAAGGTCGCCAAACGCCTATTGATGTGTACGATTCTATTACCATGAGCGCCTTATTCCCGCTTTCGATCCAGTCGATCAAAGAAGGAAGCAAGACGCTTGACTTCCCTGACTTTACCGGCGGGAAGTGGAAAACTTCAAAACCCACCTTTGCTCTTGACGACAGCGGATTCTAATCCGAATGAATCAACGGATTTTAATCTGAATGAATCAGCGGATACTAATC
>DAIRDA010000053.1:3633-12092 GCA_036796375.1 Albibacterium sp.
GCAAGATTTTTCACCCGCATGGTCGTTACCAGTCCGATACTCGGATGGTCCTTTAAGGCGCGGGAAACCGTGGAAGTCGACAATTTCAACCTTTTTGCAATTTCTTTCAATGTTGTAACGTGACCGGGTTTCATGGCTTTATTTTTTATTTTTTTCTAAAACGGAACATGTCTTTATTACCTCGCTGATCAAGCTTGCTATTTAGCTTCTTGGTTTGCGATTGGGGTCGAAGCGACTGCATACGGGAGGCGCTGCTAACAGAAAAGCTACCGGTGGTGGCATATTGCAGGGCTTCCCTCAGCAGGGGATCGTTTGTGTTACCCCAATCTGTGGTAAGGTCTTCTCCAATCAATTTATCGACGGGCATCCCTTCAAAATAATCGCTTTCACCGGAAGCATTGATGGTTTTGAAAGACACCGCGTAAAGGTCGTTGTTCATGATGTTCCAGGGGAAGAAGCCTACGGGCTTGCCGTATGTGTTATATTCACCAATCAGCTTCACATCCACATAGGGTTTGAGGTTATTGATCAGCAGCTCGCTGGCAGAGGCGGTTCCTTCCGTAACCAGGAAATAGACCCGCTGCAGGTTGAGTGCGTTTTGCTTGTCGAAATTAACCGGTGCAAAGAACTCCTTCCATCCCTCATCGGTCGCAAGCGTTTCGTTTACACCGTATGTATACATGGTCTGCTTGTCTGCGCTTAAGGGAGCCAGCATATTCGACAGGTACTCAGCGGTAATGACGGCTCCACCACCGTTGTATCGGAGGTCGACCACCACTTCCTGCACGCCTTTGGATTCAAATTCTGTAAATACCTGGTTCAGAAGATTGAGTGTCGAGGTGGGGCGGCCCCTGTCGTCTTCAATAGACACAAAGGTGTCGAACGCGAAATAACCTATTTTTTTAGCGCCCTGCTCGATAACGGAAGAATGAAACACCGGATTAATATTGAACGATCGGCGCTGCAGGTTTACGTCGACCACGGCATTGTTGGGTTTGCGCAATTTTAGTTGGATACTGCTGCCATCAATGGCGGCATATAACCAACGGTAGTCGTCTGCTTCCAGGGTAGCATTATCAAGCTTGGAGTTCCCATTGATCTCCAATATCTGCCAGCCGCGGCTAATGCCCGCAGCAGCTGCCGGAGAACCCGGATAGACCAGCTTAATGTACAAGTCGGTATCGTTATTATAGCGCACATCAAACCCAAAACTTCCGGCCCGTCCCTCCTGAATTTCTTCACTCACGGTGCCTGAGCGGTCCAAAAAGCTGTATCGATCAAGCTTCGTACCGCCTCCGGGAGGTTTACTGAATTCGGTGAGGGCTTCCAAAACTTCGTCGGCCGAGTTATAATTGCGGGCTGCGAAGCGATCGGGCAGTTGGTCTTGCCACAGGTAAAAGTAGTAGGTATAAATGTATACGGAGTCTTTTAGTAAATCTTCGGTCGTTTCGCCACGTTCGGGCTTAACGAGCGGTGGTACGTCATCTTTTTTGCATCCCTGTATCAGTCCGAAAAAGATCAGGATAAGCAGAAAGCCTGCATATTTTTTAGTTCGTATTTTCATTGTTCGTTCTCAAACCAGTCGCCTCCAGATACTCAACCCCCAGGTCGGTTGCCATTTCGCGGTCCTTTTCACTCTTACCGACAAATAAAGCTGCTTCCCTTGTGAGCTTGTTTTCCTGCAGTATATAATCCAGCGGTTCCAGGTGGGTAAGCAATTTTATTTCATCATAAAAATACACTTTTATTTCTTTATCAATCCCCTGCCAATCAATATATTTTAACTTATTGAGTTGCATTAAGGGGTTACCCCGCGTGAGGAGAAAAAGGCTCTTTCCGGCAGCTTTGCAATCTTTTAGAAACCGCAGCATTTCGGGGTAAAAATATAGGAGAAGCGGCGGTTGAGCCGACACATGCAGGCGGTTGAAATTGTCTTCGTATTTCCCGTCAATATCGAATTCACGGGCTGCTTTTGAGAACAGCCCCTCGCTTCCGCTGCTCAAGTATTCCTCTTTCAAAAAGCGGGTTAGAAGAGCTGCCTCCGGACGCGTTTCTGTATATTCCAGAAAATTAGCGAACAGGTAATACACCTGAAGCAGGTAATCCTGCTCAGGGTAAAGAACGTTGTCTAATTCAAATATAAAGGCTTCTTTCTCTGTAACCAGTCGGGTGATATCTACCATACTACTTCAATATTGTATTCTTCAAACAAAAGCTCCTGTCCGGCCAATGTTTTTACCTCCTCAGGTGTTTGCAACACCAGGATACTGGCATCGCGGTCGAGGCATATCTTTAGTAATTCGTGGATAAAATGTGGCGCATTTACTTCGGGTAGCTGCACAAAGCGACCCGACGATAGCATGGGCGATGGAATGGGTTGAAAATCTGCAAAAACGACATTATGCTGCTCGTAGTTGCGGGCCAGGCTCTGCGATTTTGAGCTGGTACCGGCTGTGATAATCACGGTTTTGTTATACATAAATTCTATTCGGCGATAATGACACCATCTTTCATATGAATACTGCGATCGGATATTTTTGCGAGGTCTTCGTTGTGCGTAACAATCACGAAGGTTTGGTTAAGCCTTTCCCTGAGCTCTAGAAATAATTGATTCAGGGCCAGGGCATTGTCTGAGTCGAGGTTACCGGAAGGTTCATCGGCTAGAATGATGGCTGGCTGGTTAATGAGCGCACGCGCCACCGATACCCGCTGCTGCTCGCCGCCCGAAAGTTCGGCGGGTTTGTGACCGGTACGGTGACTGAGACCCAGCATATCGAGCAGTTCTGCTGCTTTGCGTTCGCTTTCCTTTTTGCCCAGTCCGGCGATAAAGGCCGGCATGCAAACGTTCTCCAGCGCGTTAAATTCGGGTAGCAAATGGTGAAACTGGAAGATGAAACCGATATTTTTATTGCGAAATTCGGAAAGCTTCTTTGACGATAAGCGATTGACTTCTGTACCGTTAAGAACGAGGGTTCCCTGATCGGGTAAGGTAAGAGAACCAATGATATGGAGCAGTGTACTTTTTCCTGCCCCTGAAGCACCCACAATACTTACAATTTCTCCTCTCTTCACGTCCAGATCCACCCCCTTCAATATGGGCAAACTGCCGTACGATTTATAAATATTTCTTGCGCTTAGCATAGGGCGAAGATAATAATATTCAACAAATAAGAGCCAATAACATTGATTTAATGGATTAAAAGAATTACTTTTACGGCAAATTTTTAAAGCATGAATATTCACGAATATCAAGGTAAAGCAATCTTAAAAAGTTTCGGTGTACGTATACAGGAAGGTATTGTTGCAGAGACACCTGAACAGGCGGTAGAAGCTGCTAAGCAATTGAAAGAAGATTTTGACTCCGACTGGGTAGTGGTTAAAGCACAGATCCACGCAGGGGGCCGCGGAAAAGGCGGTGGCGTAAAACTGGCCAAGAACCTCGATGAAGTAAAGCAAAAAGCTACGGATATAATCGGCATGCAGCTGATAACACCACAAACCGGCCCTGAAGGCAAGAAGGTTAACAAGGTGTTGGTTGCTCAGGACGTTTACTACCCTGGCGAAAGTGAAACCAGTGAAATATACATGAGTGTTCTTTTAGATCGCGCCAGCGGACGTAATATCATCATGTATTCCACAGAAGGCGGAATGGATATCGAAGAAGTCGCAGAAAAAACTCCTCATTTAATTTTTAAAGAAGAAATTGATCCTAAAGTAGGTTTGCAGGGATTCCAGGCAAGAAAGATCGCTTTTAACCTGGGTCTTGAAGGTGCTGCTCATAAAGAAATGGTAAAATTTGTAGCATCTCTTTACAAAGCGTATGATGCGACCGATTCGGCCATGTTCGAGATCAACCCGGTTCTTAAAACTTCTGATAACAAAATTCTGGCAGTTGACGCAAAAGTAGACTTGGATGAAAATGCACTCTATCGTCATAAAGACTATCTGGAGATGCGCGATTTTGCAGAAGAAGACCCTACGGAGGTTGAAGCTGGAAAATCAAACCTGAACTATGTTAAGCTTGACGGAAACGTTGGATGTATGGTGAACGGTGCTGGTTTGGCAATGGCAACCATGGATATCATTAAAATTGCCGGAGGTGAGCCTGCGAACTTCCTGGATGTAGGTGGTACAGCCAATGCAGAAACGGTTAAAGCTGGTTTCAATATCATCCTTCAGGATCCTAATGTGAAAGCGATCCTTATCAATATTTTCGGTGGTATCGTTCGTTGCGACCGCGTAGCACAGGGAGTAATTGATGCCTATCAGGAAATCGGAAATATCCCTGTCCCTATCATTGTTCGTTTGCAAGGTACCAATGCAGTAGAAGCTAAAAAACTGATCGATGAATCAGGTTTAAAGGTATTCTCTGCAATTGAACTTAAAGAAGCAGCCAGCCTGGTGACCGAGGTTCTTGCAAAATAAGTCGAATCATTATTTCTACATAATTCACAAATAAACCTCCTTTCCGGAGGTTTATTTGTTCTAAGAATACAGTATATCATGAAGCATACACGAATTAAAGATCTGCTGAACTCGGGCGAGTTTGGCCAAGAATTTATAGCTAAAGGTTGGGTACGCACCTTCAGAAACAATCAATTTCTGGCGCTTAACGACGGGTCGTGCCTTGGGAATCTTCAGGTAGTGGTCGGAATCAATGAATTTGATGAGAAAACAATTAAGAAACTGCACACGGGCGCATCGGTAGCGGTAAAAGGCGTTCTGGTAGAATCGGTTGGGAAAGGGCAGCGTGTTGAACTAAAGGCTTCAGAACTGACAATTTTAGGCGAATCGGATCCGGATAAGTTTCCACTGCAGCCTAAAAAGCATAGCCTTGAATTCCTGCGCGAAATTGCACACCTTCGTTTCCGAACCAATACCTTCAACGCCATTTTCCGTGTACGCCACACCCTCGCCTTTGCCGTTCATCGCTTCTTTAACGAAAAAGGTTTTGTGTATATGCACACGCCCGTCATAACCGGTTCGGATGCTGAAGGCGCCGGAGAAATGTTTCGGGTGACCACCCTCGACATGGAAAACCCACCACGTACGGAGACAGGCGCTATCGATTACTCGGAAGATTTTTTCGGAAAGGCTACCAACCTGACGGTTTCAGGTCAGCTTGAAGGCGAGCTGGCTGCCATGGGCCTGGGAAATATTTACACCTTCGGTCCGACTTTCCGTGCCGAAAATTCAAACACCACCCGCCACCTGGCCGAGTTCTGGATGATTGAGCCGGAAATGGCATTCTACGACATTCACGATAATATGGATTTGGCGGAAGAGCTACTGAAGTATGTGATCCGTTATGCGCTGGAACATTGCACCGAGGAGCTGGAATTCCTTCAAAGCCGGCTGGCCGAGGAAGAAAAACAAAAGGCTCAGGCTGATCGTTCTCCTTTCGGATTAATTGAAAAACTGCAGTTCTGTCTGGATAATGAATTCGAAAGAATCAGCTACACAGAAGCAATTGAAATATTAAAGCGTTCAAAACCAAATCAAAAGAAACAATTTAAATACCTGGTTGACGAATGGGGAATCGACCTTCAGTCGGAACATGAAAGATACCTGGTTGAAAAGCATTTTAAAAAGCCGGTTATTCTTACGGATTACCCGGCCGACATCAAGGCTTTCTACATGCGTCAGAACGAAGTAGACGAACAAGGCCGGAAAACGGTTGCCGCCATGGATATTCTGTTTCCGGGTATCGGAGAAATTGTAGGAGGCTCGCAACGTGAGGAACGATATGAAGTACTGACGCAGCGAATGGAAGAAATGCATATCCCTATTGAGGAGATGGACTGGTTTCTTGACACACGCCGCTTTGGTACGGCTCCGCATGCGGGATTTGGTTTGGGATTTGAACGGTTGGTTTTGTTTGTGACAGGCATGGGAAATATCCGGGATGTAATTCCTTTCCCACGCTATCCGAATAACGCAGCGTTCTAAAAAAAATCAGGATATGTTTGTTAAGATTTACGAGGAGAACCCCAATCCTAAAAGCATTCAACAGGTTGTTGATGTGCTGAAAAAGGGCGGTATCATCATTTACCCTACCGACACCATTTACGGTATCGGCTGCGATATTACCAATCCGAAGGCGGTAGAAAGGGTATGTCAGATTAAGGGCGTAAAACCTGAAAAAGCAAATTTGTCTTTTATCTGCAACGACCTGTCGGGCATATCGCAATATACCAAGCCCCTTGATAACGCGACTTTCCGCCTATTGAAGAAGTCGCTTCCCGGTCCTTTTACCTTTATCTTCGAGGCAAGCGGACAGGTACCGAAGCTATTGAGCTCGAAGAAGAAAACCGTTGGTATCCGGGTTCCGGATAATAATATCGCCCGTGAGATCGTTGCGGCCTTGGGGAATCCCATTGTATCGGCGTCTATACACGACGACGATGAAGTGCTGGAATATTCGACCGACCCCGAATTGATATACGAAAAGTTTGCTGACCGGGTCGACCTGGTAATTGATGGCGGATATGGAAAGAATGTACCCTCGACAGTGGTCGACTGCACGACAGGCGAATTCGAAGTAATTCGTCAGGGAGAAGGCGACCTCGCGCAATTCATTTAACCGAACAACTATTCTCATTTAACCGAACAACTATTCTCATTATTGAAGAAGGCGCCCCCAAACGGGGGCGCCTTTCTCATTTTTCCTGTCGCAGATATCCGGCAGTAGAATCCGGCAGCAGATATTCGTTAGCTGTATTTACAATCGCTTCTTATCTGGCATCGGCGGAGTTGCTGGCCGCAATCCCTTCTTCCTGCCCCTCACCTTCCTTAATGCCCCTGATAAAGGATGCGATTCCATTCAGGTAGTCGGCCCTATCCAGCTGCTTTACAAAGGCAGAACCGATGATCGCGGCATCTGCTATTTCGGCGGCCTGTCGGAAGTTATCGTGGTTCGAGATTCCGAATCCTATCACCAGGGGGTTCTTTAAATTCAAATCTTTGATACGTTGGAAATAGTCGGACCGCTCGCGGGATACTTCCAGCGTGTTACCGGTGGTTGACGAAGACGAAAGCAGGTAGATAAATCCATTACTCAGTGCGTCGATTTGCCGGATCCGGGCATCCGGCGTTTGCGGACTTACGAGAAAAATATTGCTGATGCCGTTTTCTTCAAAAGTGCTTTGATACAGGTTTTCGTACTCGTATAAAGGAAGGTCTGGAATGATGGCTCCGTCGACCCCTACCGCCTTGCACGACTGGCAAAAGCGCTCTACCCCATACTGCAAAACCGTATTGAAGTAGCCCATCAAATACACGGGAATCGTGACCCGCTTTCGCAAGTCGTGCAATTGGCTGAAAAGCAACTCCAGGGTCATTCCGTTTTGAAGTGCTACCTGCGAGCTATGCTGTATGACCGGTCCGTCGGCCAGAGGGTCGGAATACGGAAAACCGATTTCGAGGAAGTCGGCCCCGGACCGCTCCAGTTCTTCGGCAATATCGAGCGTACTGTTGAGTTCCGGATAACCGGCTGTAAAATATATGGAAAGCAGTCTCTTTCCTTCCTGCTTTTTCTGAAATGTCTTTGTTATTCGGGTCATGATTTAAATATGTTAGAACGAGAAGTACTTAGTGTAATTGTCCAGATCTTTGTCACCCCTGCCCGACAGGCAAAGAATCACATCGTCGTCGCGTTTGAACTGCATCTTTTCAAGCTGAGCCAGCGCATGTGCACTCTCGATCGCTGGAATAATCCCCTCCAGCCGCGTCAGGAGCAATCCAGCCTGCATTGCTTCCTCGTCGGTAATGCTCACATACGCTACCCGCTTATTGTCGAATAAAAAAGCGTGTTGGGGGCCGATACCCGGATAGTCGAGACCCGCCGAAATGGAATACGGCTCAATAACCTGTCCGTCGTCCGTCTGCATCAGAATGGTGCGGCTTCCGTGTAAAACGCCTTCCTTTCCCAATACAGAGGTGGCCGCCGAATGACCAGAATGGATACCCTTGCCAGCCGCCTCCGCCGCGATAAGTCGCACTCCCTCGTCGTCCAGAAAATGATAAAACATTCCAATCGCATTGCTCCCCCCACCTACGCAAGCCAGTACATAGTCGGGTAATTTTCCTTTCTTTTCCATCAACTGATTTTTCGCTTCCCGGGAGATAATCGATTGAAAACGAGCAACCATATCCGGGTATGGGTGCGGCCCTACGACCGAACCAATAATGTAATGAGTATCTACCGGATTGTTGATCCAGTCGCGCAAGGCTTCGTTGGTTGCATCCTTTAGGGTTTTACTTCCCGAATGAGCGGCGACCACCGTGGCACCCATCATTTTCATACGGGCAACGTTAGGCGCCTGCCGTTCAATATCGATCGCGCCCATATAAACTACGCATTCCAGTCCTTTCAATGCACAAACCGTCGCTGTTGCCACCCCGTGCTGCCCTGCGCCGGTTTCGGCGATTATACGCTTTTTCCCCAATCGCTCGGCAAG
>DAIRDA010000054.1:0-12087 GCA_036796375.1 Albibacterium sp.
TGGATTGCTGAGCAACAAGCGGCCAGTATCCTGAATATTGTAACCACCTATGCGTTTACCGGGTCGGCCTATGTGGTTCCTTCGGCTGCCGCGAAGGGCGGAGTTGTTTCACTGACGCGTTCACTGGCCGTAGAGTGGGGACCAAATGGTATTCGAAACAATGCCATCGCGCCTGGTCCTTTTCCTACAAAAGGAGCGTGGGAACGCCTTTTACCCGACAACCTGGCCGAAGAGTTCGACTTCAAAAAACGGAATCCACTGAACAGGGTGGGAGAACATCAGGAGCTTGCTAATCTGGCGGCTTTTCTGCTGTCCGATTTCGCAGGCTTTATCAATGGGGAGGTGATTACCATCGATGGCGGCGAATGGTTGCAGGGTGCAGGACAGTTCAGCGCACTGAAGGCCGTATCTCCTGAAATGTGGGATGCCCTCGAGCAGAAAATACGAAGCGCTGGAAAGGAATAAGCAGCATTTTTGTAAATTAGCGACCAAAACGTAAGACATGGCAGAAACACATGTTCAGGAAGAAACCTTTACCCTGGACGAGATTCTTTCCGTAGTGAAAAAAAATCACCGGCTGATTTTGTGGAACGACGATTTCAACACCTTCGACCACGTCATCTATTGCCTCATGAAATACCTGGATTACTCGGAAAGCCAGGCTGAAAAAATCGCCTGGGCGGTGCACACCAAAGGCAAATATGCCGTTCTTGAGGGTTCGCTAACTGAAATTGAAGTTTACCGGAAGATACTTAAACAAGAAGGGCTGACGGTAAGTACAGAATAATCAGGCTAAGCTCCCCAGCAGGACGGCGAGTTCGTGCTGCACGGAAAGCGTACGGTCTTTTGCATACCAGAGCTGCACTTTCTCGATCATCTGACTGAGTTCCATGGGCTCGGCCGACTCCTTCAGAGAATTCATGTAGTCTTGCAACACCTTCGGACGCGGCCCCCAGCTCGTGACAAGTTCGCCGCTTTGCTTATATATAATAACTTTCGGAATGGATCGTCCGCCATTGGTCAGAAACTGGTCCATTAATTCCGGATTTTCGTCCCTCAAAAGAAACTGCAGCTCAATTTTTTCTTCTGCTAATTCCGCTATGGCGCCCAGTACCGGAATCACCTGCGCTGCGTCTCCGCACCATGCTTCGGTCAGTACAACAAATTTATACGCCTGCCCAATCGAGTTTACCGCCCGGCTAAGTTCTTCCGTGAAATGAAAGGTTTTTTTTATGCGCTCCATACGTACGAGATTCAATCCGGTATAGTATATCATTTCTTCTGACTGGTCTGCGCCGGAAGTTTTGCCTTCATTCACAAGGGCTTTCACCAGGCTAATATATTGCGGGTAATCTAAAATGTTGGGTAGCGTAGCTTTAGTTGACATGTTGTAAAGATCGTAATAATCAAGTTAGTATTGGGTTTCGCGCATGAAATTTGTACTATCTTTACGGAATTTTTACCAAACATACTTACTTAAATGCGATTAATCAATCTAATGAAGACTCACTCGTTCCTGCTCCTTTTTTTCTTGAATTTCTCCCTCTTCCTCAATCCTGCCTTTGCACAGAATGCTGGCGGTTCCGTCAGCGGGTCCATTACTGATGCCGACTCCAAAGAAGCGGTCGACTTTGCAAGCGTAGCGCTTTTCAATGCTGCCAATGCGCAGGTGGCGGGCGTACTTTCCGACGAAAGCGGGCGTTTTGCGCTTAGCAATATTGTGGCGGGAGAATATACGCTCCGTATCAGCTTTGTAGGCTATCAAACCTACGAATCGCCCGTGCAGCTCAGTGCAGGCCAGAAAGTCAATCTGGGAAATCTTCCGCTCAAACCTTCCTCCGCCACCGTATTGCAGGAGGTTGTGATTGAGTCGGAAGTACCCGATATGCAATTGGGAATCGATAGAAAAGTGTTCAACGTATCAGAAAGTCTGGTAAGTGAAGGCGGATCGGCTACCGACCTCCTCGCCAACGTGCCTTCCCTATCTGTTGACATGGACGGATCGGTAAGTTTAAGGGGATCGAGCAGCGTGCGGATCCTGATCGATGGAAAACCATCGGCCATGGCCGGAAGCGATATCACTCAGACGCTTCAGTCGCTGCCTGCAAACTCCATCCAGAGCATAGAGGTAATTACTAACCCTTCGTCAAAATACGATGCGGAAGGTCAGTCGGGAATTATCAACATCATTCTGAAAAAGAACATCCGGAGAGGATTGAATGGCATGGTTAACGTGTCGGGCGGTTCGTATCATAACTATAATGGCGGCTTCAATCTGAATTACCGCGACGAACGCTTTAATTACTATGGTAACTATAATTTCAGAAGGTCAAACAATGTGGGCGACGGGTTCAACCGCAACACCAACCTTTCCAATGGCGGCGTAACTGAAAGCAATAGCGACAATTCCAGAAAGGGAATCAGTCATTCCGGAAAAGTAGGAGTCGATTACAGTCCTAATGAACTGACTACCATTGGATTGTCAGGAAATTTTAGCTTAAGAGATAATAACCGTACCGAACAACTTTTCTATCGCTATTTCAACTTGCCCGATCTTGACGGAACAAGTGAACGAATCAGCGAGCAGGAGGAAGAAGATACGGGCTATGACATCAATCTTGACTTCAGGCGCGACTTTAGTCGGCCGGGTGAAAATCTTATGGCGAATGTCGCTTACGGGAAAAGTACGGAAGATGGAATTCAGACCTTCAACCAAACATTTTCAAATTCCTCCCAAGCAGGAGACCGCAGGATAAACGACGGATACGAGGAAGGGCAAAACGTCAATATTCAGGTCGACTATACACTGCCGTTCAGCGAGAATCACCGTCTGGAAGCAGGGTACCGCTCCAGTATTCGGAAGGACAATGAAGAACAAATCTCCGACACATTCAATCCTGAGACCAATGCTTTTGAGCGTGATTTCGATATTACCAATGCTTTTGAGCTTGAAGATATTGTCCACTCGCTGTATTCGAATTACCAGAATAAAATAACACCAACATTGGGCTACCAGGTCGGCTTACGATTAGAACAGGCCTATCTGAATACAAATTACATCGCCTTCGATCCCGAGCTGCCTGTGAATGAACGGGAAACGGAGGGAAAACTCGATTACCTGCGTTTATACCCAAGCATATTTCTCACGAAGGAATTTTCAGGTGAACAACAGCTACAGGCAAGTTATACACGTCGTGTCAGACGGCCGAGAGGTTGGCAGGTCAATCCATTTGTCGATGTTTCCGATCCGATGAACATCCGCATGGGTAACCCTAATCTTTTGCCTGAAGATATCCACTCCGTTGAATTAAGCTACGCCAAGTTCTGGCCTGCTGTTACCCTTACCTCTTCAGTGTACCACCGCAGAGTGAACGACGGTGTAGAAAGTATCCGAACAAGTGTCAGCGATGAGACCTCGGCAACCATCTCACAATGGTATAATATCAGCCGAAATGAGGCGACCGGTTTTGAACTCATCTCGAAAATAACATTCAGTCCGGCAATCAATGCCACCGCCAACTTCAATGGTTTTTACAACAAATACTTTGGAAGCGATGAATTTGGTCTGGAGCCTTCGGATGGATTTAACTGGGATGCCAATATCAGTTCAGAAGTTAAAATAGCCCCTACACTGTCTGGTCAGGTAAGAGCTCAATACAATGCTCCCCGCACGATGGCGCAAGGAACTTCGATCGCCAACTTCGTAGTCGATGCAGGTTTGAAAAAAGACATACTCGACAAACGCGGAAGCATTATGTTCAATGTACGCGATCTTTTTAACCAACGCCGCTGGGGCGGAACCACAACCACGGCTCAGTTTCAACAAGATTTCGAGCGTCGCTGGATGAAACGAAACTTCACGCTTTCCTTTACCTACAACTTCGGACAAAACAGCTTACAGAACAGAAAGAAAGAAGATTCAAACCGTGACGACATGGGAATGGACGATGAACCACAGTTCTAATTTTTAAATAATCGACAGGCCTTTGAAAAAAAACATTAGATTTGGTCATTTACGAAAAAACTCACTATGAATCTACATTTAGCTCTTAAACATTTGCACTCCGGGTGGCGCTATGTTGTACTGGTTTTAATTATTTTGGCCATCATCAACGCATTTTCGGGTTGGTTCGGCAAGAATAACTACACACCGGGAAACCGCAAGCTGAATCTATTCACACTCATTGCCTTCCATATTCAGATTCTGATCGGTCTGGTCCTTTATTTCGTGAGTCCGAAGGTCCGTTTCGACGACATGGCCATGGCGATGAAAGACAGCATCAGTCGCTATTGGACAGTAGAGCATATCCTGATGATGATCATAGCAGCTGTTTTGGTGACCATTGGTCATTCAAAATCGAAGAAGATATCTGAATCGTATAAAAAACATAAAACCATTGCTATTTTTTATACCCTGGCTGCCATCATCGTAATTGTTGCGGTACAAATGAGCGGCATACCGGTGTGGGCGATGTCATAAAAAAAGTTTAAAGAATTAGGATAATTAATAAATATCTTTAGATTTGTTATATGAACAATACACATTATACAAACAATTGGTGGTGGCTTTGCAATAGCAACGCCGGAATGTTTGTATAAAAAACTATAGATACTATATATAAACCCGACGTTGAACAAGCGTCGGGTTTTTTTGTGGCATAAAAAGAAGAGAAATGAAGAGAATCAATATTAAAACATCTTATAAGAAGATGCTGGCAGATACCACCACACCAGTGAGTATTTATCTTCGTCTTCGCGACATATTTCCCAATAGCCTGCTGCTGGAGAGTTCCGATTATCACAGTCGCGAAAACAATATGAGCTATGTTTGTTGCGTGCCTATTGCGGGTATCCGGCTGACGGAAAGCGAACTCGAAATCAATTACCCTGACGGAACCTCGGTTACAAAAGACGCAGCAACCACGAACCTGCGAGAAGATGTATCCGACTTCTGCGCGCTGTTCCAGACGGATGATCAGGCCGATTTTAAATTTATTTCCAACGGGCTATTCGGTTATTTCACCTTCGATACGATAACGCACTTCGAGGATATCAAACTCACAACGCCGCCCGACGCTAAACGGGATATACCCTTTATGCAATATCATGTATATCAGTACGTGATAGCAATCGACCATTTTAAAAACGAGCTTTACATCTTCGAACATACGACCGGTGACAACGAACCTTACGGGCTGTCGCGCATCGAGTACCTGATTCAAAATAAGAATTTCCCCGACTACCACTTCGCATTAAACGGCCCGGAAGAATCGAATTTGAGCGACGAAGAATTCAAAGAAACGGTAGAAACCATGCGGAAACATATCTACCGCGGCGACGTATTCCAGATCGTCCCTTCCAGAGCCTTTTCAAGACCATTCCTCGGCGACGAATTCAACGTATACCGGGCGCTGCGCTCTATCAATCCCTCGCCCTATTTGTTTTATTTCGATTATGGCGACTTCAAAATATTTGGCTCCTCACCCGAGTCGCAGCTGACCATCAAGAATGGTGAAGCGGCGATTTATCCGATTGCGGGCACATTTAAAAGAAGCGGAAACGACGAAGAGGATATGCGTATCGCGGAAAGCCTGAAGAACGACCCCAAAGAAAGCGCGGAACACGTGATGCTGGTCGATCTTGCCCGAAACGACCTCAGCAAGCACTGCCATTCCGTTGAAGTCGTGTCCTTCAAAGAGTCACAGAACTATTCGCATGTGATTCACCTGGTTTCGAAGGTCAAAGGGCACCTTCGTCCGAACGTTAACCCCTTCGATATTGTGAGCGATACATTCCCTGCCGGAACGCTCAGCGGATCACCCAAACACATGGCGCTTACGCTAATCGACCGTTATGAAACCGTGCAGCGAAGTTTTTACAGCGGAGCTATTGGCTACATGGGTTTCAATGGCGACTTCAATCACGCCATCATGATTCGTTCTTTCCTGAGTAAATTCAACACCCTTCACTATCAGGCAGGTGCAGGCATCGTCGCCGATTCGAATGCAGAAAGCGAAGTCAGGGAAGTCGACAATAAAATAGCTGCCCTGCGTAAAGCGCTTGAATTTGCAGAAACCATTAATCATCCGTCAAATTAACATGGACACCATCAGCAACAAAGAAATTCTCGTCGTGGATAATTACGACTCTTTTACTTACAACCTGGTCCACCTGCTAAACGAATGCGGCTATCAGGCAGTGGTTTGGAGAAACGACAAATTCAACCTGGAAGACCTGAAACCCTATTCCAAGATTTTGCTTTCCCCCGGACCGGGAATCCCTTCCGAATCGGGCTTATTACTCGATGTCATTAAGGAATACGGCGATCAAAAAAGCATTCTCGGAATCTGTCTGGGTCTGCAGGCCATCACCGAAGTGTACGGTGGCAAGCTTTACAATCTCCAAAAACCCGTTCACGGAACCGCTACGCCAATCCGTGTGCTGAAAGACGATTTACTGTTCAGCGGCGTACCGCGGCAGTTCCAGGTAGGCCGCTATCACTCCTGGGCCGCCGACCGCAGACATTTCCCCGACGTGCTCGAGGTTACCGCTGAAGACGAACAAGGCGTCGTTATGGCACTTGCACACAAAGAACTGGATGTACGAGCCGTACAGTTCCATCCTGAGTCCATTTTAAGCGAATATGGACGGGAAATAATCAACAATTGGGTTAACAGTTAATATGAATATCTTAGAAAAAATAGTAGCGCAAAAACACCTCGATGTAGCTGCGGCGAAAAAATCTATTTCTGAAAACGAATTGAAGACGTTTCCTGCCTACGGGAGAACCTGCAGAAACTTACGCGAATTCGTATTGGATCCGACCCGCAACGGCATCATCGCCGAATTTAAGCGTGCCTCACCCTCGAAGGGAATCATTAACGACCGTTCCACTCCCGCAGAGATTGCTGCAGCCTATCAGAATAACAGGGTTTCCGCGATCTCTGTCTTAACAGACACGCCGTTTTTCCAGGGGAGCCTGGCTGATCTGACGGCCGTGTGCGAGATAAGCGCTGTGCCGGTACTCCGGAAGGAGTTTATCGTCGATCGGTATCAAATTACGGAAGCGAAGGCCTATGGAGCCGATATCGTCTTGCTGATCGCTTCCTGCCTGTCGCCCCGAGAAATCGAACAGCTCTCGGCCTATGCAAAATCGCTTGGTCTGAACGTCTTACTTGAAGTTCACAATGCTGAAGAACTAAAAAACAATCTGTTCGAAAGCATCGATGCCATCGGTGTCAACAATCGGAATCTGGGCGACTTTACTGTATCCATCCAGCATTCACTCGATTTGGTGAATCAGATACCCGACCGCTATATCAAGGTTTCGGAGAGTGGTATCAGCGATACCGAAACGATCAAAACACTTAAAGAGGCCGGATTTCAAGCCTTTCTGATTGGCGAAAACTTTATGAAAAGTGAAAACCCCGCACAGGCGATAAGTGATTTTGTTGCAGGTCTATAAGCAAAATTTCAGGAACATCGTTTAGTCCGGGAAACTGAGTTTACCGAAACGAACCGCCGGGGCGCCCGAAATCCCTTCAAAGGCTGTCGGGTTCCCTGCCAGGGTCTGGTTTGCCAATAGTGCAAACAACATGGCTTCTTTGGCATCGGGATTCATGCCGAGCGCTGCCGTGCTGTCCAGCGGTATTCCACCCAGAGCGCTTCTCAGTGATTCACGGAGAAGTGGATTACTATAACCGCCCCCGCTCAGGTAAACGTGCAGATTGGGGTAGGCATCTTTCATCTTCAGTACCGATTCTGCAATCGTCCGAACGGTGAATGCAGCAAGGCTTGCCATCACATCCTCGCGGGAAATTTCTTCTGTTCCACTACGCTGTTGAGCATCCAGTAAAAATTCCATACTGAATAATTCCGGACCGGTGGTCTTGGGGAAGGCTTCCCGGAAAAAACCGTGCCCCATCAGTGAGTCGAGCAAGTCTTGATTCGCTTTTCCCGCCGATGCTATTCTGCCATCCTCGTCATAGGCCATACCGTAATGCAGCTGAACATACTGATTCATCAACGTATTTCCCGGACCCACATCGCTGGCAATCACACCTTTAGACGTTTTCCCTGCCGGCAGTACGGTATAGTTCGAAATTCCACCGATATTGAGTAAAACGCGATCTTCCACCATATCACCGAACAACAGATAATCGCCATAAATCACCAACGGGGCACCTTCGCCCCCTGCAGCCACGTGTTTTTGACGAAAATCGGAAAGTGTGATGATGCCCGTACGCACGGCAATATGGTCGCCATCTCCGATCTGAAGTGTACTGTTTGGCAATCCATCGCCGCACTGCGGGGCGTGAAATACGGTCTGTCCATGGCTGGCAATGGCGTCCACCTGTGCTGGATCGATCTCCCAATTTTCCAGAGCACTCAACACCATATCTGCATGCACCATTCCGATCCTCGCATTCATTGCCGATAGCTGCCGGGTAGAAACATTCTCCCTGGAGAATACCGCTTTAATTTCATTTCGAAATCTCTCTGAATAGGGAACCGATTCGAATGCCATGAGTTCGATCCGGGTATGGCTATCGGCGCCTTCCACCCTGCAAAGCGCAATATCGAGTCCATCGAGGGAAGTCCCCGACATAAGTCCTACCAGGATGCGTGAAGGCTGTCCGGCGATTCTGTAAAGTTTCAGAATGTTGCTATTCATTAAGAGAATAATAAATACAAAGAATATTAAGTATGAAATTAACACAATTTAAGTTTAAACCATGATATATATATACTTTTGAGTAGATTTGCTTCTCACCCTTAACGTATTTAACGAAAATGGCAAGATTAAACCTGCTGGAAGAAACGCGTTTCGAAAAACTTCCTGTAACTGTATTTCAATCTCCAGAAGAAGCCTCTATTGCGGTCGCACATCGTATCGCTTCTCTAATCCGCAAAAAACAATCGAATAACCAATCCGCTGTGTTAGGGCTGGCAACCGGAGCAACTCCTGTAAAAGTATACGAGGAGCTAATCCGTCTTCACCGCGAAGAAGGATTGAGCTTCCAGAATGTCATCACCTTTAATCTTGATGAATATTACCCGATGCAGCCCGATGCTGAACAAAGTTACGTCACCTTTATGAACCGTAACCTGTTCAACCACATTGATATTGATAAAAGCAACATTCATATCCCGGACGGTACCATTCCCGAAAAAGAAATTCACCGGTACTGTGCAGAATACGAAAAGAAAATAACGGATCTCGGAGGCCTTGATTTGCAACTTCTGGGTATCGGACGTACCGGACACATTGGATTCAATGAGCCAGGTTCGGCTCCTAATTCAGGAACACGCCTCGTCACACTCGACGATTTAACACGTCGCGATGCCTCCCGCAGTTTCGGTGGTAAGGAAAACGTACCTCTGAAGGCTATTACCATGGGAGTGGGTACCATTTTCAAAGCAAAAGAAATCATCTTGATGGCCTGGAACGGCACAAAGGCGGAGATCGTTAAAAAAGCTGTTGAAGGGCCCATGTCTTCTGAAGTGCCGGCTACCTTCCTGCAGCTGTCAGACAACGTCGAATTCATACTCGATGTGGAAGCCGCTTCCGGTTTAACCCGCTTCGATACACCGTGGCTTGCTCAGGATTGTGAGTGGGACGAAAAAACCATCAAAAAAGCCGTTATCTGGTTGGCAGGACATCTGAAGAAACCTATCCTGAAGCTAACCGAAGAAGACTACAATAATAACGGGATGGCACAGCTTGCCACCGAGAAAGGACCTGTATACAATATCAATATTCAGATCTTTAACCTTATCCAGCATACCATCACCGGATGGCCGGGAGGAAAGCCTAATGCCGATGATAGTCAGCGTCCTGAACGGGCAAATCCTGCTAAGAAACGAAGCATCATCTTTTCCCCGCATCCCGACGATGATGTTATCTCCATGGGTGGAACTTTTATCCGCCTGGCAGACCAGGGTCACGAGGTGCATGTTGCCTACCAGACATCCGGCAATACAGCCGTTTGGAGCGACGACACCCTGCGATTTATTGAATTTGCACGCGATTTCTCACGCGAGATGAACCTGGATACATCCGTATTGGAGAAGGTATATGCCGATACACGTCTTTTCCTGGAAACCAAAAAGCCTAATCAGGCCGACACCAAAGAGATTCTGATTGTCAACGGACTGATCCGCAAAGGAGAAGCCATTGCCGGTGCGCGTTTTGCCGGACTTCCCGACGAAAATATTCATTTTCAGAACCTGCCGTTTTACGATCGGGCCAAGTTCTCGAAAGAACTCAAAACGGAAGACGATATTCAGCAAACCATGGAACTGCTGCAACGCATCCAACCACACCAAATTTTCACGGCGGGCGATTTCGCCGATCCGCATGGAACACATAAAGTTTGTTTCAATATTCTGATTGAAGCCTTTTCTCGCTTACGTAAAACCGAAAGCTGGACAAAGGACTGCTGGATCTGGCTTTATAGAGGCGCCTGGCATGAATTCGGTATACACGAAATCGAAATGGCCGTACCATTATCACCGGCTGAGGTTATCCGGAAGCGGAAAGCCATCTTCAAGCATCAGTCGCAGAAAGACACTCCGGTATTCCCTGGAGACGATGCACGTGAGTTCTGGGTGAGAGCGGAAGAGCGTACAGCAGAAACTGCGCAAACCTACGACGATTTGGGTCTGTCTGAATACGAGGCAATTGAAGCCTTTGTTCGTTGGAAGTTTGAAGACTAGAAGCTTGAATACTAACTGAATATAAAATCAGTGCAAATAAATATCAAGCCCTCGCCATCAATGATTGCGGGGGCTTTTTATATCTCCATGTTTGCCAGCCTGCTTTTAACCGATTCCCGATGTTGTCGTGAAATCGGAATACGATGTTGGTTCTGCAGAAGCAGCGTACCTCCGTCCGCCTTTAAGTGACTTTTTACGTACCGGATATTCACCAGATGCGACTGATGTGTGCGAATAAAATCGTGAACTTTCAGCAACGCTGCAAACTCTTTTAAGGTTTTGCAAACCGTAATTTGATCACCGTTCCGAAGATGGAACGTCGTATAACTATTTTCGGCCTCACAGCGGATCACTTCATCGGTAGAAACATACAGCGTTTCCTTTAACGTAGGAAGTGCTATCCTGGGAGCCACTTTCCTGCCGGCTTGTAAATATTCAAGCAAATTATCTACGCTTTGGCTGGTAGCCCGTTCACTCATACGTTTCTTAGTTTTCTCAACTGCAGTTCTAAATTCACCCTCATCAAGGGGTTTAAGAAGATAGTCGATCGCTGAAAACTTGATCGCCTGAATGCCATACTGATCAAAGGCAGTAACAAAAATGATCTCGAACCGAATCCTTGCGAGTCGTCTTAACATATCGAAACCTGACCCTCCCGGCATCTGTATATCAAGAAAGACAAGGTCGGGATACAGCGTATTTATCAGGTTCTCACCTTCAGCAGCACTATTTGCCGTGCCCGCTACCCATAAATCGGGGCTGTATTTTTCAATTAGCCGGCACAGGTTAGCAATATTACCTTGCTCATCGTCAATTATGATAGTTCTTATCTTCATAGCATCCAGTTTTCGAATTTGATAGTCGCCTTCGCTCCCAGATGAAGGCATACTAAACAAAGCGATATCGTCTGATCAGCAGACAAGCTGTTAAGCACATCAATCCGCTGTCGGGTAAGTCGGAGCCCATGCCCTTGTTGCAGGTCCTGAAAACCCCGTCCATTATCCTCGATCTCTATTAGCAGGTCATGCCCGACAACCTTTAGGCTCACAACGATAAGGCCTTTGTCATTTAGGGCGGACACACCATGCTTTGCTGCATTTTCGACAAGAGGCTGTAAAAGCATGGTCGGTATTTCAATATTATCCATCTCCAACCCTTCTTCCGGCGAAATAACAAACCGGAAATTAAAACGCAACTGTTCCATCAGAAGATAATTTTCGACCAGGTCCATTTCCTCTTGCAGACTTAGCATTTCCTCTTGGCTCTTCTCCAGCAATTGCCGTGTCAGCGCCGAAAATTTGCCGATATAAAAATTGGCTTTCTCTGTCATGCCCTTAGCAATCAAATTTTGAATGGACGCTAAGGCAT
>DAIRDA010000055.1:0-9767 GCA_036796375.1 Albibacterium sp.
AGCCCGTAGCACAGGGCGTTCACAAAGAGTCCGGAGCCTCCGACCAATATCACCTCATTGTGCTTCTCAAACAGCTTCTTCAGGCAAGCCAATCCTTCTAGCTCGTACTGACCAGCCGAATAGGGATCTTCGACGCTTAAATTGTTGATGAAATGATGGGGAATGGCGTTCAGCTCCTGAGGCGTTGGTTTCGCCGTTCCGACCGACATTTCACGATAGAACTGCCGGGAATCTGCCGAAATGATTTCCGTTTGATATTGCCGGGCCATTCGCAGTGCCAGTTCTGTTTTTCCGACGGCTGTAGGCCCCACAATACAAATAAGGGTTTTCGTTTGATTCGGATTCATCAATACTCGTTGTCCGAGGTGGGCTCTTCCGGAAACTCGTCGGAAGGCGCATCGTCGTCCATCATATCAAAGTCTTCTTCGTCTGCGTTGTCGTAACCCAGATCGTTCAGGAAGTCGAATTCGTTTTTCGGTTCCTCTTCGCCAATCGTATCGTCGGTAAGCGTGGTGTTATTAAATGGTTTCGGGGCCTTGCCAATGCTTTTGAAAAGCGATGGATATTCCTTTCCTTCTTCTTCTTTCAATATTTTGATCAGCTGCACGTGAAAATCAAAGGGCCGCTCAAAATTATATGTGTAATAAAACTTTTGGTGAGGATCGTCGATATGTTTGTTCAGGCGGGTATTCTCCATCAAAAGCGCTCCTTTTTTTAATTTTTGATCAGAGGGGAGGTAGGTGAACTCTTCGCCTTTTTTCCACTGGTCGTTACTGATAAAAAAAGAGGATGGTTTTTCAGGATCGTATCCAAGGGCTTTTTGAATGGCAAAGTGAAGATCGAGGAAGGTGTGTTTAGAAAGCACATCGATTTCCCGGATGATTTCATCGTAATCTTCAAACGACACTCTGAATCTGTAAATAGCCATGCGTAATTGTGATTTTAGATTTTATGTTGTGTTTTTACGTTGCTTTGTTGTTTTCCGATGGCTTAGGGGTTTCCAGGCCCATCGAACGTGCGGTCTCGATCATAAACCGAAATGCTTCGTCTTTATCGTTCTTTATTTCTCCGTCTAAAATAGCGTCGCGGACGGCATTTTTGATCAGTCCCACTTTTCTTCCTGGTTTTATGTCGAAGAATTTCATGATATCTTCTCCATCGATTGGCGGTTGCCAATTGCGGATTTGATCTCTTTCTTCTACATCCTTGAGCTTCTGCTTAACATTTTCAAAATTCTCGCGGTACTTTTTCCGTTTGTACTTGTTTTTTGTCGTTACGTCAGCGTCGCAAAGTATCATCAGGCTCTCGATGTCCTGCCCGGCTTCGAATAATAAGCGCCGCACGGCTGAGTCGGTCACGATATCCTGCGCCAGCACGATTGGCCGCAAATGAAGCAATACCAGTTTCTGCACAAACTTCATTTTCTCATTGAGAGGAAGCTTCAGCTCCGCAAATAAGCGGGGAACCATCTTCGCGCCGCGGTCTTCATGCCCGTGGAATGTCCAGCCCTGCACTTCATCAAATCGCTTGGTAGCCGGTTTGGCGATATCATGCATAATGGCTGCCCAGCGAAGCCAGATGTCGTCGCTTTGGACGGCCACATTATCGAGCACTTCGAGCGTATGGTAGAAGTTGTCTTTATGACTTTTCCCGTTAATGGTATCAACGCCATATAAATTGGCCATTGCCGGGAAAATCAATTTCAATAACCCTGTATCGAACAAATGTCCAAAGCCTACAGATGGTTTGTCGGCCGCTACAATTTTCTGCAACTCATCGAGAATCCTCTCCTTAGATACAATCTTTATCCTGTCCTTGTTTTTTGTAATGGCTTCCAGGGCTAGCGGATCGATGTCGAATTGAAGCTGACAGGCGAAGCGAATGGCGCGCATCATGCGTAGCGGATCGTCGGAAAAGGTTTCGGCAGGATTGAGCGGCGTTCGGATGCACTTTTCGTGAATATCTTTCAATCCGTCGAAGGGGTCGAGCAGTTCACCGTAGCTTTTTTCATTCAGACTGAGTGCCATGGCGTTGATTGTAAAATCGCGGCGGAGTTGATCGTCGCTGAGTGTGCCATCTTCAACGATCGGTTTCCTTGAATCGGAGCGGTACGATTCTTTGCGGGCACCTACAAATTCAATATCCAGATCCTCATAACGGATCATGGCAGTACCGAAATTCTTAAAAACGGAAACCTTGGTGTTGAGGTGCTCGGCTACCAGCTCGGCGAAGGCAATTCCGCTGCCGATAACGAGTATATCGATATCATTTTTGAAATTGCGTTCCATGATAAGGTCGCGTACGAAGCCACCAATTACAAAAACTTCAAAGTCATTTTTATCGGCCAGTTCACTGAGAGTTTTGAAAACAGGATTTTGTAATTGTTCTTTCATAAGATACACGCTATACTCGCCAAGAGAAGTATGGCCACAAAAGTACGAAATAGCCCTCAGATTTCAGGGTTTTCGGATGAATTCGAATTGTCCGGAAGGTCCCAGTTTGATGATGGTAGAGGGGAGGGCCTCGGTGTTATCGTTTTGGCGATGGTTCACCACATAGTCTACGCCGCTTACAATGGCTTCATCAATATAGGAGTAATTTTTAGGAGCGGGTTGACCGGTGAGGTTGGCGGAGGTGGAAACAATGGGTTTCCTGAAACGGCGGATCAGCTCCTGGCAAAAATCATCTTTCACGACGCGAATGCCGATAGAGCCATCTTCTGCAATCAGGTTTGCAGGCAGATTCTTTGCCCCGGAAAACACAATAGTCATCGGATGGTCGCTGTATTCGATCAATTCGTAGGCTACCTCGGGCACTTCCTTGACATAGCTATTGAGGTTATTAGCGTTTTCAAGCAGGATAATCAGGTTTTTATTTGCCGGCCGTCCTTTCAGGATATTGACATTTTCAATGGCTGCTTCGGATGTAGCATCGCAACCTATTCCCCAAATGGTATCGGTGGGATAGAGGATGACTTTGCCTTCACGCAAAGCTTTCAGAGCATTGTTGAGGTCGTCGTAATTCGCTTTACTGTTCATGATGAGGATTGATAGTGAGCGGTGTGCGGTCGGTTTTTAACGTAAAATATTTCAATAGTTTCCGCACTTTCCATTTACGAACCAGGTTTAAGGGTTTTTTCTTAAGGTGCGTTTTATCTTTTTCCAGGAAACGAATCGCGGCATCGATGATCCGACCGCTCGATTGGCCGTCGGTATAGGGGTGTGTCACAAGAATAAACTGGTCGATCGCTTCAAGCAGCGTATCAGACGGATTCAATGCTTCTTTTAATGCGCTTTCGATCTCGGAGACTTCCGTGACGTTGATTAATTCACTTCCGGGCACCCGGTTATTGAAGGTGACAACGGCTTTGCGCTGCAGAAGAAATTCGGTAATGGCGGAAGTAGTATCTGAAAGCATTATATCGGCCTGTTTGAACAGGGGAACGAGGTCGGTCGTGTCGAAATATTGAAAATATTCCCCGTTCAAGCGGGCGAATTTGTCTTTGGTATGTTGGGGTAGCTTGGGATGCAGAACACAGAGGAATCGGTAATTTCCTTCGGTAGCAAGTCGCCTCACTGCTTCGAACACTTCTTCCTTCAGAGCCATGCTCAATCGGGTCGTGAAGGTAGAAGCAATCAATACGGTTGGTATGGGATATTTCACCTGTTCTTCAAGCGGAAAAAGGGGATCTACCTTCGACCAGCCCGTTTCCTCTACCTCGAAGTATTGATGTTTTGCTGCAAGTTGTTGAAACACCGAGGTAGTAGAAGGGCCTTGGGTTGTGTAGAGATCAAAGAATCCCCGTATCCGGAAATGGTCACGCGAGAATGCCCTTTTATTAGCAGAGAAGCCATGGAAAATCTGAACTTTGATGCCCGGAAAAAAGTCCGCTACGTGGTCTGACGCGGTGAGCACTACATGTGCTCCAAAGGCCATTACCTCCTCTACGCTATGAAGGACGGTCTCGTCGCCCTCGAAATACTTTTTTGTATACTCCTGATCGGAAAACCAGCAAACCGGGTGATTTCTTCGTTGAAGTTCACGCTGCAGCGGTTTTCCGATCGGAATACTGTATGGATGTGATATATAAATCAGGAATTTATACATGGGTTGCCTAAACGGCTACGTTATGCTCTCTCAATGCGTTGTTCAAGGAGGTTTTTTTGTCTGTAGATTCCTTTCGTTTTCCAATAATCAGTGCACAAGGGACTTGATATTCGCCGGACGGGAATTGTTTGGTGTATGAACCTGGAATAACGACTGATCGTGCCGGTACAAACGATTTGTATTCAACCGGCTCATCGCCCGTTACATCAATAATTTTTGTAGAAGCGGTAAGCACCACGTTCGCGCCCAACACGGCTTCCTCTTCTACATGTACCCCTTCAACCACAATGCACCGGGATCCAATGAAGCAGTTGTCTTCAATGATAACCGGAGCGGCCTGCACGGGTTCCAATACGCCACCGATGCCAACGCCACCACTTAAGTGTACATTTTTACCAATTTGGGCACAAGACCCCACAGTTGCCCAGGTATCGACCATGGTGCCTTCATCGACGTATGCACCGATATTTACATAGGAAGGCATAAGAATAACCCCTTTTCCAAGAAATGCACCATAGCGAGCCAAACCGTGTGGAACAACCCTTACACCAAGTTCCTTATAGTTGGTTTTAAGTTTCATTTTATCATGAAAAACAAACGGCCCGGTTTCGATGACTTCCATCTGACGGATTGGAAAATATAAGATGACGGCTTTTTTGATCCATTCATTGATGTGCCAGCGGTTTCCGATGGGTTCAGCGACACGAAGTTCCCCGTTATCCAGTCGTAATATGGTGGTTTCAATGGCATCCTGGTATTCCTTATATCCCAATAGCTGGCGATCTTCCCAGGCGTCTTCTATTAATTTCTTAATTTCTGTAGTCATTTATAATGTATTTTGTAGCGAAAGTAAAGATTATTTCATAGAATACTCAATATAGGCCGGCTTTCCCGCCTAAAAAATAGGGCAGCAAATGATTAATTGTTAATTTTGTTTCATGGTTCAGGAATCAGAAAAATTACGGATTGATAAATATTTGTGGTCTATACGTCTGTTTAAAACCAGAAGTTTGGCAACAGAAGCTTGTAATGCGGGGCGAGTGAAGCTTAACGGCCAGAATATCAAGCCGTCGTATGCGGTAAAGGTAGGCGAGGTGTACCAAATTCAGAAGGGCATCGAACGTAAAGTAATCAAAGTTTTGGGCTTGTTGCGACAGCGGGTTGACGCAAAAACGGCAGTGCTCCATTACGAAGATCAGACTCCCAAGGAAGATACGCTTGCCTTTAAGTCGGCCTTTCATGCACCTCAATTGAAGCGCGATCGGGGCGCCGGCCGGCCGACTAAAAGAGACCGGAGGGAGATTGATAATTTGCGTGATAGTTTTGAAGAAGATATTAGTCTTTAAAATTGTTTTTCTTTTTGTGATTCTGGCACGGAAATGGGAAAAACTTACGCAGATGGGAAAAAACTATCCCGGGCACTGTAGCTATTGAACTTTTTTTACGTTTTTTTTGAAGACGTATCATTTAACAACTATGAATCCTTCTGTATCTCTGATTATTTCCACCTATAATTGGCCTCAGGCACTGAACTTGTGTTTAAAAAGTGTTACGTCGCAAACGATAATGCCCGACGAAGTAATTATTGCAGACGACGGTTCAGGCCTGGCTACCAAACAACTGATTGAAAGTTTTCGGACGCAGTTTGGTGTGCCTTTGATTCACGTATGGCATGAAGATATGGGATTCAGGAAATCCATGATTCTTAATAAAGCCATCAGTGCTGCCTCTAGCCAGTATATTATAGAGATTGATGGCGACGTGATACTGGATAGGAATTTTGTTAAAGATCATCTTAGTGTTGCTGAGGAAAAGACATTTATTCGCGGAACCCGTGCCCACCTGAAAAAAGAAATTCTCTCTTCGGTATTTAAGGAAGAGCGGATCAGTTTCTCTTTCCGCGCTAAAGGAATAAAGAATCGCTTTAACGCTATACGAATACCTTCGTTGGCCTGGCTGTTTACCCAAAAGAAAAATACAGCGAAAAGTGTTCGTGGCTGTAATATTGCTTTCTGGAAGAAAGATTTTATTGCCGTTAACGGGTATAGCAACGACATGCAGGGCTGGGGTGCTGAAGATATTGAATTAGCAGCTCGCTTTATCAATATCGGGGTACTTAAAAAAGGTCTTAAATTCAAGGCCGTACAGTATCACATCACGCATAAATTTTCCTGTAGAAAGCAGCATATCTCTCAGTTGCAATCGTTGCGCGAAACGCTCGAAGGAAATATTAAACGCTGTGCGAATGGATATTCGGAGATCCAGGCGGTGCACTAGAGAGTCGTAGGTCAGATTTTCTTCATCTCTAAGGAGCGCTAGCTCCTTATCTTATAATCAAATAAAGAGTCATTACCAGATAAAGACTTAGTTTGATAATTTTCCACTTGTTCAGGCGAAAGTGTTGGCTTCTAGAAAAGGTAGGATTTATCCTTTTCATAAAATAAGAGAATTTCTTTTCCTTGATCAGGGTTAATACCACCCCGAATTCAAAGCTGCTTTTAACCATGGCCATGTAGTAGGCTGTCAGAGGCGATTTGAAACCTTTGCTGCTTACTTTCAGAAAGGATATGACCCATTCGAAAAGCGGGACAGACACGATATATAGCAACCAGGTTGGCCACCCGAAAGCAGGAATCAATATCGGACTGAAAAGGGTTAGCAAGATGAGTGACTCTACCGGGTTAGCAAAATCAAAATGCGTGCGGTGACGGTGAAAGAATAACAGGTAGCCTGAACCCATTCCGTATCGTACAAAACGCTCATAATCTGTCTTTCCCTGGTTCCACCAGGGGTGGGTTACCTTTGCTTCTTCAATGCAGCGGAATTCTCGATTATGCTGCAGGCATACCCGAAGCGGCAGATCGATATCTTCGCCGCCACCACTTTTCGGGAAAAGGGTAGAGAATCGAAGTTCCCCTAAACTGGATCGCCGATAGAGCATATTTGCGGTTACTCCCCAGGTGAATTTCTCCTTTCGCTGTGCAATCCTGAAGTGGCTCAGGTGCCCGATTTCCAGGCCTGTGGTATAAGCATTCACTGGTTCAGGGAAATCGGTCAGGCCGATAAAGCCGATTTCGTACGGATAAGATTCAATGGCTTGGGCATACTGGTGGAGCAGATCTGCGTTGGCCACAACATCGTCGTCTAAAAACAAGATCCATTCGGCAGAGCCCATGGATATTCCTTTGTTCCGGCTCTCGGACGCTCCCAAATTTTTTTCGTTGATATGAAGGGTTATTTCACCATTACGCGCCATCTCTTCAATAATAGGGGGCACTTGAACGACGGGATTGTCAACAATAATGAAATAATTGAATTGCCAGTTTGCGGGCTGGTGCAGGCTTAACAGCGGCAATAAATAGCTTTCGTTGAGCCGAAAGGACGGGATGACAATATCGATTTTTTTGGAAGATATATTCACGCACAAATATACATCAATCGCTTGTGCTTCTTCCGAAAATGGATGGCCTTTTTAGCTTGATTTTGTATCTTTGACACTCTATGAATTACATTTTTACAGTGTGCTCAAACAATTATCTGGCACAGGCGAGCGTTTTGGGACATTCTATT
Organism: Albibacterium sp.; assembly: GCA_036796375.1. GTDB lineage: Bacteria > Bacteroidota > Bacteroidia > Sphingobacteriales > Sphingobacteriaceae > Albibacterium. The sequence goes on from DAIRDA010000055.1 coordinate 7,678, forward strand.
CGAAAGCATGAGGCAGGGTCGAAGTACATCGTTTTTCTTTGCGACGAAAAGGATTCGACGGTAGATTACGACACGATTGCCGACGAGGTAATTGAAGTCGCTAAGATTGAGCCTGATTTTAGCGAGCTGGTGCTTAAGTATAACATCATTGAACTAAATACGGCAATAAAACCGCGGGCAGTGGAGTATTTGTTTGAAACATTGATGGCGGAGAAAGTGATCTATTTAGACCCGGATATTAAGATTTTTACTTCGCTTACGATGCTTTATAGCGACTTGGATAAATATTCAATTCTTTTAACCCCTCATATTTATACCCCGGTTCCTATCGACGGTAAGAAGCCGGGTGAAAATACATTTCTTAACTACGGAATTTATAACTTAGGTTTCCTTGCATTAAAAAATGATTCTACCGCCAGGGAATTTGCACATTGGTGGAAAAATCGGACTTATAAGGAAGGGTACTCTAAGCCTGCTATTGGCCTCTTTGTAGATCAATTGCCGATTAACCATGTTCCCATTTTCTTTCAGGGAGTACGTGTTCTGGAGAACCGAGGTTTGAATATGGCGCCTTGGAATCTTCATGAAAGGACACTCTCGGAACGGGACGGGAAGTATTTGGTGAATGGAAAAGAAGACTTGATTTTCTTTCACTTCAGTTCGTTCGGCGTGGATTCTGGAGAACTGCCCTTAATTCATTATGATCGTTATCGAATGATAGACCGCCCTGACCTTAAAAATCTTTACGCTGGTTATAATGAAGAAATAAAGGCTAACAATCACGAACACTACAGCAAGATTGAAAGTGTATATAGTAAGGAGCGTGCAATTTATTTGAATAAGCTGAAAAGAAAAAATAGCAAGTTGGCGCGCCTTCTGCGGAAGATGTTCTCCTCGTGAGCAGCTAAACCTCAAGCACCTCCGGTCGTTTGCGGCTTCTGTATTCTTTCAATAAAAATCGGAGATAGGTCAAAAGACCCATGTTTTGGCGAATCAGCCTTTTTCGATCTTTCCGGAACGCTTGGTCCTTGTTTTTCGAAGAAAAGCCGTCCATGTTATAGTGTACGATTGTGAGAGGATGGTGTTTTTTTATAAAATAGGGGTCGCCCCACACTTGAATATTAAGTACATAATCTGCCAGGACCTTGTATTTTAGCTGATAACCGTATTTTTTAAATACGCCGGCCGGATAGATGATCGATTGATGGTTCATACAATATTTTGCCAGTCGGTATTTTGAAAACTTTCCACTTAGAAGTCGGTCAAGCGGCGCGCTGTTTCCATAGTAGACTGTGCGGTCATTCCGCAGTTTCGAGGTCAGCTTGCTGAAATCAGGAAGGAGTCGGTCGTCTGACCCTAGGAAATAAAGAAAACGGCCATTTGCAATGTTTATTCCCTTGTTGAGTGCATCATAAATCCCTTTATCCTTTTCACTGGATAAGCGGAGGTTTGGGAGATTGAAACTGCGAATTATTTCTAACGTGCGGTCGTTGCTTTCTCCATCGACAATTACTATTTCAATGTTTTTCTCGGCTTGTCCGACGATTGATTCCAAACAGCCAGCGATAAAAGGTTCGCTATTGTAAGTTGCGATGATGATGCTAACTAAGGGTTTATCCGGCGTCGTCGTTGAAACTGCTTTGCTGATTGTCATTTTTACTGTTGTTAAAAAAGATGATCTTGACCAGGGAAAGATACATCTTCATGTACAAAATTGGTCCATATGAAGCGATATTGCTTGCGTTCAATATCCTGACACCTTTGGTAAATGAAATATTCAGGTTTTGTTTGTATTTTTTCAATAGATAACGGAACGTTTGCTTTTCGGCAGTTGCTTCTGTTTTGCCGGGATGGAGCAAGAAAACGGGAAGTTCTTTTTTCCTTTTTTCATGAATATAAATCATTGCGTCAAGCCAGTCGTGGGAAAAATGGCCTTCAGAGTAGTGACTCATTAAAATTTCGTGAGAAACAACCGCCTGGTATTTCTTCGTTACACTTAACGAGAAGTCGATATCGTAGCCATGGAAGCCTTTTAATCCTTCATCGAATAGAAACTCTTTGGCAACATCTGTCGGGCAGCAAAACCATAC
>DAIRDA010000055.1:9867-11983 GCA_036796375.1 Albibacterium sp.
TTCTGAAGTTTTTATTTTTTCTCTTTCTTATATTCTTCATTCAGGCCGTTAACCACTTCTTTGGTTACATCCAGACTCTCGTCTGCATAAAGAACCGCCGGGCTCGACGTTGAGTAGGTCAATACAAATTTAAAGCCTTTTTCCTTGGAATATTTTTTCAGGTAGTCCGATACTTTATCGTATAATTTTTTGTTTTCTTCCATTTCCTGCTGACCTAACGAGGTGCTGGCATTCTGGTTTAAACGACCAAGTTCTTCCTGTTTACGGGCCAATCTTTCCTCGGTGCTTGCGCGTTGTTCTGCACTCATGGTGCCCGCAGTTTTTTGATATTCCGCCACTTCGCGCTGAAAGGCAGTGCCTTTTGATTGAAGGTCGGCCTGAGCTTTTTTAGCTTTCGCTTCGAAATCGCTACGTACTTGTTTAAAGTACTCGTAGTTGTTCAATAGAGAATCTGAGTTTACATATACGATAGCCTCAGATACGGGGGTTGCAGTGGTGGTTACGCTATCTTTGCTTGTGCTTGTTCCTGTCCCTGTCTGGTTGTTGCAGGAGATTAAACTGGCACCGATCAGGGCGGCAAGACCAGCGTTTAAAAGTGTGTTTTTCATTTTGAATTGATTACGATTCTTGGCAAAGTTATAATTTCAAAGCTATTTCACAACAATAATTGTGAGGGCGTTTCGATTAATCGCTAAAAGCTTTGATTATAGCCTTCTGATCTTATTTTAAAGCCCGCCAAATTGGGAAAAGAGGGTTAATTTCCGTAAATTTGTGAATTGTAAAATCAATTTATGAGCGAAGAAAATAAGAATAATTATTCAGCCGATAATATTCAGGTACTTGAAGGCTTAGAGGCTGTTAGAAAGCGGCCCTCGATGTATATCGGAGACACGGGCATTAAAGGTTTACACCATTTGGTTTACGAAGTAGTAGATAACTCGATCGATGAAGCGATGGCGGGTTATTGTACAGATATCCTGGTAACCATTCATACCGACAACTCTATATCGGTGGAAGATAACGGGCGGGGTATTCCGACCGGTATTAATAAAAAAGAAAATAAATCGGCTCTTGAAATGGTTATGACCATGCTTCATGCCGGTGGTAAATTTGATAAAGATACGTATAAAGTTTCCGGCGGTCTTCACGGTGTAGGGGTTTCCTGTGTGAATGCATTGTCTTCTTTACTTGTTGCTGAAGTGCACCGCGAGGGAAAAGTATTTAAGCAAGAGTATAATTTCGGAAAGCCTCTTTATCCTGTCAAGGTTATTGGCGAGTCGGAACGTACGGGTACCAAGGTAACCTTCCATCCGGATACCACCATTTTTACCTTTTCTCACGTTTATAATTATGATACGCTAGCGAGCCGTTTGCGCGAGCTGGCCTATCTGAACAAAGGCGTTCGCTTGATTTTGGCGGATGAACGTGAAGAGCAGGAAGATGGTTCATTGAAGAAAGAGGAGTTTTTCTCAGAAGGTGGTCTTCGCGAGTTTGTAAACTACCTGGACGGAAACCGCAATTCCCTGATACCCGAGCCGATTCATATTGAGGGAATCAAGCAAGGGATACCAGTTGAGCTTGCTTTACAGTACAACGATACTTACACAGAGAACGTGCATTCGTACGTGAATAATATCAATACGATTGAAGGCGGTACGCACGTAGCGGGCTTTAGAAGAGGCTTGACCCGTACGTTAAAATCGTATGCTGAGAAGTCGGGCCTGTTGAAGAATCTTAAAATTGAGATTGCCGGTGACGATTTCCGAGAGGGTCTTACTGCGGTTATTTCCGTTAAAGTACAAGAACCTCAGTTTGAGGGTCAGACCAAAACTAAGTTGGGTAACAACGAGGTGATGGGTGCAGTAGACATCGCTGTTGGCGAGATTTTAGGAAATTACCTCGAAGAAAACCCGAGGGAAGCTAAAATTATTGTAAACAAAGTTATCATAGCCGCGCAAGCCAGAGCGGCAGCACGTAAGGCGCGCGACATGGTTCAACGCAAAAGCGTCATGAGCGGAAGCGGACTTCCAGGCAAGCTGGCCGATTGTGCGAATAACGATCCTACCAAGTGCGAGATTTATTTAGTTGAGGGAGATTCAGCGGGCGGGACGGCGAA
>DAIRDA010000056.1:0-11860 GCA_036796375.1 Albibacterium sp.
TCGGCACCATCGGCGATGCCGACAATCGCTTCGGCCAGATCCATCGCGTAGGTCGGTGTTCCAAACTGGTCGGCCACAACCTGTAGCCGCCCTCGCTCCTTCCCGAGGCGCAACATCGTTTTCACAAAGTTATTGCCATATTCGGAATACAGCCAACTCGTCCGAATGATAACAACCTTCCCGCCCCACTTCAGAATACCCTCTTCGCCCTGGAGCTTTGTTTTCCCGTACATGTTTACGGGCTCGGTGATGTCGGTTTCTGTAAGCGGAACTGCCATCGAGCCACCAAAGACAAAGTCGGTCGAGATATGAATCAGCGAAACATCTCGCTCCAAACAAAGCTGGGCAAGCAGTTCCGGTCCCTGAGCATTAATGGCAGCAGCCTTTAAAGGTTCATCTTCGGCCAGATCTACTGCTGTATAAGCAGCACAATTGATTATGATATCAGGTTGATAGGTGTCGAAAACAGCTGTAAGACTGGAGGATTCCAGAATATTAGCTTCCCCCGACCCCAGGAATACCATATCTAACGAAAAAGGATCTACATTCTTCAGGCACTGACCTAACTGTCCGTTACCTCCGATGACAACAGCGCGCTTCATTTCTCGCCCCCCTTATTAAAATATGGCAGGGCCCTATCCTTCTCCGTGACGATTCTGTCTTCTGGAGCGATCAGCCAATCGATGCCGAGTTCGGGGTCGGCAAAGTGAACACCTCTTTCAGATTCCTTATTATAGAAATTATCGCATTTATAGAAAAATTCTGCCTGCTCGCTAATCACCGCGAAGCCGTGAAAAAATCCCCGCGGCACAAAAAGCTGATAGTTGTTGTCCGTATTTAAGCGAACGCTATACGATTGTCCGTAGGTTTTGCTACCCTGACGGCCATCTACAATGACGTCCAATACTTCTCCGGAAAGTACGCGAACCAATTTGGCCTGCGCATGGCTGCCCGCCTGCGAATGCAATCCACGGATGACACCGTAGGACGAGAAAGACTGATTATCCTGTACAAAGTGCACGTCGGAGCCCGTAGCTTCCAGAAACTTCCTACTATTAAAGCTTTCAAAAAAATATCCCCGTTCGTCCTTAATAATATTCGGCTGAAGCAGGTAGCACCCCTCAAAAGGTGAGTCAATTATTTTCATAGATTAGGTTTGATTCGTTTAATTTTATAGAAAGCTGAATAACTTCCCGGGCTTCTTTTACATCGTGCACCCGCAGAAGGTTAGCACCGTTTCGGACGAGCGCCGCATTCAGGATTGTTGTTCCGTTCAGAGCCTCTGCAGGACCACTGTCCAGCGCTTTATAAACCATTGATTTCCTGGACACGGCACCTAACAACGGCAGCCCGAAAACGGTAAGTTCCCGAAATCGGTTTACTAGTTCATAATTCTGGTTTAATGTTTTCGAAAAGCCAGGCCCGGGATCGAGGATAATATCGCGAACACCATGGGTACGCAAAAGTGCGATCCGCTCCGCAAAATATTGACTGATATCTCCGATTAAATCTTCGTAGGTGGTGAATGATTGCATCGTGGCAGGAGTACCGCGCATGTGCATAAGAATGTATGGAACCTGCAACTGGCCGGCAACTGCATACATTTGTTCATCGAGCCCGCCACCTGAAACATCGTTTATGATGTGTGCACCTAATCGGATCGCTTCCCGTGCCACATTGGAACGAAAGGTGTCGACCGAGATAATGCAATCCGGAAACCCGGCCGATAGCTGGCTAATGAATGGCGCGAGACGGTCGATTTCCTCTTGCTCGCTGACATCCCTGGCGTTTGGCCGTGAGGAGTATGCACCGATATCGATGATATCGGCACCATCGGCCAGCATCTGTTCTGCATGCCGGAGCGCCGCAGAGAATTCTGTGTATCTCCCCCCGTCGTAAAACGAGTCGGGCGTGACGTTCAGGATTCCCATAATCCGGGGCTGGTTAAGATCTAGAATCTTATCGGAACATCGGATTGTCTTTGATTGCGGCGTGAACACAAGATTTAATTTTATATGTGTTCGCTAAATTAAGTATATTCCGGTAATTTTGTGAAAGAAGCTCCAAATGCTTTCAAATTACGAATACATGGAAGATACGACTACAGCCTACCAACAAATCATACGTGCGTGCAAGGATTTATTTATGAAGAAAGCGGCTGATTATGGTACTGCCTGGCGTATACTACGACTCTCCTCAATCACCGACCAGATTTTTATCAAAGCTCAGCGTATTCGTACGCTCGAAATCAAAGGCATATCAAAAATCGACGAAGATATTGCTTCGGAGTTTACGGGTATCGTAAATTATTGTGTCATAGCGCTCATTCAATCGGAACTGGGCGAAGACGGAAAAGCAGAAATGGATCTTACGGTGCTGAGCCGAAAGTACGACGAAAAAATTCAGCAGACGTATCAGCTGATGATGGATAAAAATCATGACTATGGCGAGGCGTGGCGGGATATGCGTATCAGTTCATTGACCGATCTGATTTTAATGAAAATATTGCGGGTTAAACAGATAGAAGACAATCAGGGGACCACCCTGGCCTCAGAAGGCATCGAGGCAAACTATCAGGATATGCTGAACTACGGCGTATTTGCGTTGATCCGTTTGAACCATTTAGACTAACACAACATGACGATTTCATCGCGGGTGCCATCAGGGCTGATTTGGTTTATTCGCCTTATTGTTGCGGGTCTGTTTATTTTCTCCGGACTGATCAAGGCCAACGACCCCATGGGCTTTGGATACAAACTCGTGGAGTACTTTGAAGTTTTTGGACTGCCCTTTCTAAATGATTTCGCGGTCGCCCTGGCGATTATCCTCTGCAGCATCGAAATCATTCTCGGTTTTTTCCTTCTTTTTGGTTTTTGGATCCGGCAAACGGTATGGGGGCTATTGCTCCTGATTCTCTTTTTCACGTTCCTTACTTTCTATTCGGCATTTTTTGAAGTGGTGAGCTCTTGCGGCTGTTTCGGCGATGCCATTCCACTTACTCCATGGCAATCGTTCGGAAAAGACATCGTCCTGCTGCTTCTTATCAGCACGCTGTTTTTTTTCAAAAATCAGATAGAACCCCTTATTCACGACAGGTATACCCAATATATTTTAGCGGTTTTTATAGCGGTGTTATCAGTCGGGTTCGGTGTATACACGCATAACTTCCTCCCGGTGGTCGATTTTCTACCTTATAAAAAGGGAAATCATCTTCCTTCACTGATGACCATTCCGGAAGGTGAAGAGATTGATCAGTATCAAACCATTTACCGGCTGAAGCATCGCCAAAGCGGTGAAACCAAACAGGTAACTGATCAGGAATACCTGGAAAAAGACCTTTGGAAGGATGAAGCCTGGGAAATTGTAGGTGACCCCACGACCCGCCTGATCAAAAAAGGCTACCAGATACCGATTGCCGACTTAATGATCAGTGATGGCGAAGGAAACGATCGCACCGACGAAATTATCGATAACCCTGATTTCAGCCTTCTTATTGTTGCTTACGATATAGAGAGGGCAAACGCCCAGGGTTTGGCGCAACTGAACGAACTGGCGAGACAAATGGCAGACGACTTCCGGACCCGAACAGTCTTATTAACCGCAAGCACTGGCGAAAAAGTGGAAGAGAATACGCGGCATTTTGAACTCTATACCGAGGTGTTTCATGCGGATGCCGTACCATTGAAGAGCATGGTACGCTCGAACCCGGGATTGTTACTACTTAAGAATGGCACTGTAATAGACAAATGGCACTTCCATGTACTGCCAACACCCGAGGAACTGGCTGAAAAATATTTAACTGAAAACTAACGTGAAACCGCTTTTCCTGATAGGATTTATGGGGTGCGGAAAAAGCACCTGGGGGAGAAAATTAGCCCGGATAAGCAAGCTCCCGTTTATTGATCTAGATGAAAAAATCGTCGAGGAGACGGGAATGAGTATTGGCTCATATTTTGCCGAATACGGGGAAGCAGCGTTCAGGCAAGTCGAATCGGACGTCCTTAAAAGCGTTTCTAGTAGTGAAGCTGCTGTGATTTCCACCGGAGGTGGCGCTCCCTGCTACTACGATAACATGGAATGGATGAACCAAACCGGTATCACCGTATACCTGGAGTTGCCTGCAGGAGTTCTTTTAAGCCGACTGGTGGGAAAGGAAGGGACCAAACGCCCTTTGCTGGCCGGGAAGACCAATGATGAAATTCTTTCTTTTATAGAGGATAAACTGGCGGAACGAAAGCCCTTTTATGAGCAGGCGGAAGTCGTAGTCGACGCCATGCGCAGTAGCCCGCAGAAACTCTGGACTGAACTACTAGAGAACAACCAATGAGGTAATCACTACTTTTCCGGCCCGATCGTTCATTTTCTCAAGGATCTGGCTTTTCATCAGCAGAAGTTCATTTTTAATCACGGACGACTCCACCCGGACGAACAATTTCTTATCGGCTATATAAAGTTGGGTAGTGCGACTGGCGATGGAATTACCCATCAGTTCCGGCCAGGCAGCGATAAGTGCGGTCTCATCAAACTTTCTCCGCAGGCGATAAACATCAAGCATCTGCTCGATGGCTTCCTTAAGCGTTTTATCGTTATTTCTCTTGTTCATGTTCGCTGCTGATTTTTACCTGTCCGGCACTCACATCAAAGGTACGCAAATCGCAGTCGATGTGCTGGAACACACTCTTTATTTTTTCGGCATTGGTATGCGTGATGAAAATCTGACCAAAATCGTCTGCTGAAACCATTTCCATCAATCGCTGAATTCGCCGATCGTCGAGTTTGTCAAAAATATCGTCGAGCAGCAGCAAAGGCTTATACCCTTTTTTAGTAGCCAGGTAGCTATATTGCGCGAGTTTCAAAGCAATCAGAAAGGATTTTTGCTGACCCTGAGAGCCAAACTTTTTTAAAGGCATACCATTGATGGTGAAAACAAGATCATCTTTATGTATGCCCGTCGTTGTGCGCTCAAGCGCGCGGTCGCGATCGTACGACTGGAGCAAAAGATCCTCAAAACCGTCTTTGCTAAGCTGCGATTCATACGAAAGGCAAACCGGCTCAGCACTGCGGGTTAGAAATTCGTAATGGAAGTTGAATAAGGTAGTAAAGGCTGCCATAAATTCCTTTCGCTGCTCAAAAATCTTGTTGCCGGGTGCCATCAACTGAGTATTATAAACGGCAAGGAGGTCGGCATCGAGCGTATGTTTCCCTTTGAGCAGCTCGTTCCTGCTCTGCAGCACCCTGTTATATTGAATGAGCAAATCCAGGTAGGTGCTGTCGGTTTGAGAAATTACATTATCGATAAATTTCCGCCTTTCTTCACTGCCCTCGGTAACAATAATGGAATCGTTTGGGGATATCATCACCAGGGGGAAGAGACCGATATGATCTGCCAATCGGCTATATTCCTTTTTGTTCCGTTTAAATTGCTTTTTCTGGTTTCGTTTCAGACTGCACGATACAACGTCCGTTTCGTCTCCCTTTTGGAAAGTACCCTGAACCATGAAAAAGTCGGCACCCTGCATAATTTGCTGGGAGTCGATCGGGTTGAAATAACTTTTACAGAGTGACAAATAGTGAACCGCATCCAGGAGATTCGTTTTCCCGGCGCCGTTTTCTCCTGAAAACGCATTTACCTCCGGAGAAAAGTTGATAAGAAAGTCGGAGTAGTTTTTGAAATTAAGCACCGACAGTTGTTTTATCCACATAGGAAACAAAGATACTTCTTTAAGCTAAAATATCATACCCTGCCATGAGGAGACAAGCCAGCGAACGGGGCACAAAAACATTTAAATCACTACCTTAGCTAATAAACTTATGCAAACTTCTTGTTTGTATGCCGTAAAAATGTATTTTTGCAATCCGAATTTATTCAAGAAATGTCAACAACAGAAAACAATAACCGCGATACAACGACCATCGCACAGGGCGGAGAGCGGAGTTTTATTCAAGAAAATCAAAAAAGCCTGGGCTTCATCGCCTTGGGAATTGTAATCCTCGTTTTGCTTTACTTTGGCTATCAGCAATTTTATTTAGCACCCCGCGCTGAAAAAGCCAGTAATGAACTATTCAAAGCAGAGAGTTATGCTCAGATTGATTCATTGCAAAGTTTAGCGATTAAAGGTGACGGATCTTATCCTGGATTCGAACAAATTGCGGATGAATACTCAAACACGCCTTCAGCCAATATAGCCAATGCTTACCTGGGTGGTTTATACCTGCGTCAGGGTCAGTTTCAAGAAGCAGTGAATGCCCTTGAAAAATACAGCACTACCGGCAGTGCTATCCTCGATCCGTTGGTGATAGGTCTGTTGGGCGATGCGTATTCCGAATTAAAAGACTACAAACAAGCAGCCACACAATATAAAAAAGCTGCAGACCTGAAAGCGAACGACTTTACCACTCCCTTATTCCTGAAAAAACTAGGACTTGTCAGCGAAGCTCAGAACGACTTCCAGGGCGCGCTGGATGCCTACAAGAAGATAAAGTCTGATTTCCCTCAAAGCTACGAAGCATCCATGGTTGATACCTACATCGGTCGCGCAGAAGCAAAACTATAGCAGTATGGCAACTCATCTCAAAAGTCTCTCAGATTTCAAGCATCTTGATGTACAGTCTGCGGAACCCTTTACTTTCGGGATAGTGGTTGCCCAGTGGAACATTGAGGTTACCGGAGCATTGTACGACGGTGCCTACCAGCTCTTACTAAATAAAGGGGCCAAACCAGAGAACATTCGGACTATACAGGTTCCCGGCAGCTTCGAACTCAGTTCCGGAGCAGACCTCTTGCTAAAAGAGACCTCGGTTGATGCAGTAATTTGTCTTGGCTGCGTTATTCAGGGAGAGACCCGTCACTTCGATTTTATTTGCCAGGCGGTTGCTAACGGAATAACCAACGTTTCTGTAAAATACAGCAAGCCGGTTATTTTTGGTGTCTTAACCACCGACAATCAGCAACAGGCTGAAGACCGCGCTGGTGGAATTCACGGCAATAAGGGCGAAGAGGCAGCGATCACTGCCGTTCAAATGGCCCGGATAGCGTCCGACTTAAAAGGGTAGTCGTCCCTTTCCTTATTTTTCCCTTACCTTTGTACTTTAGTAGCGTATATTCTTTTAAACTAAACGCAATCATTGATCATGTTTTATCAAAGAATAGCCCATTACCTCCTGGTACTATTACTGTCGGCCGGCATTGCCTATCAGGCCCAGGCCCAGAATCGGGATGCGGTTTTGGCCAAGCTTTCTGAAAGCCTTGGAAACCGGTCTTTGAAAGAGGCTCCTTTTCTGATGTTCACCTGTATATCGGGCCACCCCTACACCAAAGGAGAACATAGTTTTCTGTACGACTGGAATGAGAAACTAGGCCGGTTTGAGGGCCAAACGAGTACTGGAGAAGAAGTCATAGTCTTGTTCGATAGTGAAGCGATGTCGGGCAAAGTTTTTATAAATAAGAAACCAACCGACGACCCCGAACTTCTTAAAAATATTATACAGCTTTTTGAGGACGATTCATTCCTGCTCTTTACCCCCATTCGTATTGCCAACAAAGAATTAAGTGCTAGCCTTCAGGAGACAGAAATTATCAATTCCAGAAAATATTTTGTTTTGAAAGTGAGTACACCGGATGCGAAATTCGAAACTAACCGACTCTACATCGATACTCAAAATGGCAAGCTCAGTATCTGGAAGACATACGACAAAAAGCAAAACAAGATGCAAGAGCTCGTTGTTTCCAGAATTAAGGATGCAGGCGGTGGCCTGACCCTACCAACGGTGTTTACCGACAAAGTTTCGGGGAAGATATATCAATATCCCATTGTCGCTGCACTGATGAATATAGAAGACTCAAAATTTAAAAATCCCTGATATGAAGTGGACGGAATTTACCGATATGAATCAGCTGGATGCTCTCAAGCAACCTTTTATTATATTCAAGCACAGTACCCGTTGCCCTATTAGTGGGATGGCTAAGAGAAATGTGGAATTAGAAGCCGATATGATCCCGGACGATGTTCCAGCCTTTTTTCTGGACCTGATTAAGCATCGTGATCTGTCGAATCAAATTGCCGAACGATATTCCGTACGACACGAGTCGCCCCAATTATTACTAATTTCTGAAGATCGCTGCGCGTATCATGCCTCTCACGGAGATATTTCGGTCAGCGACGTGGTTTCAGCGATTGCTTCCTTGTAGCGCTTTTTCACTTGCAGTGCCCTTTTCCGTAGCTAGCCTTTATTTTTCAAAACCTTTTCTAAGGCGAACATTTCATCCCGATACCTGGCGGCCTCGAGAAAATCCATTTCTTTGGCTGCCTTCTGCATTTTCTTCTGGGCGTTATCAATCGCTTTCTGAAGCTGATTCTTATCCATATACTGTACGACCGGATCGGCCGCTAAGCTGGCATCGTCAGGGCCGGCGTAAGCTTTCGCAACACCACCTTTGAAATCGGCTACGGAAGTTTGTTCCATAATCGCTTCGCGAGATTTCCCAACAGTTCTTGGTGTGATTCCATGAAGCTCGTTGTAGGCAATTTGTTTTGCCCGACGCCGGTCTGTTTCATCCATCGTAATTTGCATGCTTTGCGTAATCTTATCCGCATACATAATCACCCTTCCTTTTTCGTTCCGCGCTGCACGACCGATGGTTTGAATCAACGAACGTTCAGAACGAAGAAATCCTTCTTTGTCGGCATCCAAAATCGCCACCAAGGTCACTTCCGGCAAGTCTAATCCTTCACGAAGCAAGTTGATACCTACCAACACATCAAACTCTCCCAGCCGAAGACCCCGTAAAATCTCGACACGCTCCAGCGTCTTAACCTCCGAATGAATATATCGTACTTTAATCCCCAGCCGCGCCATGTACTTGGTTAGCTCTTCCGACATGCGTTTAGTCAGCGTCGTTACCAGCACCCGGCCGCCGTTTTTGATGGTGATATCAATTTCATCCAGAAGGTCATCAACCTGATTAATTACCGGCCGAATTTCTATTTGCGGATCGAGCAGACCCGTCGGACGTATAACCTGCTCAACAACCACGCCTTCCGTTTGCTGCAATTCATAGTCGCCCGGTGTGGCACTGACATAAATCGTTTGCGGAGCAAGAGCCTCAAACTCGGGAAAATTCAATGGCCGGTTATCTAAGGCAGCGGGCAGGCGAAATCCATATTCCACCAGCGAGAGTTTCCGTGAACGGTCGCCTCCGTACATGGCACGTATCTGCGGTACCGTTACGTGGCTTTCATCGATCACCATCAGGTAGTCGTCCGGGAAATAATCCAGTAGACAGAAGGGCCGCATACCGGGTTCCCGCCCGTCAAAAAACCGCGAGTAGTTTTCGATGCCGCTGCAGTACCCCAGTTCCCTCATCATTTCCAGATCATAGTTCACCCGCTCTTCCAGACGCTTTGCCTCCAGAAGCCTGCGATCGCCAATCAGCTGTTCTTTTCTGAGCTCCAACTCATGCTGGATATTCCAGATGGAATTAGTAAAACGTTCCTTCGGAGTAACAAAGAGGTTCGCCGGATAAAGAGCGAGGTGCGTTGTTTTATCCAGCGTTTTACCCGAGTCAGGATCAATCACGCTTAATTCTTCGATTTCATCTCCAAAGAATGTTATCCGGTAGGCCTCGTCCATATAAGCCGGATAAATATCAACAGTATCCCCCTTCACCCGAAAGGTTCCCCGTTTAAACTCGACGGTGGTTCGGGTATATAAGATTTCAACCAGTCGGTGCAGAAAAGCATTTCTGGAAATAACGGTCCCCACGGCAAAACGGAATACCATTTTCGAGAAGTCTTCGGGATTACCCATACCATAAATACAGGATATGGATGAAACGACAATCACGTCACGCCGGCCCGACATTAATGATGAGGTTGTTTTCAGCCGAAGTTTCTCGATCTCCTCATTGATAGCCAGATCTTTTTCTATGTAAGTATTGGACGTAGCAATGTACGCTTCCGGCTGGTAGTAGTCGTAATAAGAAACGAAATAATTAACAGCGTTATCCGGAAAAAATTGTTTGAACTCTCCGTAAAGCTGGGCGGCCAGGGTTTTATTATGACTCAGGATCAATGTCGGTCGCTGGGTCTCCTGAATGACATTGGCAATGGTAAACGTTTTCCCCGACCCCGTCACCCCCAATAAGGTTTGATAATGATCGCCGCTTCTGACGCCTTGAACAAGCTGCTTGATCGCCTGTGGCTGGTCGCCGGTTGGTTGATATTCTGAGGTAAGTCTGAAGTCCATGTATATGAAACTTAACGTTAAAAGTGTTGTTTTACAAATTTAAAGATAATTAAGTCAGCAAATAACCTATTTTTGTTTCATGGTGCACATACTTACGGATACGAATAGCATTGCCAATCATTTTATCGCTGAATTAAGAAACGTGGATATCCAGACCGATCGCATGCGGTTTCGCCGGAATCTGGAGCGTATCGGTGAAATCTTTGGCTATGAAATTTCCAAGCATCTCGCTTACAGCGACGCACTTATAGAGACTCCGCTCGGAGAAGCACAGACTCAATTGTTGTCGGACCAACCGGTTCTGGCAACCATCATCCGTGCGGGTCTGCCGCTGCATCAGGGACTGCTTAATGTCTTCGACGGAGCCGACAATGCCTTTATTGCGGCCTATCGGAAAACAAAGAAAAGTGGCGAGTTCGAAATATACAAAGAGTACCAGAGCACCCCAGACCTGAACGGGAGAACGGTGATTATGTCGGACCCGATGCTGGCCACCGGCCGGAGTATGGTACTTGTTTGCCGCGACCTGCTTGCAACCTATAAAATCAAGCATCTGCACATCGTAAGTGCGATTGCCAGTGAAGAAGGCGTGGAGCATGTCAGAGCATTTCTTCCGGATGCAAGCCTTTGGATGGGGGCTGTAGATGATGAACTCACCAGTAAGGCGTACATTGTACCCGGGCTGGGCGACGCCGGAGATCTGGCTTATGGAAGCAAATCAGAAAAGTGATATGCAATCAAAAATTTTTACGGACAAAAAACACTTGTTTTTCGATCTGGATCATACGCTCTGGGACTTCGACAGAAATGCGGAGGAAACCCTTTCCGAGCTATTCGATATCTATCGCTTTCGCGACCTGGGATTTTCGTCTGCCGATGTTTTTATCGAAAGTTACACGAGAAATAATCAGCTCCTCTGGGCGCAATACCACCTTGGCGAAATTGATAAAAATCATCTGAGAAAGGCTCGCTTCTCTAACACCTTTGAAGAATTGGGTGTAGAGGCCAGCCGCTTTCCTCAACAATTTGAAGAGGATTACCTATCGATGTGTCCGCTCAAAACCCATCTTTTTCCCCATGCCATTGAAACCTTGAATTACCTGCAGGAAAAATATGTTCTTCACCTGATCTCAAACGGCTTTAAAGAAGCCTCTGCTACCAAAGTAGAAAAAACAGGAATTGCCAAATACTTTTTTCAAATCGTCATCTCTGAAAACATCGGAGTTCACAAGCCTCACCCGCAAATATTCGAATATGCCGTGAATGCAGCAGGGACAACGAAAGAAGAAAGCGTGATGATTGGTGATAGCCTGGAGGCCGACATCCGGGGAGCTCAAAATTTCGGGATGGACGCCATCTTTTTCAATCCGAAAAAGATGGAGACACCTCCCGATGTAAAGTTTCAAATTGCCGAACTCATTGAATTGACCCGACTTTTCTAATATTGATTGGTCGCCAAAAGCACCAGGGTGCATGCATTAACAGGTTCGATTCCATTTTCCTGAGCCATATGATATAACTCTCGGTTCTCGGCACCGGGATTGAATATCAAACGCTTTGGTTTCGTCTTCAGAATATAATCGTACAAACCTTTCTGATTCGCCGCTCCGACATA
>DAIRDA010000057.1:0-11841 GCA_036796375.1 Albibacterium sp.
TAGGTATCCCAGATCCAGTCGTCGGTATAAAAGGCGGTTTTATCCTGATGGAGCTCGCCATCGAACGCGCTGAAATAGCGACCGTCTTCGCTGATATTAACAGGCCGTTCAAAGCAACGGTAAAGAGACGTGTAGAACACGGTTTTATCGGCTTCGCTGCCGCCTTCCACCCGGATTCTGCCAAGTACCTCGTTCCATTGCGCGCGGCCTCTGCTTGCGACAGCCTCGAGATTATAGTTTTTAATTTCTCTGCGGAGATTCTTTTCAGCTTGTTCTTCGCTGATAAAAGACACACCGTACCGCAGGTTAACAGTCTGCTCATTGCTCCCGAATCCTAGCACAACGGCTACGTTTTCCCCCATGCCGCCAGACGAAGTAACATCTACCTTGCCATCAGGCAGCAACTTACCAGCGCTCTGCGGCTTTGCATCGGTCTCGGCAAAGAGATAGACCACCGTGCGGTTATCGAGTTCCTGCGATGCATAAACTTTATTCCCATCAACCCTGATTTTCCCTTTAATCGTATTGAAGACCAGGTAAGCAGGTGCGTTTTGCGTGAAGCGGATGCTGTAGAGTGCCGACTGATGTGAGGGGGCATATCGAACCAAGGTTCGATTTTCGTCTAACGTTACCTGATAAGAATAAGGACTTATCTTTTCGTTGTCGTAGGTAAAGTGATGGACAGGCTTCAGCATTGTGGTGGCTGATTGAACCGGACTTACATTGAAGGCTGACCTTCCACGATGACTGGTGACGATCAGCGGTAAGCCCTTTATCTGGTCGGAGGTATAATCGGCTCGCTCCGGATATACCCGTAGCATGCTGTTGGGCAGGTGAACCGTGGGAAACGTAGGAACCAGTAAATGACTGATATTACCGATATAGGGGTTGACATAATCGACCGGCGATTTTGCCGGTTGTGAAAAGACTGGCTGAAGAAAAAACAGGCCGAGCAGATAACAGACGATTTTTTTCATAAAGTTGGTTTATCATGGTTATTTATGGGATTATACCTTAATATCCGAGCGCAGTATCGTCGCCACGCGGATCGGCTCCACCGTGAAGGAATCCGCTTTCGTCTACCAGAATGGCATCGACCCGGCCGATGGCACCGCGGTCAGTAATTTTGTAATTCTTCTGCTTCAATCGCTCGCGTAACTCCGGGCTGAAGGATTGCTTTTCAGCAGCAATTTCGTCGGGCAGCCACTGATGGTGAAATCGAGGGGCGTTGACGGCCGACTGGATATCCATGTTCCAATCAACGACATTCAGAATCGTCTGAAATACGGAGGTCATGATGGTGGAGCCACCCGGTGTTCCCACCACCAACAAGAGCTTGCCATTTTTTTCAACGATGGTGGGCGTCATGGAACTCAGCATTCTTTTTCCGGGTGCAATGCTATTGGCCCTGCCACCTACTAGCCCATACATATTCGCGGCGCCAGGCTTCACTGAAAAATCGTCCATCTCGTTGTTCATTAGAAATCCGGCTCCTTTCACAACGATCAGTGAACCATACGATCCGTTGAGAGTGGTGGTTAGCGACACCGCGTTTCCATCCTTATCCACGATCGAAAAGTGGGTGGTCTCTTCGCTTTCCGCCACTCCTACTCCCCCGGCCTTGATGGCTTCGCTGGGTGTGGCCTGACTGAAGTTGATATCACTCATCCGGATGGTATTGTATTTCGGGCTCAGCAGTTGCTGGTGAGGCACTGCATGAAAATCAGGATCGCCCAGATGGGTGGCGCGGTCGGCGTATACGCGACGCTCAGCCTCGACCATCGCCTGTACGGTTGAATCGCTTTGGAAGCCCCACTGCCTTAGTGGGAACTCTTCTACGCTCTGCAAGAGTTGCAGAAGTGCGATGCCTCCGCTGGACGGGGGAGGCATGGATATTACCTTGTGTCCGCGATACTGCCCTTCGACGGGCTCGCGCCATTTCGCCTCGTAGCTTTTCAAGTCTTCCAGCGAGATCAAACCGTTTCCGCTTTTCATTTCGGCCACAATTTTTGCGGCGGTTTCTCCTTCATAGAACCCAGCCCGTCCGCGATCACGGATGAGCTCAAGGGTATGCGCAAGTTCTTCCTGCACGAGTTTATCACCTTGTTTCCAATGTTGGTTTGCAGTAAAGGCAACGCCCTCCGGATTGTATTCAAGGAAGCTTTTATGGCGACTGTTCAATTCACCAGCCTGCATGCCTGTTAAGGCGAATCCGTTACGTGCTAGCAGGATGGCTGGCTGTAATAATTCATTCCAGGCGAGCTTTCCATAGCGCGCATGGGCTTTTACCATGCCGTCGACCGAACCCGGTACGCCGGATGCCAATTGCGTACGGAGCGAGAGATCGGTAATGGGATCGCCGTACATATCGAGGTACATATCACGCCTGGCACCGAGAGGAGCTTTTTCCCGGAAATCAAGAGCTGCGGTTTCTCCTTTGGCTGAGCGGTATACAAAAAAACCTCCACCACCCAGGTTACCAGCGTTCGGATAGACAACGGCCAGTGCAAACTGTACCGCTACGGCAGCATCGACTGCATTGCCGCCTCTTTTCAAAACTTCCAAACCTACCTCCGATGCAATGGGATGTGCGGTGACGACCATGCCGTTTTTATAGCCCTTTTGGTTCTGAACGACAGGATCCTGACTAACTACTCCGACCTCGCGGGGAGCATTGGATGGTGCTTTCTTTTTGAAGATACCGCAAGCGCCTAAAAAAAGAGACAAAAGCAGTAATGCAGCCAGGCTTGGTTTAGAAACGGAGGAGCTTATTTTCATGTGAGTAGTTCTGATAGAAGTTTTATTTCAATTAATGGAGAATGCTTTTCGTAGAGGATGGCGTACACCGCCCGGCAGATAGGCAAATCGACTTTGTGAATCTTGTTGATCTGATGGATGCACTTGCTGGCGTAATAGCCCTCGGCAACCATATTCATTTCGAGCTGGGCAGATTTAACCGTATATCCTTTGGCCACCATATTACCGAAGGTTCGGTTTCGGCTGAATTGAGAATAGGCGGTGACAAGTAGATCGCCCAGATAGGCAGATTCTTTTATATCCCGATCGATCGGGTGAACTACCGCTACGAAGCGCGACATTTCCCGGATTGCGTTGGATATTAGAACGGCCTGAAAGTTATCACCAAACCCTACACCGTGACAAATTCCACTCGCAATGGCATATATATTTTTAAGGACGGCCCCATATTCGGTACCATAGATATCGTCTGAAATATTGGTTTTGATATAGTGTGTATCGAGCAGCGAAGCGACGTGTTCGGCAGTTTCAGTTGCTTGCGAAGCGAGTGTCAGATAAGAGAGCTTTTCCTGAGACACTTCCTCGGCATGACAGGGGCCGCTCAGCACCACGATATCATTGATTGGAACGTCGTATTGTACTTGCAGAAATTCGCCGATAATTTGGTTATTTTCGGGTACGATTCCCTTAATAGCAGATACAATGATTTTACCCGCCAGGTGTTCTTTACTGACATCTTTCAGAGCAGCTGTGAGGAAGGCGGCCGGAACATTAAGAATGACAATATCGGCCTGATCGATTATATAGTGAATATCGGTACTGATATTCTCAGGAGGCAGGTCGAGCTTGATCGCACTCAGGTAATTAGGATTTCGTTTGGAGGTCTGAATACTTTTAACTGCTTCGCTGTTCCTCATCCACCAGAACACTTCTTTCGGGGTCAAATTGTCAATCAACATTTTAACCACCGCTGTTGCCCAGCTTCCACCACCGATAACCGCAATACGCGGTTGACTTGTTTCCATATCCAATATATAATTCGGCAAGTTAGCAGTTCTTAAAACAACTTTCAAACCTTATTTAAGATCGGATACAAAAAAGCCAACGCTTAAAATAAGGTCCCACTCAGGATATAGGTAGCTACTGAGAAATAAATCAGCAATCCGGTGACGTCTACCAGCGTGGCGACAAAGGGTGTAGAGGAAGTTGCCGGATCGGCACCGAAGCGTCGTAGGATGAAAGGAAGCATGGAACCCATAAGCGAACCCCAGGTCACGATACCCAGAAGCGAAAGGCCGACCACCCAACCGATTAAGTTCCAGTGTTCGCCCAGGTCGCCGAACGCAGCATGCTGAGCATAGATACGGATGTAACCAAGTACGCCCAGAATAATGCCCAGTGCAAGGCCGGAGAGAATTTCGCGCTTCATTACCTGCCACCAGTCGCTCAAACTAACCTCGCCCAGCGCCATGGCCTGGATGATCAGTGTGGAGGCCTGGGAACCACTGTTCCCTCCGCTCGACATAATGAGCGGGATAAAGATGGCAAGAACGATAGCGCCCGCCAACTGCGCCTCGTAATGACCCATCACCGAGGCGGTGAAGAGTTGCCCCAGAAAAAGGAGAACCAACCATCCGGCTCGTTTCTTAACCAGGTTTATGATCGACATGTCCATATAGGGTTCATCGAGCGCCTCGGTACCCCCGATACGTTGCATGTCTTCGGTATATTCTTCGTTTGCTACCCAAAGGATATCATCCACGGTAACAATACCGAGCATAATTTGCTGATCGTCTGTCACGGGCAAGGCTACCCGGTTATTCATCCGGAAAATGTTAATAGCTTCTTCCTGCGGATCATTGGCCTTCAGGGCTATCAGCCGATTGTCCATCAAATCGCGGATAACTACATCGGGCTTAACCAGGAGGATTTCCCGGATACGGATATCATCGAGCAATACGCCTTTGTCGTCGATCACATACAAAACATCAATGGTTTCTGAATTCTTCCCGTATTTCCGGATATGCTCCAGTACACGCGCTACCGACCAATGCTCCTTCACCGTAATGTAGTCGGGCGTCATGAGCCGGCCTACACTTTCCTCCGGGTATCCGAGCAACGAAAGCGCCTCTTTGCGGTCGGCCGGGGGAAGAAGAATAATCATTTTCTTTACCGCATCGCCGTGAAGTTCGCTGAAAAAGGAGGTTCTGTCGTCGGGAGGGAGTTCGTTGATCAGTTCGGCAAGCTTCGGGCCATCCAGCTTTTTCACGATCCGCTCCTGGGTAGGGAAATCCAGGATACGGAAAACGTTGACCGCGCGGTTTATGCTAAGCGTGGAGATAAACGTATCAGCATATTCGGGAAGTTCATCGATCAGGCCTTCAACTTCGGAAATGTTCAGATTGTCTAAATATTCATTGAGCTTAAGGGGATCTCCGTCGGCAATCAACAGTTCAATCTGTTCGGTTAACATTTCCATTTCATCCATATGAAATAAGTTTAGAGAGTTTACATATCTATCACCTGAGGCATTACAAAAGTCGCTTTTTTAAAACAGACGAACGAAAAACCAACGCGTTTTTTCTCCTAAATGACTCAAAAGGGGGCAAAAAAGAAAGGCCGGTTTGCAAAAACAAACTGGCCTTCCCTTTTCTAAAATCGCAGACAATTATACTTTGATTTCAACCTCAACACCGCTAGGCAGTTCGAGTTTCATTAAAGCATCAACAGTTTTTGAGTTTGAACTGTAAATGTCAAGCAAGCGTTTGTATGAACACAGTTGGAACTGCTCACGCGCTTTCTTGTTAACGTGTGGAGAACGAAGAACCGTGAAGATTCTTTTTTCCGTAGGCAATGGAATAGGACCACTTACTACTGCTCCCGTAGGTTTAACAGTTTTAACAATTTTCTCTGCCGATTTATCAACCAGGTTGTAATCGTAGGATTTTAATTTAATTCTGATTCTTTGGCTCATTATCTAAATATTAATACCGGCTGTTAGAGCTATTTTTAACAGCCGGCGATGGTAATTATAATTATTCTGCGCTATTGCTAACTTTTCCTTTGGACTTCGCAACGATCTCTTCCTGAACGTTTCTAGGAGCAGGCTCGTAGTGATCGAATTCCATGGTTGAAGTTGCACGTCCGGAAGTGATGGTACGTAATTGAGTTACATATCCAAACATCTCAGAAAGTGGTACCAGGGCTTTGATTACCTGCACTCCGTTACGTGAATCCATTCCCTGCAATTGTCCGCGGCGACGGTTTAAGTCACCCATAACATCACCCATGTTTTCTTCCGGCGTAAGAACCTCAATCTTCATGATCGGCTCCATCAGCACAGGAGAACATTTAGGAAGGGCAGCACGGAAAGCTGAACGGGCTGCAATTTCAAAGGATAGTGCATCTGAATCGACCGCGTGGAACGATCCGTCGATCAGGCGTACTTTCATATCGCTTATCGGGAAACCTGCCAGCACACCATTCACCATGGATGCTTCAAATCCTTTTTGAACAGACGGGATGAATTCACGAGGAATAGATCCACCTGTGATTTCGTTTACGAATTGAAGGCCACCTTTTTCGAAATCTGCATCGATTGGTGAAATGATAACCTGAATATCCGCAAATTTACCACGACCACCCGTTTGTTTCTTGTATGTTTCACGGTGTTGAGCTGTTCCGGTAATTGCTTCTTTAAAGGCAACCTGTGGAGCTCCCTGGTTGATTTCAACTTTGAACTCACGCTTTAGGCGGTCGATCAAAACGTCAAGGTGAAGCTCGCCCATTCCCGAAATAACGGTTTGGCCGGTTTCCTCATCACTTTTCACCTGGAAGGTCGGATCTTCTTCAGCTAATTTCGCTAAAGCCATACCTAAACGATCCACATCAGCTTGTGTTTTCGGCTCGATAGCCAATCCGATAACCGGATCTGGGAAATCCATTGATTCCAGGATGATTGGATTTTTCTCATCACAAAGGGTATCTCCGGTTTTGATATCTTTAAATCCAACAACGGCTGCGATATCTCCGGCGCCTACGTTAGGGATTGGATTTTGCTTATTGGCGTGCATCTGGAAGATACGTGAAATACGTTCTTTATTGTCGGAACGGGTATTGTAAACGTATGAACCAGCATCAAGGTTACCTGAATAAACCCGGATAAAGCATAAACGACCTACGAATGGATCGGTTGCAATTTTAAAGGCCAATGCAGCGAAAGGCTCTTTGATATCCGGCTGACGGGTAACTTCTTCTTCTGTTTTTGGGTTCACACCAACGATTCCTTCAACATCCAGCGGCGATGGAAGTAATTCCATTACATAGTCGAGCATGGTTTGAACACCTTTGTTTTTGAAAGATGATCCGCAAACCATAGGAACGATTTTCGCGTCAAGGGTTGCCTGACGAAGAGCATCTAATATTTCACGCTCTGTGATCGAATCCGGATCGTCGAAGAATTTCTCCATTAATGACTCATCGTAGTCAGCTACTGCTTCCAGAAGTTTTTCTCTCCAGATAGCCGTTTCTTCCAATAAATCGTCAGGAATAGGTACTTCGGTAAAGGTCATCCCTTTATCTTCCTCGTTCCAGACAATACCACGATTGTTAATTAAATCAACAACACCTTTGAAGGTATCTTCAGATCCGATAGGCAATTGAAGAGGAACCGCATGGCTTCCCAACATTTCTCTTACCTGACCAACTACTTTAAGGAAGTCGGCTCCGGAACGGTCCATCTTGTTAACGAATCCGATACGGGGAACTTTGTAGTTGTTTGCCAGGCGCCAGTTTGTTTCTGACTGTGGCTCTACTCCATCAACGGCAGAGAAAAGAAAAACCAAACCATCAAGAACCCGAAGTGAACGATTCACCTCTACGGTGAAATCCACGTGACCGGGAGTATCGATGATGTTGATATGATAAAGATTGTTTCTATATTTCCAGTCAACCGTTACAGCAGCAGAAGTAATGGTGATTCCACGCTCCTGCTCTTGTGCCATCCAGTCGGTTGTAGCCGAACCTTCGTGCGTCTCTCCTAACTTGTGATTCGTTCCGGAGTAGTATAATATACGCTCGGTTGTGGTGGTTTTACCAGCATCGATGTGGGCAGCGATACCAATATTTCTTGTAAATTTTAAGTCTCTAGACATGATTTTTGTATTACAATTTTGGCGTCAAAATAAACACACCGATAGCTTTCTCTAAAAGAAACAAACTATCGGTGTATTCATATTAACATGGGTTTAGTATTAGAATCTGAAGTGAGAGAATGCTTTGTTGGCTTCAGCCATTTTATGCACATCTTCCTTCTTCTTAACAGCAGCACCCTCTCCTTTTGAAGCTGAAATAATTTCACCTGCTAATTTCTCGTGCATGGTTTTTTCACCACGTTTACGAGCATAGCTGATTAGCCATTTCATTCCCAAAGCGATTTTACGCTCCGGACGAACTTCAGTAGGAACCTGGAAGTTCGCTCCACCTACACGGCGAGATTTTACTTCAACAGCAGGCATTACATTATTTAATGCTTTTTTCCACGCTTCAAGTCCGCTTTCGCTGGTTCTTTCTTCAACCAGTTGAACTGCATCGTAGAATATTGAGTAGGCGATGGATTTCTTTCCATCGTACATCATATTGTTAACAAACCGGGTTACCTGAGCATCATTAAACTTCGGATCAGGCAGAATGATTCGTTTTTTTGGTTTTGACTTTCTCATTTCTTATTATCTCCTAGATTTAATTATTTCTTACCTTTTGTTGCAGGTGCAGCTTGTCCGGGTTTAGGACGTTTTGTACCGTATTTCGAACGACGCTGATTACGACCAGCAACGCCCGAAGTATCCAATGCTCCACGAATGATGTGGTAACGAACTCCAGGTAAATCTTTCACACGACCACCGCGAATTAACACAATAGAGTGTTCTTGCAGGTTGTGGCCTTCTCCAGGAATATAAGCGTTGACTTCTTTTCCGTTGGTTAAACGTACACGCGCAACTTTACGCATAGCCGAGTTAGGCTTTTTTGGGGTAGTGGTGTACACACGTGTACATACACCTCTTCGCTGTGGACAGCTGTCCAAGGCTGGCGACTTACTCTTGTCGACCAAAGCTACTCTACCTTTTCTTACTAGTTGTTGAATAGTAGGCATTTAGTGTTTTTTAGTTTTGTTAATCCTAATACATTTTTAGGAATGCAAAGATATATCAAATCTCGTTATCTATCAAGTAATTATTGAAATAAAAAGAAGCACTTTGGGAGCATTTGGGAACCGGTGCGACGATATGACACCATGAATGCCGCGGGTAGCGAATGTCGCTGAAAAAAATAAACGATCAAATAGTAACAATAATGTTTGAATATTAGATAAACCCTGCTATTTTTGAGTAAGTCGCTCTGTATCTTGTAAGAAGTGATGAAACCAAAACCTAAATAATAAATTAATGGAACTACTACAGGACAATCTCATCTACCTGATTCCCGTCATTGGTGTAATCGGCATTTTGGTCATGATGTATAAAAGTGCATGGGTAAGTAAACAGGACCCCGGCGACGAAAATATGCGAACCCTCTCAGGCTATATCGCCGATGGAGCGATGGCTTTCCTGAGGGCGGAGTGGAAAGTACTATCCTATTTTGTAGTTATTGCAGCCATTCTTCTGGCGTATTCCGGAACGCTGATTGAAAGCTCAAGCTGGGTAATTGCTATTTCCTTTATTATTGGCGCTTTCACTTCGGCGCTGGCAGGCTATATCGGAATGAATATCGCTACCAAGGCGAATGTGCGAACCACGCAGGCCGCGCGTACCAGTTTGGCCAAGGCGCTTAAGGTGTCTTTCACGGCCGGTTCGGTGATGGGAATAGGCGTAGTCGGATTGGCGATTCTCGGATTGGGAAGCCTTTTCATTGTTTTTTACCAGATGTATGTGGTGAATACGCAGGGAGCCATCAACGGGCTGGAGATGCAGAAGGCGCTTGAGGTACTTGCCGGTTTCTCACTGGGTGCAGAGTCGATTGCCCTTTTTGCCAGGGTGGGCGGCGGAATTTACACGAAGGCGGCCGACGTGGGGGCCGACCTGGTTGGCAAAGTAGAGGCAGGAATACCGGAAGACGATGTGAGAAATCCGGCAACGATTGCCGACAATGTAGGTGATAACGTAGGCGATGTGGCCGGAATGGGCGCAGATCTTTTTGGGTCCTTCGTTGCAACACTGCTTGCAACCATGGTATTGGGAAGGGAGATCGTGTCTGACGACCAGTTCGGTGGAATTGCGCCTATCTTGCTTCCGATGGTGATTGCCGGACTGGGCTTGATTTTTTCCATTATATCCACCTCGCTGGTACGCATAAAAAATGAAACAGACAGCGTGCAAAATGCGCTTAACCTGGGCAATTGGTCGTCGATAATCTTAACCGCCATTGCTTCGTTCTTTGCTGTAAAATGGATTTTACCCGAACAAATGATTTTGAGAGGTTTTAGTTTCGACAGCACAGACGTTTTTCTCTCGATTATGGTGGGATTAATTGTGGGTGCGCTGATGAGCCTGATTACCGAATACTATACCGCGATGGGCAAACGGCCCGTTCAATCCATTATCAGGCAATCTTCTACCGGGCATGCGACCAATATCATCGGGGGGCTTTCGGTGGGTATGGAGTCGACGGTATTGCCGATTATCGTATTGGCTGGAGGAATTTACGGCTCGTATCACTTTGCGGGTTTTTACGGCGTGGCTATTGCAGCGGCGGGAATGATGGCCACCACGGCAATGCAGCTGGCTATCGATGCGTTCGGACCTGTGGCTGACAATGCCGGTGGAATTGCCGAAATGAGCCAGCTGCCCGAAGAAGTAAGGAACCGGACCGACAACCTGGATGCTGTAGGAAACACGACTGCGGCTACGGGCAAAGGTTTTGCTATCGCTTCTGCCGCACTAACTTCCCTCGCCTTGTTTGCAGCCTTCGTGGGTCTGGCAGGAATTGATAAGATTGATATCTATAAGGCCGATGTGCTGGCGGGACTATTCGTAGGAGCCATGATTCCGTTCATCTTTTCTGCTCTCTGCATTTCAGCAGTGGGGCGGGCGGCTATGGATATGGTTAAAGAGGTGAGACGCCAGTTTAAGGAGATCCCCGGAATTATGGATTATACTGCAAAGCCAGAGTACGAAAAGTGTGTTGAAATATCCACCAAGGCGTCTATCCGGGAGATGATGCTTCCGGGAGCCATTGCTCTGCTGGTTCCGCTGATTATCGGATTCAGCTTCGGGGCCGAGGTATTGGGTGGACTGCTGGCAGGGGTAACGGTGTCGGGGGTTCTGATGGGAATGTTCCAAAGCAATGCGGGAGGTGCCTGGGACAATGCTAAGAAGTCTTTCGAAAAAGGGGTAGAAATCGACGGACAGATGCACTATAAAAATTCGGAACCACACAAAGCGTCGGTAACCGGCGACACCGTGGGTGATCCGTTCAAAGATACGTCGGGCCCGTCTATGAATATTCTCATAAAGCTGATGTCTATTGTATCACTGATAATTGCACCGCATATTTACGAGGGTGTACCGGAAGGAACAAAAGTACCCGATCAGGAAATAAAAACAGAAGTACTTGTTAAAGCGAGCGATACGCCTTAAGGCAGCTCGGCAATGAAGTGCAAATCAACGAGCGGTCTGTATTTAAACGATCGCTCGTTTTATCAATTCAAACACTATCTTTGCAGCCGCTTTATACGAAGCCATACAAATTAACTAGCTGCGATATGTTCAACTTCAAGGAGATTCTTTCGGTAACGATGATCTTATTCGCGATCATCGACATCCTGGGTTCAATTCCGATTATCATCGATTTACGCCAGAAGGTCGGGAAGATTCACTCAGAGAAAACTTGCCTGGTTGCGTTGGGTATTATGCTTGCTTTTTTGTTCATCGGCGAGGAGTTGCTGAATATCATCGGCGTTGACGTGGCTTCCTTTGCCATTGCCGGGTCTCTTGTTATCTTTATCATCGCCATGGAGATGGTTCTGGGTGTAACCTTTTTCAAAGAAGAGAGTCACGAAACCGCTTCCATCGTTCCACTTGCTTTCCC
>DAIRDA010000058.1:0-11562 GCA_036796375.1 Albibacterium sp.
TTTGCAGATTTGATGAAGAACTTCGAAGGAAAGGTGGTATATATCGATATCCTGGCATCCTGGTGTGTTCCGTGTATCGCCGAGTTAAAAGAGTCGAAGAGACTGGAATCGTTCTTCGAAGAAAACGATATTGTTAAATTGTTCCTTACCATTGATAGCCGTGACGACATTCATAAGGCTCTGGCGATTATTCGAAGCGAAGGACTTAACGGATATTTCACTTCTAACCATTACCCGGGCACTCCGAAGCCTGCAGGTACTTATGCGAATGAGATTTACGATATGTTTCTGTCATTTAAGGATGGCCGCGCAGATATAACCATCCCGAGGTATTCGATCATCAATAAAGAGGGTAAGCTTGTTGTAAGAGATGCGGAACGCCCAAGCAGCGGTGAGAAATTAAAAAAACAGCTGAGAAAGTATTTATGACGCAGTTTTATTTTTTATTTCAATATCAAATTTAAATCTTATATTCGGTTAACCAATTCAGGTAGAAACCTTTAAACCGTTTGAGTTATGATTGATTTCCAATTGTACGACACTTATTTCATGATAGCCATAGAGGACTTGGTCCTGATTACAGTGGTGATTACTGCCTTGGTAGGCGCCGTGATGTATTCAGGAGGGGATAAATCCCGGGATTTCTGACCTAACCCTTTTGACTGACTTTCCTTCTGAGCGAGTAAAAGTAGTAGAGGATAAAATCGAATAGTAAGGCTGCTGCGAGGAGAATGCACGCGGCATAGAGTACTTTTATTCCCAGGTAGGGATATAGCATTCCTCCGAACACGCCCCCCAAAACAAAGAAGAAAACAATGGTCAGTTTCAGATAGATACTTTTCCGAAGCCTGAATTTTTGGATATCGGTTTTGTAAAAAAGCAATTCAGATATTTCTATCCCGAGATCGGTGAATATTCCGGTCAGATGGGTGGTTCTTACTACCGAGTCGGATACCTTCGTTACTAAAGCATTTTGAAGGCCCATTGCGAACAAAAGCAGGCAGGCAAGCAGATTTGGATTCCTTATATCAGACTCGTCTGCAATTATGCCAACTACCAGAAGAAGAATGATTTCAAAAACGAGCGGAACGGCGTAGGCTAAATTTTCGCGGATTCTTACTACCGATTCGCTTAACAGATTCGAAAAGAAAGCCCCTAAAAAGAAACTCATTAAAAAAGTCACAAACGTCGTAGCGCTGGCTATATCTTCCTCAATAAACGCTTCTGAAAAGAAGGCGAAGTGCCCCGTCACATTGGTGGTGAGAACACCTACTGAAAGTATGCCTGCAATATTGACGACGCCAGCGACAAACGAGAGCATCGACGCTAGCTTCAGGTTGTGAGTATACGATCTTCTTTTACCTTGATGACGGAACATTTTCGTTTAAAGATAAACAAAAATTAGAACCATTTTACTCATCGCGCAGGCTATCCACCGGGTTTGCTACCGCGGCCTTGACTGCCTGAAAGCTAACCGTAAACAATGCAATAAACACGGCGATGATTCCTGCTCCGGCGAACATCCACCATTGGATGTCGACCCGATAAGCGAAATCTTCCAGCCATCGGTTCATGGCCCACCAGGCTATTGGAGAAGCGATCGCGACCGCTATCAGTACTAATTTAATAAAGTCGGCAGAAAGAAGTCTTACAATTCCCGAAACCGTTGCACCCAACACTTTCCGAATGCCTACTTCTTTGGTGCGTTGAAAGGCCGTTAGGGTTGCCAGTCCGAACAAACCAAGGCAACTGATAAAGATGGTGATGCCTGTAGCAAGGCCGATAAGCCGTGAGGTGTTGCGTTCTTCCGTATACAATCTCTCCAGCGTCTCATCGTAGAAGTGGTACTCGAAAGGTACGCCGGGATAGAATTTCTTCCAGGACTGCTCGATGCCTGCAATGGCTTCGTCCCATTGTTTCGGCTGCAATGGAAATAGTTTGATGTTTACCGAATTCAGGTCCGATTTCTCGGTTATAAACGCTGCGGCTTCTATTTTGCTGCGTACGGTAAACTGATGGAAGTCCTGAACGACGCCCGTAATAGGGAGCGACTTCTCGCCCCAGGATATTAACTGCTTTCCTATAGCATCTTCTGGCGTTGTGAAGCCGAAGGCCTTACGTGCTACCTCATTAATTACATATTCGCGCGTGGTGTCGGAAGGCTGCATCGTCTTCCCAGCAATTAAGGGAATTTCGTACAGATTAATATAATCAGCGTCTACGTTTTTAAGCGTTACCTGATTCTGTACCTTTCCCGTATCGCTCTGATAAGAAAGAACCGTCGCCATCATATCATCATTCATCGGTAGATTCCCCAAGGCAACTGCAGCGATGTTCGCGTGATTCTTTAGCTCCTGCTTTAGCGCAAACTTTTTATGCCGTTGCTTTTCATCCTTTTCGATTTTCCAGGGAATGCTAATGGTTAGCACCGCTTCGTGATTAAAACCGAGGTCTTTGTTTAATGAGTATCGCAGTTGTTCGCCAATAATGACGGCACTGACGATAAATATCTGCGCGATAACAAACTGAAATACAATCAGACTTTTACGAAGCGTATTTCGCCCGCTCCCTGCCAACTGTTCGGTCTGTCCTTTTAGTACCTGGGCCGTACGCACCCTGGTGATGAGATAAGCCGGATAAATTCCTGAAAGCAGTGTTACCAAAACAATTAAAGCGATTCCAAAAGCGATCATCTTTGTATAGTGCACGTAATCCTCCAACCCTTCGGGCATATAATCCTTGAGTAAAGTAACGGCAATAAAGGAGAGCAAAAAGGAGAGCAAAAGTGCGAGGAAGCTTGTCAGAAAAGTTTCTCCAAGAAAACGATAAATAAGCCCTTTCGCCGCTCCCCCCAGGGTTTTACGAATACCGATTTCTTTGGCTCTGAACGGAAGCTGGGCAGTACTTAAATTAATATAATTTATACAGGCCAGTGCAAGTAAAAACCCTGCAACACCGATAAGCCCGAAGAGTACTTTCTTATTTGCTGTACGGGTATTTTGCCCAAATTCTACCGCAAAGTGCTTTTCTGAAAGCGGCAATAACTCATACCAGTTCTTGTAGTTATATTCTTCGAAATCCTTCTTATTGCGCTTGTCATTCTCCGCATTGATCACTTTCAGAAGAGCATCCGAAGAACCTCCCTTTTTTAGCTTGACATATACAAGGTCGTTCGAGTTCATAAAGGACCAAGTATCGCTCAGCTTATCCTCATTCGAAATCAGGAAGATTTCCTGAACATCGAAGCTGCTCAGATATTCGAGGTCCGCTACCACACCTGATACCGAAAAGTTGCTGGTATCGTTATAGACGAGCGTTTTTCCCAACACCTGATTTGGAGGTAAGTCAGGGAAATACTGCCTGGCACGGCTCTCCGTCAAAACGACGTGATCCGGAGCTGTCAGCGCCGTCTGAGGACTACCCGCGAGCCATTGATAGGGAACCATATCGAAGTATGTCGGCAGCGTACGTACCTGCTTCGAGGGGTTTTCTATGACGCGGGGTTCCTTATCCTGAATCTTGACCGTTTCACTGTGCCAGTAATACATGGGAACCGCCGCTTCGAGCCCACTAACCCCTTCCAACAGTAAAGGCAAAACGCCCTTAGTGACCCCTGCAAATCCCCCGGTCGTCCCGTCGGGCCTTTCGCTTTGGTTAATCAACTGATAAACTTGTTCGCTTTCCGGATGATTCTTATCGAAACTAAATTCATAATCGACAATTCGGTAGATGACCCAGCTGGCACTGATTCCGATGGCCAGACCGATGACGTTCAGTACCGTAAAGAGGCGTTGACGCCACAAAAAACGCAGCGTGCTTTTGAAAAAATTATTCATCTCTCAGACTTTTAACAGGGTTAGCGATGGCAGCTTTGATGGCTTGAAAGCTGACGGTTATTATTGCCAGGAGTATGGTAATGGCTGCCGTTGCGGCAAACACATACCATTTGATGCTGATACGGTAAGTAAAGTCTTGCAACCAGCTGTCCATCGCCAGATAGGCGACGGGCGAGGCAATCAACAGCGCAATTACAACAAGCTTTAAAAAGCCAAACGACAACAAAGAGGAAATCTGCAGCACAGAAGCACCAATTACCTTTCTTATTCCAATTTCCTTGGTTCTGACTTTTGCCGTATAGGTTGCCAGCCCGAATAAACCCATACATGAAACGAAAACGGCGACCAGGCAGAAAATATTAAACAGCTTTGCGGTTCGTTGTTCAGATTTGTAAAGCTCCTGATAGGCCTCATCCAGGTACTGATACTTAAACGGGAATCCGCTATTGTATTTATTCCACAAATGCTGCGCTGCTGCGATGCCTGCTTCGCCGTTCTCGCCGGATATCCTGACATATATCATGGAGGCGGCGGGATTGTAGCGAATTACGATTGGCTCAATGGCATATTTCATGGAATGTGAGTGGAAGTCGCGCACCACGCCAATAATTTTTCCGTGCACCTCATGAAGAGCGAAAGCCTTCCCTACCGGATCGCTGATACCCATTAAGCGGACCGCCGTTTCGTTCAGGATATAATGAGACGAATCCGATCGGTTGCCTTTGAAAGCTTCGCCGGCCACCAGGCTCATTTCCATCATCGGTAAAAAGGATTCATCCACAGCAAATTCCTGAACCACAAAACTCTGGTTGGGGTCCTTCCCCTCCCATTCGGTATCGCCGGTGGTACGGCCACTGTTGTAAATTCTTCCGTTGGCCAGTGCAACATCCTCCACCCCGGCAATATTTTTCAGCTCGGCTTTTACAGCCTCGACGTGATCAGCCATTTTACCGCTAGCGGAGAACGTGATGATCTGATCGCGCCGGAAGCCTGGGTCTTTGCTATGGAGGTAATTGAGCTGCTGCCCGATAATCAAGGTTCCGATGATGAGCGAAACCGAAAAAACAAACTGAACGGTCACCAAAATATGCCGGAAAGCAGTATTACCGACGCCGAAATTGAGTTTACCTTTCAGAGCCTGCAAGGGCTTGAATGAGGAAAGCAGGATCGCGGGATAGACGGCCGAACTCATAGTGATAAACAGACTTACGGCGAGGATTATTTTCCAAACCTGAGGATCGAGAATATTGAAAAGCAGATTTTTATCCGTCAGTCCGTTATAAAACGGTAGTAAAGCGTAAATCAGACCAACAGCCAGGATAATCGAGAACAAAATGAACAGGAGCGATTCGATAAGAAACTGTGCGAAGAGCTGCACTTTTTGTGCACCGATAATTTTCCGCATGCTTACTTCTTTTGCTCGCGTCATCGCGCGTGCGGTCGACAAATTCACGTAGTTAATGCTGGCAATCAGAAGAATCAGGACAGCTATGATGGCGAATATCCGCACCGTTTGGATACCTGTAGCACTGCCATCCGGACTGTAAAGGTTTACCTGCGTTATGGGCTGAAGTTCGTAGGCGCGACTTACCTTGTTGGAAGCGGCATTGGGATCGTGTTTGGTATTGATTTCTGAAATCTGGTTGCGAACCAGGGTGTAATCAGCCCCCTCATCCAATTCCAAAAAGGTCTGGTAATTGAAGTTCCCCCAGTCGCTGTCGAGCGACTTCCAGTAGGAGTTACCGGTATACCAGGCAGCCATGATCGAGATCGGGAAGATCATTTGATAATCAAAACTGCTGTTGTCAGGAAAATCTTCAATGACTCCTGAAACGATATAGCTTTCTTCGAAGTCGGCCCGGATGGTTTTGCCCAAAGCCGGCTCATTGCCGAAGTAGGTTCTCGCGAGGCTTTCTGTGATAATTACCGAATGATTATCGATAAAGGGCTTCGCGGCCGATCCTTCGAGGAAGCCTGCGCGAAACATCTGAAAAAGCTCAGGGTCGGCATAGGCCATTCCCTGCGCTTCGAAAACTGCCTCATCGACGACGAACACCGTATGATCCCATTTTCCGGAAACGCGTACAGCCTGCTTTACACCGGGAACTTCACTGCGTGCAAAGGCAGCAACCGGACCGGGCGACGAGTGCCATACCTGCACCTCGCCGTTCATCTCGATATTGCTGTTGACCTTGTAGATATTTTTCTCCCTCCCTTCAAAATGATTGAAGGTAAGTTCATTTTGAAGCCATAGGAGAATCAGCAGACCTACCGTCAAACCAACCGTTAGTCCGATGATGTTGATGGAGGAATAGAACAGATTATTCTTCAGGTTCCGCCAGGCGATTTTAAAGTAATTGCGTATCATTTTTCTGCTGAGTTTAACCGACAACTTCCATCACCACCTGGCCGTCGAGCATGCGGATGATCCGATCGCTGAAACGGGCATCGTGTTCGCTGTGCGTTACCATCACGATGGTGGTGCCCTGCTCGTTGAGTTCGGTAAGTAATTGCATGACCTCGTTTCCGTTGTTGGAATCGAGGTTACCGGTAGGCTCATCTGCCAGGATGAGTTTTGGATTATTAACAACCGCACGTGCCACCGCGACCCGCTGTTGCTGACCACCTGAAAGTTGCTGTGGGAAGTGATTCCTTCGATGCATAATCTGCACCTTTTCAAGCACTTCCTCCACTCGTTTCTTTCTTTCTGCTGCAGGTACTTTGGTATAGATAAGCGGCAGCTCAACGTTTTCAAAGACGGTGAGTTCGTCGATCAGATTAAAGCTTTGGAATACGAAACCGATATTATGCTTGCGCAAATCGGAGCGCTTGCGTTCGTTGAACTGCGCCACTTCAATATCATTGAAGAGGTAGCTACCGCCGTCGAGATCGTCAAGTAATCCGATGATATTGAGCAGGGTCGACTTTCCACATCCGGAAGGACCCATAACGGCCACGAACTCGCCTTTTTTCACATTGATGGAAAGGTTATTCAAGGCAACGGTTTCTACCTCTTCGGTACGGTAGAATTTCTGGAGATCGGTAATTTTTATCATAGTATTTGCGTTCGCTTTGTCTTCGTTTAGCTTTTCAGTGCGGTATTTATTTAATCACAAGTTCCTGAACTTTTTCGTAAGTTTCATAACTGGAGGTAATGACCTTATCACCCGGTTTCAGGCCTTGCAGCACTTCATAGTAGTCAGGGTTTTGCCGTCCCAGCTGTATATCGACGCGGTAGGCCGTTTTGCCGTCCTTATCGAGTTTGAAAATCCAGTTGCCTCCGGTTTGTTGGTAGAACCCGCCTTTGGGTACCAGTAAGGCTTTCGTTTCGTCGCTAAGGGCGAGGCGAATCTGCAAGGTTTGCCCTCTGCGAATTCCTTCGGGTACGTTTCCGCTGAGTTCCATATCCACCTGAAAGCGACCGTTGGATACCTGGGTATATACTTTTTTAATACGCAGCGGGTAACTTTTTCCCGAAAGTGTGAACTCGCCTTCCAGGTCGGGGTAAATGCGCGATATATAGTGTTCATCAATATCAGCTCGTACTTTGAACCCGCTCAGCACGTCGATTTGCCCCAGACGCTCGCCAGGATTACGGTTCTGCCCGATCTCGGCATCGAAGGATGTGAGCTGGCCGTCGACCGGCGCCCGCACAATCAGGTCGCCAACTTTGCGGCGCATCAGGTCTAAGGCACTTCGGGTGCGGTTGTACGTTTGCTGGTTTTGCTTAAGCGACTGCTCCGTAGAAAGAGAATCTTGCTTTAGAA
This sequence comes from Albibacterium sp., assembly GCA_036796375.1. Lineage (GTDB taxonomy): Bacteria > Bacteroidota > Bacteroidia > Sphingobacteriales > Sphingobacteriaceae > Albibacterium. Next base: position 7,604 of record DAIRDA010000058.1, read on the forward strand.
TCTGCTTGGTAAGTCGGATACGCTCTTTCTGATAGTTATATTCGTTTACAGTTTTCTGAAATTCCTGCGAGCTGATCACCTTTTTATCATAAAGCTTCCTATTCATGTCGTACACCCGCTTAGCCTCTTTATAGGCGTTCTCTACTTCAGCCAGCTGGTTGAGGTGCATCACGGTGTTTTGCTGTGCATTGGTTTTCGCAATCTCCATTTGTGTCAACAGGTTTAACACCTGGGTTTCCTGGTTGACCAGACTCAGCTCCTGATCGGTATTCGATAGGCGCATAATCGGGTCGCCTTTTTGCATGATGGCGCCGTCTTCCACGAATTTCTCTTCTACCCTGCCCCCGATAGAGGCATCCAGATAAATGGTACTGATGGGTAAGACGGTACCGTTCACCGGTATATATTCTCTGAAAGAATCATCTTTAACTTCGGCAATCGAGATACGCTCCCGATCTACGTTCAACCTGGAATTTCCGGAAGTAAAATAGTAACTTGCACCTATCAGGACCACCATGCCTACTATCCCCGCTGCAGTTGCTATCCGCTTATTTGTCCACGTTTTTTTTGGTAATACTCTGTCCATATAAGGACGTATAGTCAAGCTTGTGCCAATATCACAATCACCACTTTATCAGTCTTTTAGCTACAATAATTAAACCTACGGTGTTCGTTTCCGAACAGTCATTGTTCGAATTTGTGGCTCACTTCTTGAAGCGCTTACAAAAAAATATACATATGAAACTAAAGCGCATTATCTACACCTTATCTATCTTGCTCTGTTTAAGCTCCCTGGCATCTTGTGTTTCCTACTCTCATGGAAGGGGGAATAAAGGAATGCCCCCGGGAAAGGCTAAAAAAATATACGGCACTAAATCAGCCAAACCCTTTGCACCCGGACAGCGCAACAAAAAACAAAAGGGGAAAAAACATCATAAAAACCAAAAAGGCGTTAAAAAGAACCAAGGCAAAAAACAAAATCGTCATTCATCGTATTTCATTCCTGTTTGGAAATATTAACATTGAAAACGCATGGGCGCGATTCACGTTGGAACATCGGGATGGAGCTATAAGCATTGGAAAGGTGGCTTCTACCCGCAGACGTTAAAGCCTGGCGAATATCTTTCGTTCTATGCCGGGCATTTCAAGGTCACGGAAATTAACAGTAGTTTTTATCGGTTACCGCTGGCCACTACCCTCGACAACTGGAAAGAACAGGTCCCCGATGATTTTATCTTCTGTCCTAAAATGAGTCGCTTTCTGAGCCACATGAAGAAGCTGAACGACCCGGAAGAGCCGCTTCAGCGTTTTTTCCGGCTATTTGAGGGGATGAAAGAGCAAATCGGTCCGGTATTGATTCAGCTTCCTGCCAATGCTGGTTTTAAAGCGGCAACCGAGCGGCGGTTCTATGAAATATTGCAACAGTATTACCCCGAATATAGCTTCGCATTGGAAGTTCGCCACGACTCGTGGTTCAGTGAAGAATCCCTGGATCTGATGAGGCAATATAATATCGCGATGGTGATTGCACAATCGGACCGCTTTCCATATCACGAGCTGATCACGGCAACCGATATTTATTTTCGCTTTCACGGGCCCGGCGAGCTCTATGCCTCCTCCTACCCGACAGAAACATTACAAGAATACGCTGCTAAATTTAAAAACTGGGCAAATGACGGTCACCGCGTCTGGGTATTTTTCAATAACGACGTAAACCTTCATGCAATTCACAATGCGAAAGAGCTAATCAGCTTTCTTTAATACCAGACGCGAGGCGTCGGCCGTTGAAATCTTCCTGTAAAATTGCACAAGATCCGAATAATCTTCCGCAGGATAAGTGCCCTCGTGCATGTGGATGTTCCGCGTGTAAAAAACATGCCCATCCTTCACCTCGACCGTCATATCGAAAGATCCGAAATCATGACTCAATGAAACGGGTGCAGGAATAAAATCGGCAACATATCCTGCAGGCAGGCGGATGCTAAGACTGTCGATATCCACATAGCCGCGAGTGATGTCGAGGGCGTTCTCGCGACTTCTTATTTCCTGGGGCAGCGGACTTTCGTTTACTTTGTTAAGGGGCACATACATGCGCTCTCCATTAATGGCTGCGTACGATCGGGCATTAAACCGGAGTTGCTCAACAGTAAGCGGATCAGACATTTTATGCTGATTGATCTGGAAATCGAGCACCTCAATATTGCCAATGTTATATACCTCAGGAATCTTTTTTAATTGTTCGGAGCGTACTTCACGAATGAGAAAGTCGCGGTTATCGTATTGCCAACCAGAGAAACTTGTCTTCATCTCGCCTGCCAGGTTCCCCAAAGAATCGAGCTGAAAGGTGGCGTTTCGAAGCTGCCGGCTGCTGTCTGCATCAAAGCGCGGGGTGCGGACCAGCTTACCTCCTTCAGGTGTGCAGGCCACGGCGAGCCGGTCGTCGGTAAAAGTGCCGAGATAGCCAAAGGGATTTTCCTTGCTGGTACAGTCGGCCCAAATGGTGTCCTGACCGATCGGAACGGCAAGAATGACGTGATCGAACTGATTCATACTTGCAAAGTCGGGGAAAGCGCTCTTTTTCTTGTCGCCCGAAGCAACCACAACGTAATGAGATTCAATCCCGACTGTCTTGAGGAGTCCCTGCGTATAGTTGACCAGGGCCTTACAATCGCCGTAGAGAGTTTGATCTACCTGGCTGGCAGGGAAGGGTTGATAGCCGCCTATACCGACCTGAATACTCACATAGCGCGTTTTTTGCTGCATGTATTCGTATACTTTCCGCGCTTTTTCACGAGGATCGTCGATGTCGCGGGTAATGGACTGCATATGTGCCGCTGTTTGCGCGGGTATCTCGTCACGTCCCTTCAGTAGTGCCTCGTACATCCATTTCCCATAGCTGGACCAGTCGGTAAAACCGCCTTCTATGCCCTGGTAATTGAATCGGTCGGGGGCAATTTTAACCGAGGTAAGGTAACGTTCCGGATCCGGACTGTACGGCTCGCTTCGGAAAGCTTTTAGCGAACGTACTTCCCAGGCATATTGGCGGCGGCCATCTGATTCGGTGATGGATGCATCGCCCGGATAATTCAACGCTTTGTGCCGGACGGTAAATTCAACAGGGCTGCTGAAACGAAAGCTTGCGAGCTCGACCGCGACACCGGGTGCGCTATTGGGAAACCACTCCGGAAAATTGAGGCTCTGCTTCGATTCAATTTCATATTCAAATTCGATGGTATAGGGATATGTTTTTTGTGCGGCTGCAAAATACTTGATCCGGGAGTCTTCGAAAAGTGAGCTATTGCTGGCTGCGCTTCGATCACTGAAGTTCTTCTCCGTAAATTTTCCGGCGGCAAGGCCGAATTCATCGTACACCATGCCTTTTACCGATTTGATCTTATGGTCTTTGTTATACCAGATCATAACGGCTCCTGCATCGTCGCCACTTTGATTCAGGATAGTCACAGCTTTCTTGATCCTTATCGATACTTGCTTAGGACTTTTAAGATCAACGCTCATGTCCATGATTCTAATCACAGCGCTGGCGCGAGGAAGCAGCTCGGCCGGAATATCACTGGCGGGATAGCTAACCTGAGCACCGGCCTGGACAAACCATATCATTAGAAGTAATAACAGGCCTGCTTTTCTCATTTCTTTCTCTTAAAAACGATATCCGTTTTCTGCAATAAGATAATCTGATTGTATAGTTCTTTCAGATAATGGTATTCTTCAGAATCGTAAATGGACTTATCGAGCTCAGTAGCCTGCGCATAGGTCAACTGGTTACCGGAAACAATCACCGAACTCAGGAAGCGTCCTCCCTTGTTGGGAAGCGCCAGGCGTTTATCTTCGGGGCGACTAACAATCTCGAATTCTTCCGGGAAACTCAGCGTGATGGTGATCCGTGAATCAAGGGGTGCACCCATATCTACCGGATAGGTTCGCTCTGCTAATTTGAAAGG
>DAIRDA010000059.1:0-5030 GCA_036796375.1 Albibacterium sp.
ATCTGAATGCTAAGCGGGTGACTGGAGTTACGGCATACCGCTGCAATTAGCTGCCGGTCTTGCAAAGTCAGCTCACCCGAAAAATGGATATGCTCCGACTTGGGAGAGGTGATCGTTCCGGTCTTGTCGAATACCAGCGTTCCAATTTCTGCCATCTGCTCTATCGCAGCTGTATTTTTTATAAATAATTTATTTTTATCAAAAATGCTCAGTGCCGCCGATAGTGTGAAGGGCGAACTCAGGGCCAAAGCGCAGGGGCAGGCGATAATCAAAACGGCCGTAAAGGCTCCCCACGCCTTTTCCGCGTCGCCACCAAGCATCCAGTAAAGCGCGGAAGCCGAAGCAATCATCAGCAATACTCCCGTGAAATATTTGCTGATACCATTACTGAAAGTCTTAAAGTTTCGGTCGTAAGTCTTGAAGTTATCGTTATTCCACAAGTTCGTTAAGTAGCTTTGAGAAACCGGTTTCACCATTTCAAGTTCAATCGCCTCGCCCAGCTGGCGTCCTCCGGCATACACAATCTCTCCGAGCGACTTCTCGACCGGAGCCGACTCACCGGTAACGAAGCTGAAATCAACCGATGCTTTTCCCCGAAGCAAAATGGCGTCTGCTGGAATAATTTCATTGTTTCTGATCAGAATCCTTTCGCCGACAAGCAGCTCCGAAATAGGCTTAGCCATTTCCACACCTTCGTTTACAACGGTTACGGCTACTGGAAAATACGAGCGATAATCGCGTTCGAACGAGAGGTGGTAAAACGTCCGGTTCTGAATATATTTGCCAATAAGAATAAAGAAAACAAGTCCGCAAAGTGTATCGACAAAACCAGGTCCGATTTGCCATATGATTTCAACCGCTGAGCGAAGAAAGAGAATAAGAATTCCCAATGCCAGCGGCACATCGAGGTTTACTTGCTTCACTTTTAAACTCGTTACTGCCGAGACAAAATAATCGCGCGCGCAATACAGCAAAACTGGTAAGGCCAGGGCCAGGTTCAGCCAGGCAAACAAAGCAGAATACTCTCTCTCGAAATCACCAAGTCCAAAATATTCGGGCAGACTGAAAAGCATCGAGTTTCCGAAACAAAAGCCGGCGACAGCTATCTTTCGGACCAATGCGTTTTGGTTTACAGCGCCCTGCTTTTTAACCACATCCTGTAAGGTGATGATCGGCTCGTATCCGATTGTAGTCAGCAATTCAACCAGTCCCCGTAAGCTGAGTTCATCGTTCCGAAACTTAATCGCAGCCTGTTTTTTTACGAAATCCACCCGGGCGTGTACAATCGCCGAATTCAGCTTATAAAGGTTCTCCAACAGCCAGATGCAGGAACTGCAGTGAATGGCCGGAATATAAAATGAAACCAGCGTAAATTCCTGATCCTGGAAATCAATCAGCTTTTGAACGATAGTCGCGTCGTCCAGGTACTCCATCCGGTCAGATTGCTCATTTTGAGTTTTGCCTGGATGAGCATTGTATTTATAATAGTTACGGAGGTTCGCCGAGCGCAATATGGTATACACACTCTGGCATCCAAGGCAGCAAAAATCATGATCGTCGGCCGTGTAAGCGTCCGTATATACGGGCTCTCCACAATGGAAACACTGAACTTTATTTGCCGTTTCTTTTTTTTGCATATTAAATGGCCTTGCTGAAAATGTTCTCTGCATTTTTTGATTCGGCTAGCTTACGGTCGAAAATCATACAGATATTCCGTATAAAAGAGAAGCCAAGTTCCGTTACCTCCAGACCTGTCCGATTCAGCGAAATCATGCCTTTGTCATGCAAAGGTAATAATTTTTCGACGATGTTGGTCATCATGGACTGATCCATTTCCCAATCAGTCTTTCCATGGCACATAATGCTTAGAATATGCCGCCGAAACAGGAGGTCTTCCTCGGTATGGATATGTCCTTTAAGCAAAGGAAGCTTGTTCTCGGCGAGCAAGGCCCGGTATTCTTCCACCTTCTTTACATTCTGGGCAAAGGCACTCCATGAATCGCTGATAGACGATACACCCAGACCAATCATCAGCGGCGTATACCGGTCGGTATAACCCATGAAATTTCTATGCAGGGTTCCATTCTCCAAAGCACGGTACAATGCATCGTCGGGTAAGGCAAAGTGATCCATTCCCACATCCTTATATCCCGCCTCACTAATCATTTCTTTACCCTTGATATAGAGTTGAAGTTTTTCTTCATCGCGCGGCAAATCCTTTTCGCTGTAATGCCGCTGTCCCGGACGAATCCACGGCACGTGCGCATAGCTGTAAAAAGAGATACGGTCTGGCTTCAATTCAATAACTTTCGCGACCGTATTTGTCACGGTAGCCAATGTCTGTTTTGGAAGACCGTAAATCAGGTCGAAGTTGATCGATGTATAACCAATTTCTCTTGCCTGCAGCATAACCCGCGCAATATCCTCTTCACTTTGTTTACGGTTGATAATAAATTGTACCAGCGGGTCGAAATCCTGAATACCCAGACTCAGCCTTCTGAAGCCGTAGGAATACAAGGTTTCCAAATGTTCCCGGGTGGTATTGGCCGGATGAGCTTCGAAAGAAAATTCAGCACCCTCACTTCTTGCAGATCCTTCCAGAAGCCCTTCGATCAGGTACGCCAGGTTTTCCGGAGTAAAAAACGTTGGTGTGCCTCCTCCCAGGTGAATATCCCCGATAATAAGGTTCTCACCCAGCTGCGCTTTATATAGCGACCATTCCTTCAAAACATCCCGGATATAAGGTTCCTCTACCTGATGGTTCTTGGTAATCCGCGTATTGCAGCCGCAATAGGTGCACAGGCTTTCACAAAAAGGAAGGTGAATATACAGACTGATGCCTTTGCCGGTAGACCGGTCGTGGGTGATCTTTATGGTCTCAATCCACTTATCTTGCGTCCAGTTCTCCTGGTCCCAATGCGGCACGGTAGGGTAGCTGGTGTAACGCGGAGCCGCTACGTTATATTCCTTTATTAACTGTTTGAGATGCTCATTCATATTGAAAAGATTGGATGATTTTTTCAGCGATGTTTTTTTGAGAAAGCGCCGGATTCACGCCCAAGATTTTAAGACCCAGCTCGCTGGCGTGGTTGGAAAGGGCAGGAGAGGGCAAGCCGCTTCTGCTAATAATTATACGGATACCGAAGTATTTAAGTTTGTCTAAAAGCGGACAGTTAACAGCATGCAGATCGTTTAGAACAATCACCTCCTTACCGGTAGCGTAGCTGAGCGTATCCTCGTTCAGGTCGTTCGAAATAAAGGTAAGTTCGTGAACTTTTGCGTTAGCCCTGACAAGATACTCCTTCTGCTGCGGATCAATTTTATAGGCTATAACTTTCATCTGTACAAAGCTACAGCAGGTGTCCCCTTGGGGAAAGGGGAAGCATCATCCTTAAATATGATGTTGATCACATTAGCGGACGGCTTTCAGGGCATCTATGTTGATAATTTTGATGGCGTTGCCTTCTTTAATCAATAGCTTTTCATCCCTGAAATCGGCCAGCGCCCTGCTCACCGTTTCGTTTGCCGTTCCGGCCATCGAAGCCAGGTCTTCTCTTGAAATGCGGATCACACAGCTGTTTTCGCCGGCTTCGCCGATAAACTTTTCGGCATAAGCCACCAATGCTTCAGCTATCCGTTTTCTGACGGAATTATAAGCAAAACTCAGCAGGCGCTGGTTGGTGATGTGCCGGTTTTCCGTCAGAAGCTGAACAAATTTCACGTTGAAGCCCGGACGTTTTTTCAGCAGGTCCTCCAGTTCGGATCGGTTGATAAGAACAATTTCGGTTTCTTCCAGCGTTTCTATATTATCGAAGCGCAGTTTATTCATCAGGATCGCTTCATACCCGAAAAACTCTCCTTCTGAATAGATGCCGGTAGTCAGCTCACGTCCATCTTCATAGAAGAGATAGCTTCTTACCTTTCCCGATGCAACCTTATAAAGATAGAGCGGATTATCTCCTTCCTGAAAAACGTGCTGTTTCTTCTTATAGTGCTTCTTCCGGCCAAGCGTCACCAGTTCTTCCAGCAACTCGCCCAAATCTTCTGGCAACGACAACGAAATTGAGCGGGCAGAATTTCTCGTCGTATGTTTTCTCAGCCGCGATTCTATCGCGTTCAAAAGTTCCATGTCGCCAAAAGGTTTGGTCAGATAGTCGTCCGCTCCCATATCCATGGCTTTCCTCACATCGGCCCGCTCGGCTTTTGCCGTCAGAAAAATCAGAGGAATATTAGCCGTCTCCTCATGCTTGCCTAATAGGTAGAGAACGCCATAGCCATCCATCACCGGCATCATAATGTCGCATAAAATCAAATCGGGTACATGCTTAAGAGCCAGTTCAACGCCAACTTTTCCATCGGGCGCGCTTAAAACACGGTAGTCGGCCAGTTCCAGAATTTCCACTACACTCTCGCGGATATCGTTATGATCCTCAATTACCAGAATGGTTTTGTTATCCTTTTGCATGATTAAAGTTCCTTTGGTCAAATGTTAGCATAAATACGGTTCCATGGTTAAGCTTGCTTTCCCATGTAATCTCCCCGTTCATAAGATGTGCATATTGTTTTACGATATTTAGCCCGAGCCCAGTGCCCGGAATCTTACCGGTATTGTTTGCCCTGAAAAAAGGTTCCAGCAAGTGCTTTTGGTCTGCCTCGGGAATGCCTATTCCATTGTCTTTTACCTCGATGATGCACTGTTCTTCGGTAATGGCTGTATTGAATTCGATAAACGTATTCTCGCCCGAATATTTAATAGCATTGGAAATCAGATTGGTAATTGCATTCTTTAACAGATGGGGGTCCAGAAACACCGTACCGTGGTTGCCGGTATGCTGGTAAACGATGTTCTGGTTCTGTTTGGCCATCGGCTGCATCTCTTCGATGATCTCTTCCGAAAACTTTACCAGGTTAAACTCTTTGAAATTAGCATGGATAAAGCCTCCTTCGAGGCGGTCGAGCGAGAGAAAATCGTTGAGAATATTGGTCAGCAAATCCACTGAGTTTTTGATTTTCTGGGTATGCTTCAATAT
>DAIRDA010000059.1:5130-9515 GCA_036796375.1 Albibacterium sp.
ACCTCGCTGATAGATAGCCAGAAAGGGAAGGTAGTTCCATCTTTTTTCTCGCCCAGAACTTCCCTGCCAATTCCGATAATGTTTCGTTTTCCGGTGAGCAGGTAATTCCCGATGTAATTGTCGTGGTTGCTCTTATAAGGCTCTGGCATCAGCATACTGATGTTCCGGCCGATCACTTCATCGCTTGTATAATGGAAAAGCTTTAATGCACCCGGATTGATGGATTCAACAATCCCCTGGTCATCAATCGTGATAATACCCTCGTTCGAATTTTCAATAATCGCTTTTAACAGCTTTGCGCTCTCCATAGATTTTTTAGAAGTTCGGCTTCAGCAGATATTTTTCATAGAATTTGAAAATATGCTCGACTGCTTCTTCTGCCGTGTCAACCAGACGGTACAAATTTAAGTCTTCCGGACTAATATTCCCTGCGCTTAACATTCTTTCTTTAATCCAGTCGAACAGTCCGCCATAATACTCTTTCCCCACCAATACGATCGGGAACCGGGCTATTTTACCGGTCTGTATCAAGGTGATGGCCTCAAACAGTTCGTCCATGGTGCCAAACCCACCGGGTAATACAATGTATCCCTGTGAATATTTCATAAAAATCACCTTTCTGACGAAGAAGTAATTAAACTCCAACAGCTTATCGCGATCGATATAGCGGTTGTGGAACTGCTCAAAAGGCAGGTCGATATTGAGCCCGACCGACTTACCTCCGGCCTCATAAGCACCTTTATTGGCTGCCTCCATAATCCCGGGGCCGCCTCCGGAAATAACCCCATATCCTTTCTCCGTAAGCAGGCGTGCGCAGTTTTCCGCAAGCTTGTAAGACACGTGGTCTCTTGGCGTTCTGGCCGACCCAAAAATAGATACACAAGGCCCGATTTTCGCCATTTTTTCAAAGCCTTCTACAAACTCAGCCATGATCTTGAAAATCTGCCATGAGTCCGTTACCTTAATCTCCTGCCATGTTTTATTCTCAAAGGCCTGTCTTATTTTATCATCTCCGTGTTCAATCATAATTTCTGTGTAGTTGCGGCTAATGTAACAAATAACTTTGCAGAATGTCTATCTTTGTCCTATGAATTTTTCTTCTAAACTACTTGAGAACGCGGTGAATGAATTCAGCCGCTTACCAGGTATTGGGCAAAAAACCGCTCTTCGTTTGGTTCTTCATCTTCTGAATCAGCCTGCTCCGGATGTCAACCGATTCAGTGAATCCTTGGTCCAGTTGAAGAGTAAAATCCGTTACTGTAAAGACTGTTTCAATATATCTGATAACGAACGTTGCGAAATTTGCGCCTCCAGAAAGCGCGATCGTTCCATTATATGTGTCGTAGAAGACACACGTGATGTGATGGCCATCGAGAATACGAACCAGTATCAGGGAGTTTATCACGTACTTGGAGGTTTAATTTCTCCGATGGACGGGATCGGTCCCGCTGATCTTCGAATCGACCAGCTGGTTGAAAGGATTCAGCGCGGCGAGGTACAGGAAATTATTCTTGCCCTCAGTGCTACCATGGAGGGAGATACCACCATATTTTACCTGTATAAAAAAATTAAGGACTACGGGCTTAAAGTCAGTACCATTGCCAGGGGGATAGCCTTTGGAGGAGAGCTCGAATATGTAGACGAAGTTACGCTGGGTCGCTCCATCGTCACCCGAATTCCTTATGAAAGAAACATTGCCTAAATTTCCTTCCAGTGAAATCATTCCAGGATAAAATAGTCATCATCACAGGCGCCTCCTCCGGTATCGGTCGCGCTTGTGCCATTGAGTTCGCTTCGCGCGGTGCCCATGTGGTGCTGGCCGCCCGTCAGTCTTCCGTGCTATTGGAGCTTGGCACCCAACTTCAACAAGACTTTGGTATTCAAACCCTCGCCGTCACTTGCGATGTCAGTAAGGAAGACGATTGCAGGGAGCTGATCGCCAGTTGCCTGAAGAGATTCGGAAAGATCGATATTCTGATTAACAATGCGGGAATCAGCATGAGGGCGCTCTTCCTCGAGCTCGACCTGTCTGTTTTGAAAACCTTGATGGACGTGAATTTTTGGGGTACCGTGTATTGCAGCAAGTTTGCGCTCGATTCGCTGCTGCAAACCAAGGGTTCGCTTGTCAGTATTTCCTCGATCGCCGGATATCGCGGACTGCCTGGTCGTACGGGCTATTCAGCGTCTAAGTTTGCCATCCATGGATTTATGGAATCCCTGCGTGTAGAAAACCTTAAGACCGGCTTGCATGTTATGCTTGCATGTCCGGGTTTTACAGCCTCCAACATTCGCAATACAGCGCTTGATATATCAGGTCAGCAGCACGGAGAAACCAGTATGGACGAAGCAAAGATGATGACTGCCGAAGAGGTGGCTTATCGCATCGCTCAGGGGGTTCTTGATCGAAAGCGCAGTTTGGTGATGACCAACCAGGGCAAACTTGCGGTTTTAATGAACAAGATTGTACCCGCCTGGGTCGATAAAAAGGTGTACGCTCTTTTTGCGAAGGAAAAAAATCCTCTGATTAAATAAGGAAAGGCAATCGAAGCCTTTACTTGTTTATTGTTTTTAATTTTAACAAATTTAAGTATGGAAAACCAGTTGATCGCCGAATTAATTACCAAAGAAAATCTCTATCAATATAAGGTTGTCGATGCACCGTCGGACCACAGTCTCGAGTTGCAATCAAAGTTGCAAAACGCATTGCGTCTGGGAAACGAATTCAAATCTAAATCGAATATCACATTCATGACCGAGGACGGGCCCAAACGCATTGAAACGACCGTCTGGTCGCTTACGGATAAATACCTCCAGATAAAAGGAGGCGTATTACTTCCACTGAAAAGTCTTATCTCAATAGACTATTAGGCAACCTCGTTCATATTCACGGCTACCAGTCGTGATATACCCTGCTCAACCATGGTCACACCGTAGATGATATCGGTGCTGGCAATGGTTTTTTTATTATGCGACACGATAATAAACTGCGAGCGATTAGAAAACTCGCGGATGATATTGTTGAATTTATCAATGTTCGTATCATCCAGTGGGGCGTCAACCTCATCGAAAATACAGAATGGAGCAGGCTTTAACAGGTAGAGCGAAAAAAGAAGGGCGGTGGCGGTCAGCGTTTTCTCGCCTCCCGATAACTGGTTAATAGACAAGGGCTTTTTCCCTTTTGGTTTGGCAACAATCTGAATATCGGCGTCCAAAGGGTTATCGGGGTCACTCAGCAAAATGTCGCACGTGTCTTCCTGGCTGAAAAGCGATCTGAACACTTCGATAAAATTGCTTCGCACTTCGTTGAACGCAGCCATAAACTTCTCTCGGGCTGAATTATCTATTTCCTGAATCGTTTTCAGGAGTTCACTTTTCGCCTGTTCAAGGTCTTCTTTCTCCTGTTTAATAAACGAATATCGATCATTCATTTCCTGGTACGATTCCATGGCCATCGGATTGATAGAGCCAAAGTCGTCCAGTTGTTTCTTCAGTTTGCTGTTTCTTTCCTGCAGCTCATCAACATTATCTTCAGCGCTTTCCAGCAAAACGAGCTCATCCGGGTCTATATTAAATTCGACCGACAGACGTTCGGTGAGGGCATTCAGGCTCATACGGATCTCGACCGACTTATCCTTCAGTTCCGTCAGTATAAAATCGGACTGTTCTTTCCGGGTTCTGGTGTGCATAAGTTCCTCCTCTGCATCGTGGATGGTTTTCCGCACGGTGTAATACTGTTTCTCTACGTCCGCCAGTCCTTGAGCCAGTGCTTCTCTGAGTTGATACATGGCTTGAAGATCGTCATCGGAATGGTCTACATGGAAAACCACTTCCTTAAGGGCTGCTTCCACCTGAATCAGCTCCGATTCGTGTTGGGCCAACCGCCCGTCCAGATTTTCCAGTTGCGCATCGCGGTATTCCAGGTCTTTCTGCAAACCCGATACTTTATTCTGCAGTTGGTGCAGGCGTATATTGTCTTGGTTGTAAGCGGCAGATTGTTGCGAAAACAGGGTTGCAGCATCGGCATACTGCTTTTGCATGGAAGCAAGCTGCTGGCCCAGCAAATCGACCAGGGCCAGCTGACTTTCCAGGTCCTGTTCCGTCTGCGCCAGCTCAAATTCAAATTCACGTATGCGCGAATCGATGCTTTCTTTTCGGGTCTGATGGTGACTTATAAAGCTTTGATACTGTTCCTGCTTGGTTTTGAAGGATATCAACTCGTTGTTTTTTCGATTAATCTGCAGCAGCAATTCCTGGATATGTTCTTTGCGCGAACTTCCTTTTAGTAAAACGATGTTGTTTTGTAACTGCGAAAGCTCAGTTTCCAGGTTTTTCTTATTCGTCGTCAGTTTACTGATCTCGTGCTGGAGATTGACCAGATTCTTTGC
>DAIRDA010000059.1:9615-11274 GCA_036796375.1 Albibacterium sp.
CATCGGAGGGCGACAGAGCACTTAATACGAAGAAGCCCGCTTTACCCTTCGAGGTTTCCGAAAGCAGATGAACTGCCGACAATGCATCCGCTAACTCATCAACGACATAATAGTTCATGTACTGTTCCAGGTAATTTTCGATGGCTACCCTGTAATTTTCCTGACAGTAGAGGATATCCGAAAACAGGGGGAAGTTGTTCTTCCATTTCGGGTTTTTTCTCAGATAACGGATTGATTCCGGAAAGCCCTCCAGGTTGTCAACGAGCGACTTCGTCAGGTTAAATTCGTTCTGTCGTGCATCCAGTATCCGGGTCTCCTGATTCAACTGCAGCTTAATTTCCTCAACCCGTTCGTTTGTCTGCATTAATTGTTCGTCGAGGCTCTTCTCCTCGGCCGAGTAATAGTCGTGATCACTTTCAAGCGATTCAAGCGCAATCTGCAGTTCACTGATCTGCCTGTCGAAAGAATTCAATTCGTTCGCGCGCGACTCGTTTTCCGAAAGGTTTTTGTCGCTTTCCTGGCGTAATGCATCAATTTGAATCCTGAGAACCGCTCGTGCCTTTTCAAGTTCGTAGAGTTTGCTCTGGCTTGCGCTCTTTTCAGCGGTGGCAAGGTCAAGCTTTCCCTTGATTTCAGTCTGCTGGCTTTCCAGAATCTGCAACTCTTTCATCTTTCCTTCCAAAAGGTGCCGCGCATCCGCTAATTCCTGCCCGGCCGTAAAGAGCTCTTCGCCGATCCTGTTTACGTTATATCGCGCGTGGTTATGTTGCTGACGGTCTTGTTCTATTTCCCGAACCAGCCTGTCTTTCTTTTCCGACAGGTTTCTTAGCTGTTCGTTTTTTATTTTCTTTTCTGTTTCGTAAGCCTGAATCTTAGATTTTTGTTGATTGAGTTCTTTTTGCTGCAGTGAAAGATTCTTTTCTTCGGTTATAAGTGCTCGTTTTGCAAGCTGCAGACTTTCTTCGAGTTGCTGGATCCGTTGAACGTGCTCCGTGTTCAGTTGTTTCTCTGCATTTTCTTTTACTTGCAAGGCCGACAGGCCGTTTTGAAACTGACTGAGTTTTAGCGAAGCCAGGTTCAGACTGCTCTGCTTATATTCTTCTCTGATCCTGTAATAACGTTCGGCCTTACGGGCCTGGGTCTCCAGGCTTTTTAAATTCTTCTCGATCTCGATTAAAAGGTCGTTGATGCGACTAAGATCCAGCTCAGTATCTTTTAAACGGTTGAGTGTCTGTTTTTTTCGGACTTTATATTTTGAAATTCCCGACGACTCCTCAAACAGGGCCCTGCGTGAATTTTCTTTATTGTTGATGATCTCATCCACCATTCGAAGCTCGATGATCGCATAGGAATTTGAGCCAATACCCGTGTCGAGAAAAAGGTCGGTAATGTCTTTAAGCCTGCACTGCACATCGTTCAACCGGTATTCACTTTCGCCCGACCGATAAAGTTTCCGCGTAATGGTGACGTGCGAAAACGACGTCGGAAGAATATTTTTCGTGTTGTCGAACGAAAGCGATACCTCGGCAAGCTGAGCAGCCTTCCGGCTTTTTGTGCCGTTAAAGATAATGTTCTCCATTTTTTCAGAACGAAGGTTCTTCGTGCTCTGTTCGCCAAGCACCCAGCGAATGGCGTCAACAACGTTCGATTTGCCACAAC
>DAIRDA010000060.1:0-11032 GCA_036796375.1 Albibacterium sp.
GGCTTATTGAAAACAATTTCCAGGGTAAAGACGGCGAAATTATTCCTGAAATGAGCGATGAGATTGTTAAATCCATATCGGATCGTTATATTGAGCTCTTTGAACACATTCTCGGGGAAAAATTCAAATACCCTGAGCGGGGCGACGTAAATGAGCGGGTAGAGCGAAATATAAACGAAGCGTTGAAGACACTATAAGACATTACATTTTAAATAAAGGAACATCATGAAATTTACCATTGA
Organism: Albibacterium sp.; assembly: GCA_036796375.1. Taxonomy (GTDB): domain Bacteria; phylum Bacteroidota; class Bacteroidia; order Sphingobacteriales; family Sphingobacteriaceae; genus Albibacterium. Next base: position 243 of record DAIRDA010000060.1, read on the forward strand.
CAGACATGAGCGATACTGTGTTTTAATCCCTCACAACAAGGTTTTGGATGGGAATGCTGCGCCGCAGGTGAAGTCAGAATTTGTGCGTATCAACACCGACGGTCAGCGAAATATCGTGCTGGATTTATCCGAGGTAGAAGAAGTTGATCCATCCGGATTGCGGTCGGCCTTAATGGCTCATCGTATGTGTAAGGCTATGGGGGGCGTGTTTATTCTTGTAGGCGCCAATACAGAAATCATTAAATTAATTGAAATTTGCAAACTGGATGAAGTGCTGATATCGGTTCCAACATTACGGGAAGCTGAAGACATCATTTTCATGGAGGAACTTGAGAAAGAGTTTCGAGGTTTTCCTGCAACTGAAGAATAATGAAATTTGAGGTCACCATTTTAGGAAGTAATTCGGCCACTCCTGCATACGGAAGAAATCAAACGTCACAGATCATTAACATCAACGAGAAATTGTATTTGGTGGACTGTGGAGAGGGGACGCAGCTGCAGCTTTTAAAGTACGGGATCAAAAACTCTAGAATAAAGGCTATTTTTATCAGCCATCTGCATGGAGACCATTATTTGGGCCTGGTCGGATTAGTGTCCTCCATGCACCTCAATGGGCGGACCGAAGAATTGAAAATCTTCGGTCCGCCTCCCTTGAAGGAGATTATCGATATTCATCTGAAATACGCTGACACTCGCCTTCGTTATCCGCTGGTATTCTTACCCACCCAACATGCCGAATCTGAAGAGATATATGTATCAGAATTCTTCACAGTTTCCTCGTTCCCTCTCGATCATCGAATACCTTGCACTGGCTTTCTGTTTCGAGAGGTGCCACCATTGCCGAAATTGAATATGGCGGAAGTAAACCGGCTGAATGTACCGACTGAGTTGCTTGCAGGAATTAAACACGGAGACGATTTTATAGATGCGAAAGGAGAACTGCATCCGTGTAGTTTGCTTACTCATCCGCCGCGGACTCCGCGAAGTTATGCCTATTGTTCAGATACGCTTGCAACGGGAACATATCACACGTTTATAAAAGGAGCGGACTTACTTTACCATGAAGCAACCTTCTTACACGAAATGCTGGATAGGGCTAACGAAACCTTTCATACTACCGCTTTGCAAGCGGGGGAAATAGCTAAACATTGCCAAGTTAAGAAAATGCTTATCGGCCATTTCTCTGCGCGTTATAGGGAGCTCGATGAGCTGCTTTCAGAGTCTCAGTCGGTCTTCAGGGATACCGAACTTGCTATCGAGGGCAGGTGTTTCATAATTAATTAACTAACCAACATTATTGAGAGCCATCAGCAAGCAAGAGGCAAGTGCAATATATCTAGATCGAGTATTTCTCAATCATCTCTTTGGTTACCTTTAATGCCTTTCCGGTCTCAATGTCAATCAAAATATAATCGAACCAACCGTCACAGGCAATTTTATTATTATTTATCATTCTGATTTCAAAGCTCACACGGCAACCGCGATCGTTTATGCTATCAATACCCGTTTCGACAGAAAATTCCTGTCCCATAACCATCGGACGTTTATACTCGACATGAGCCGTTTTCACCACCCATCCGTAGCCGCTTTCCATAAAATCCTCCATACTCATTCTGTAGAAAAGGCGCATATGGTCATATCGCGCTGCCATTACATAATCGAAATACCGGCTATTATGGACATGTCTGAACAGATCAATATCATCAGGACGAACGCTGTATGTGGTTTTGAAACGGGAATATTTTTCCATCCCTCAAAAATAAAAAATTAATGTACAAATCCTTGTAATCTAAGATATAAACGCTACTTTTGCCTAATATTTTAATTAATCACACTTTAATATTATTCAGGTAATGTATTTAAGTAAAGAGTACAAGGCGGAAATTTTCAAAACTTTCGCTGAATCAGAAACCAATACGGGTTCTACAGAAGGTCAAGTAGCCTTGTTCACACGTCGTATTGCTCACTTGACTGAGCACTTAAAGAAAAACAGAAAAGATTTTTCAACTCAGTTATCACTTCAAAAATTGGTTGGTAAACGACGCGGTCTTCTAGCGTATCTTTATAAAAAAGATATCAACAGATACCGGGCCATTATCAAAGCCTTAAAACTGAGAGATATTATCAAATAGATATCAGGAAATTTTTGAGAAAGCCATCCCGAACGGAGATGGCTTTTTATTTTGTTCAGCAAAATTATTATACATAAACAATGATACGGCCAAAAGATGAAACCGTATCTTATCGAAACAATATGAGTTATAAAGAACTAAAAACCACAATTGATCTTGGCGATGGTCGCCTTGTAGAAATTTCTACTGGCAAACTTGCAAAGCAAGCCGACGGTGCTGTCGTTGTTAAAATGGGAGCAACCATGCTTCTTGCAACGGTTGTGTCGGCAAAAGAGGCTAAGCCGGGAACTGATTTCCTTCCTCTTTCGGTAGATTATCAGGAAAAGTATGCAGCGACAGGACGCATCCCCGGTGGATTCCTTCGTCGTGAAGCGCGTTTGTCGGACTATGAAATATTAATTTCACGCTTAGTTGACCGTGCTCTTCGTCCTTTGTTTCCAGACGATTATCACGCTGACACACAGGTTATGATCAGCCTTATCTCGGCAGATAAAGATATTATGCCCGATGCACTAGCTGGACTGGCCGCATCAGCTGCAATAGCTGTTTCTGATATCCCTTTCAACGGGCCTATTTCTGAAGTTCGTGTAGCCAAAATCGATGGTCAGCTTGTTATAAACCCAACGCTTTCTCAGTTGGAGCGCGCTACCCTTGAGTTTATCGTTGCAGGTTCTGCATCCGATATCGGAATGGTTGAAGGTGAAGCGAGTGAGATTTCTGAAGAGGAAATGCTTGAGGCAATCGAATTCGCCCATAAAGCGATCAAAGTTCAGGTGCAAGCACAGGTTGATTTGGCGAATATGGTAGGAAATATCGTTAAACGCGAGTATAACCATGAACCATCCAACCCTGAATTACGTGAAACCATTTTTGCAGCTTCATATGACCGCGTTTATGAAATTGCTAAGTTGGGCCTTCCTAAGAAAGAACGTTCAGCGAGATTTAAAGAAATTCAGCAGGAATTCCTTACTGAAGATCTTGATGACGACACGATATTCCTTACGAAAAAATATTTTCACGACGTTCAGTCTGATGCAGTTCGCAATCTGATTCTTAATGAAGGTATTCGTCTTGATGGTCGTAATTCCAGAACGGTTCGTCCTATTTGGAGTGAAGTAGACTATCTTCCTGCAGCACACGGATCAGCAGTATTTACCCGTGGTGAAACACAATCGCTTACGTCAGTAACCCTTGGAGCGAAAGATGCCGAACAAATTATTGACGGTGCCTTTATTCACGGTTACAATAAGTTCATTCTTCATTATAACTTCCCTTCATTTTCAGTAGGTGAGGTACGTCCTAACCGTGGACCTGGACGTCGTGAAGTCGGACACGGTAATTTAGCCATGCGCTCGCTAAGGCGTGTATTACCAACGGGTGATGAAAATCCGTATACCATCCGTATCGTTTCCGATATTCTTGAATCAAATGGTTCTTCATCCATGGCTACGGTTTGTGCAGGCTCCCTTGCTCTTATGGATGCAGGTGTAAAAATAAGTTCGCCGGTATCAGGAATTGCTATGGGACTGATCATGGACGAAACGAGCGGAAAGTACACAGTGTTGAGTGATATCCTTGGTGACGAGGACCATTTAGGCGATATGGACTTCAAAGTGACGGGTACTGAAAAGGGTATTGTTGCCTGCCAAATGGACCTTAAAATTAACGGTCTAAAATGGGAGGTTCTTAGCGAAGCATTACATCAGGCCAGAGAGGCTCGTTTGCATATCCTTGGTGAAATGACTAAAACGCTTTCTGCTCCTCGTGAAGATTTCAAGGCGCATGCGCCCCGCATTGTCAGTTTCTCTATCGACAAAGAATTCATCGGTGCGATTATCGGACCAGGCGGTAAAATTATCCAAGAAATGCAACGCGAAACCGGTGCTACTATTTCGATCGATGAAGTTGACGGAAAAGGTACTGTACAGGTATTTGCCGATGATAAAGCTGCGATCGATGCAGCGGTTGGACGTATCCGTCAAATTGTAGCAAAACCTGAAATCGGAGAAATCTACGAAGGTAAAGTGAAGTCGATTATGCCTTTCGGTGCTTTTGTAGAAATCATGCCGGGCAAAGACGGATTACTTCACATCTCAGAAGTAGACTGGACCCGCCTTGAATCAATGGACGGAGTTTTCCAGGTAGGTGAGGTTGTTCGGGTTAAACTACTTGATATCGACAAGCAAGGAAAGTTCAAGCTATCTAGAAAAGTTTTAATTCCGAGACCAGCTAAAGACGAAACAAAATAGTCAGTTATATAATGAAACATCTAATTTCCCCTTCAGTATTATCGGCCGATTTCGCCAATTTAAAGGACGACATTGAAATGATCAATCGCAGCAATGCCGATTGGTTTCATATCGATATTATGGACGGGGTTTTCGTTCCTAACATTTCGTTCGGATTTCCGGTCCTAGCTTCAATCAATCATTACGCACGCAAACCGCTTGATGTGCATTTAATGATAGTTGAGCCAGACAAGTACCTGAAACAATTTAAGGATTGCGGAGCAGCTCTCATTACGGTTCACTACGAGGCTTGTACACACCTCCACCGCACTATCCAGGCCATCAAAGATTTGGGTTGTAAGGCAGGGGTGGCTATAAACCCTCATACGCCGGTGACATTGCTAAGCGATATTATTGAAGATGTTGATTTGGTACTAGTCATGTCGGTTAATCCGGGGTTTGGAGGTCAGAAATTCATCGAGCATAGCTATGAGAAAATTCGGCAAGTTCGTACGATGGCAGCTGGAAGAAACGACAATTTGTTAATCGAAGTAGACGGTGGTGTCAATCAACACAATGCCCTGGCTTTACTGAAAGCTGGAGCCAATGTACTAGTGGCCGGAAATGCCATATTTGCTACAGAGAACCCGGAACAAACAGTTAATAATTTCAAAAAGATATCTTTATCGAATATCACTGTTTGAATTTAGGACTTCATCTATAAATTTTAAAACGGAAGGTCGCCCTTCCGTTTTTTTCGTTTTAACAAAAAACGCTTCATTGATTAAATTTTTTACATTAATATAATTTGATTGCAGTTTTAATGGCAAAAATATGCCTCATATAATGAAAAAATCAAAATTAATAATTAATTTTAACCGAATAATTCTTAAACAGTCATACGAATGAAACACAACTTTGGTGCAGGTCCTTGTATTTTGCCTCAGGAGGTATTTAAACAAGCATCTGAAGCGATATTGAATTTTAATGATACGGGTTTATCCATACTGGAAATTTCGCATCGCTCGAAGGAGTTCGAAGCGGTTGTTGCAGAGGCCGAATCTTTGATTCGCGACCTGCTTTCAGTCCCTCATGATTACTCCGTATTATTTTTACAGGGTGGGGCCCGTCAGCAATTTGCCATGGTTCCTATGAACCTGGTTACAGAAGGAGGAAAGATGGCTTATCTGGATACAGGAAGCTGGGCCAGTCAGGCAATAAAAGAAGCCAGAAATTTTGGAGAAGTAAATGTGGTTGCATCGGGAAAAGATTCTAACTATACTATTATTCCGAAAGAATATCATATTCCCTCAGACGCAGCCTACTTCCATTACACGTCTAACAATACGATATTCGGAACAGAGTTATTTGATGTACCAGAATCACGAGTACCAATTGTGTGCGATATGTCGTCAGATATTCTGAGCCGCAAAATTGACGTGTCAAAGTTTGGCCTTATCTATGCTGGTGCACAAAAAAATATTGGACCCGCTGGTTTAACTATCGTGATTGTGAAGAACGATCTTTTGGGCAAAACCGGAAAAACACTTCCAGCAATCTTCGACTATCAGTCGCATATCAATGCCGGCTCTATGTTTAACACCCCGCCTGTATTTTCCATTTACGTTGCCTTATTAAATCTACGCTGGCTACGGCTAAAAGGCGGGATCGAGGAAATCGAGCGCGAAAACATTGCGAAAGCACGCAAACTTTACGAGGAAATAGATAGGAACTCACTTTTCAGAGGACCCGCTGCTATTGAAGACCGTTCCCGAATGAACCTTACATTCGTTATGGAAAACGCTCGCCTGGAAAATGACTTCCTTGCACTTGCCGAAGAACGCGAATTGCTTCAATTAAAAGGACATCGCAGCGTTGGCGGCTTCCGGGCTTCACTTTACAATGCATTGCCATTATCCAGCGTTCATACGCTGGTTGACGTTATGCAAGAATTCGAGGAACAAAACACTTAAAAAAACTGATTAATGAAAATTTTAGCAAACGATGGAATAGACAACCTGGGAAAAGCTATGCTCGAAAATGCAGGCTTTGAGGTGGATACCATCCATATCCCTCAGGAAGAACTTATATACCGGTTGACTGCATACGATGTTATCACCGTTCGCAGTGCAACCAAAGTACGCAAAGACTTGATCGATGCATGCCCGAACCTCAGGATTATTGCAAGGGGAGGAGTAGGTATGGATAATATAGATGTTGAATACGCTCGTTCAAAAGGAATCTCAGTTATCAATACACCAGCTGCCTCGTCTATTTCAGTAGCAGAATTGGTTTTCGGTCACTTTTTTAGCGGAGTACGCTTCCTTCACGACTCACAAAGAAAGATGCCTGTCGAAGGGAACACCAATTTTGGTGGTTTAAAGAAAGCCTATGCGCAAGGGACAGAACTGCGTGGAAAAACCTTAGGTGTGGTTGGTTTTGGGCGCATTGGGCGAGAAACTGCAAAGATGGGCTTGGGTTTGGGGATGCGAGTGGTCGTTTCTGACACATTTGAAGTCGACGAAAAAATTAGTGTTTCCTTCTTTGGAGGACAAAGCATTGAACTAAACGTAAAGCAGCTCCCGTTCGACGAACTATTAAAAGAGTCCGACTTCATTAGTTTACATGTTCCTTTCCTCGGTACACCTCTGATAGGGGCTGCCGAATTTGCTAAAATGAAGAACGGCGCCGGCATTGTAAACGCTTCACGCGGCGGAATCATTGACGAAGAAGAACTTCTAGCCAATCTGGACTCAGGTAAGGTCGCATTTGCAGGATTGGATGTGTTTGAGAATGAACCTACGCCCGATAATCGCTTATTGACCCATCCTAAAATTTCGCTTTCGCCACATATTGGTGCCGCTACAAATGAAGCCCAACAACGTGTAGGTGAGGAGCTTGCAAATTTAATCATTCAACAACTGGTCGTTTCACAAGATTAGCAGATTGATCAAAGATAAAAATGAAAGTATTAAAGTTTGGCGGAACCTCTTTGGCAACAGCCGAGAGAATGAAGGCCTTGTACCATATTGCTCGTTCTGAAGAGCCTCAAATAATCGTCTTGTCTGCCGTTTCGGGAACAACCAACTCATTGGTTGAAATTGGAGAAGCCCTACAGCACAAAAAAGCCGAAACTGCTGACGCTCTAATCAATACGCTCCATGAAAAATACGTATTGTTTATTCGTGAGCTTTTCGAAACAGAAGAAGGGCTTATCCGAGGAACTGAATTGATTGATTATCATTTCAAGCTTCTGGCATCATTCTCTAACCAACATTTTACCTCCTCTGAAGAGAAAATTATACTTGCGCAAGGAGAACTCTTATCGACTACGCTCTTTCATATCTACCTGACTGAGATCGGAGTACAATCACGCTTATTGCCAGCGCTCGATTTTATGAAAATTGATGAAGACAATGAACCTTCGATCGAATATCTCCGAACAAACCTAAGTGGACTTTTGGCGCAGGAACCCGCATGTAATCTCTTTATCACTCAAGGTTTTATATGCAGAAATGCATTTGGAGAAATCGACAATCTACGTAGGGGAGGGAGCGATTATACCGCCTCATTGATTGGAGCAGCCATCCAGGCTGATGAAGTCCAGATATGGACCGACATCGATGGAATGCACAACAATGATCCCCGAATAGTGAAAGGAACGACCCCAATAGCACACATTACATTTAACGAAGCAGCAGAACTTGCTTACTTTGGTGCGAAAATACTTCATCCCCAGAGCGTTTTTCCAGCTCAACGATTCAATGTCCCGGTACGCATCCTCGACACGATGAACCCAGATATGCATGGAACATTGATTAGCTCGGATGGAGCTGTGAAGGGGCAAGTTCGAGCAATAGCAGCAAAAGATGAAATTACCGCTATACGTATACATTCTTCTCGAATGCTTCTTGCTTACGGTTTCCTTCGGAAAGTATTTGAAGTATTTGAACGATATAAAACACCCATCGATATGATTACAACTTCTGAAGTAGCCATATCTCTTACGGTCGATCAAATTAAGTTTATCGATGAAATCAAGGCAGAGCTGGAAGATTTCGGACACGTTGAAATCGATTATGGGCAGACCATTATATGCGTCGTGGGAGACTTTAGCTTAAATACCCATGGTTATGCTTCTCGTGTTCTGGATGCGGTGAAACACCTTCCCATTCGCATGATTTCATACGGAGGAAGTGATTATAATATTTCACTTTTGTTGAAAACCTCGGATAAAGTCGAAGCTTTGAAATCGTTACACAATCGTTTATTTTAAATTCGGCAGATATGTTTAAGGATGTTATTAGGGGATTTCAAGACAAGGAAACACCCTTCTACTATTATGACATTGGTTTATTGCAAGAAACACTTGCATTGGCGAAAACTCACGCCGACCGATACGGTTTCCATGTGCACTATGCACTTAAAGCAAACTTCAACGAAAGAATTTTAAGAGCAGTAAAGGAGATGGGATTCGGTGCCGACTGCGTGAGCGGAAACGAAGTTTTAAAAGCCATTGAGATTGGTTTCCAGCCCGAGAAGGTAGTCTTTGCCGGTGTAGGAAAGTCAGACAAAGAAATTATTAACGCACTGAATAACAACATTTTTGCTTTTAATGTTGAATCATTACAAGAACTTGAAGTAATCGACGAACTGGCTGGACAACGTGGGCAAATAGCGCGCGTTGCATTGAGAATAAACCCCAATGTCGACGCTCAGACTCATCATTATATTACCACCGGATTAGAAGAAAATAAATTCGGTATCAAAATCTGGGAACTTGAAAGCTGCATTGATCTACTTCGGACATTGAAGCACGTCGAACTGACGGGGATCCATTTCCACATTGGTTCTCAAATCACAGATTTAAATGTATTTAGAAGTCTATGCGTTAAAGTCAATGAAATAAACAGCTGGTTTGAAGAGCGTGGCCACTATCTCAAAGTTCTCAATGTAGGCGGGGGGTTGGGAGTAGATTATCATCAACCCGATAAAAGAAGCATACCAGAATTTGAGGAATACTTCAGAATATTTGATCAATTTCTTGAAAGGAAACACTACCAGGAAGTGCATTTCGAACTAGGCAGAGCGCTTGTTTCACAATGCGGTAGCCTGATAAGTCGGGTACTTTACGTAAAAAACGGACTTAAGAAAAACTTCTTGATCCTGGATGCAGGAATGACAGAATTGATGAGGCCAGCGTTGTATCAGGCTTATCATAAAGTAGAACGGTTGGCAGAAACAACAGATGCACTCAAGACAGTTTTATACGATGTTGTTGGCCCCATATGCGAAAGTTCAGATTGCTTTGCCAAAGAAGTGGAACTGAATGAGACCAAACGAAATGATATGATCGCCATACGGACTGCCGGAGCTTACGGCGAAGTCATGGCATCAAAATATAATTTGCGGGATGAGATTCGCTACGTGTATAGTGACGAGATTTTAGAGGAATCACTTTAGTTTATCCAGCCCAACGGCTATAAAGAAAAGCCTGCTTACTCAACGATAGAGAGTAGCAGGCTTTTGTTTATAGACATTCGGTACACTATATTCCGATTATCCTATTTAACATAATATAAATTATAGCAATTAATCAAAGTATTGTCCGTGTGGTACGGAAAACAAATTTCACGCCGCTTTCATATTAAATAATACAATGGAATAAGGATAACATTGCCATTTATTGAATGAAACGTCACCATATTTGAATTTCTCTTATAAAATGAGTATTATTGATAGTTGAAAAATCTCAAACTACGATGTCTCAAAATTACGTTAATTTTATAAAGATGCTGAAACTTAAAAATCCGCATCAACCCGAATTTATTCAAGCCGTTACAGAAGTTGCGGAAGATGTTATTCCTTACATGGAACAATACGACCCATCACTGCTCAGCCAGAAGATTCTTGAGCGGATCATGGAACCTGAGCGTATTGTCAGCTTTCGCGTTTGCTGGGAAGACGATCAACAAGCCATTCAAATAAATCGCGGATTTCGTGTACAGATGAACAGTGCGATCGGCCCATATAAAGGCGGCCTTCGTTTTTCGCCAACAGTGAATCTCAGTATTCTTAAATTTCTTGCGTTTGAGCAAGTGTTCAAGAATAGTCTGACCGGCTTACCACTAGGCGGCGGAAAAGGTGGATCTGACTTTGATCCACGTGGAAAGTCTGACCGAGAAATTATGCGTTTCTGCCAAAGTTTTATGACTGAACTTTGTCGCCATATCGGTCCAAACCTCGATGTACCAGCCGGTGACATTGGCGTTGGCGAACGTGAGGTCGGATATCTGTTCGGTCAATATAAGCGAATCAGGAACGAGTTTACTGGTATATTGACAGGCAAAGGACCAAGCTGGGGCGGCAGTCTTATACGTCCAGAGGCAACTGGATATGGGCTACTATATTTCGTAGAAAAAATGCTCTA
>DAIRDA010000061.1:0-10962 GCA_036796375.1 Albibacterium sp.
TGGCGCTGGTTGGCCCAAGTGGATCGGGTAAGAGTGCGCTGCTGAACGTGATTGCTGGTACCTTGCCGGTTTCGAAGGGGAGCATTGCGTATCCAGCCTTTGCCGCTGAACTTTCTCCTTATCGGCAACTTGCACTGGTAGACTCCAGGCATCATTTTCAGAATCGTTCGAATACCCGGACATTCTACTATCAGCAACGCTATAATTCTTCAGAGTCGGAAGATGCAAAAACGGTGGAAGAGTATCTTGCTGAACTTTCTTCCGCATTGCCTGGCGGTTGGACGACAGAACGAGTGATAGAACGCATGAGGCTGGAAGGTCTGCGAGGAAAGCATCTGATCAAACTGTCAAACGGGGAAACCAAACGTTTGCTGATCGCCTCTGCCTTGCTGCGAAACCCGATGCTGCTTCTGCTGGACCATCCGTTGAGCGGACTCGACACGGCGACCAGAAATGATTTTGAGGCGTTGTTGGCCGAAGTGGCAGCAGGGGGGACGACCATCGTGATGGCTACCTCGCCTTTGGAAGTGCCGAAGCTGATGAAAAAGGTGGCGGTGCTGGATCGGGGTGGTAATATCAAGATGGTTGAGCGGTCAGAATTTGCTTTTCTGCGCCACGATCGGGAAGAGCCTGCTCTGGTGAACCGGGAGGAACTGAAAGAGCTCTTGTCGGTCCGGCCATTTCCGGAATTTGAATATGCAGTGCAAATGGATGATGTGCGGGTGCGCTATGGCGACAAACAGATTCTGGAAGGGATTGACTGGGAGGTTGGGAAGGGGGAACGCTGGGCCTTGCTGGGCCCTAACGGCGCCGGAAAGTCGACCTTGTTGAGTCTGATTAATGGGGATAATCCGCAGGCGTATGCCAATAGGATATGGCTTTTCGACCGGCGTAGGGGGAGCGGAGAGAGTATTTGGGATATAAAGCGGAAAGTAGGTTTCGTTTCTCCTGAACTGTTTCAGTATTTCCCTTCCAGCCAGTCGTGTCTGGAAGTGGTTGAATCCGGATTTTACGATACGCTGGGGCTTTTCAGGCCCTCTCAACTCCAGATGGCACAACTGGCGCAACGTTGGATGGTGCTTTTCGGAATGGAGCGGGAGGCGACCATGCGGTTCAGTCAGGTATCGGCAAGTGCGCAGCGGATATGTCTGCTTGCTCGGGCGCTCGTCAAAAATCCGCCGCTGCTGATACTGGATGAACCCGGTCAGGGCTTAGATGCGCTTCAGAAATTCCACTTCCGGGGAATTCTTGATGTAATTTCTGAACTGTCTGATATAACGATCATTTACGTAAGCCACTATCCGGAGGAGATTCCGCAGTCCGTCGACCGGAGGATTGAACTTAGCGAGGGTCGCATTTCCGGCATGACTTGACGGGAGTTTCTGTTTTTATCCTTACTTTTAATATCGATTTATAATATTCATTTGAATTATTGCCAGCTTTAACTTATACCAACTATGATGATCAGAAGTACGATGCTTTCCAAAAAATTATGGCTTGTGGGTTTTTTCCTTGTTGCCTTTGTTGCCCTGGGCTTTTCGCAGACGATTAATGTGGCGACCTTCAATATTCGAAACGACAACAACCGCCAGGATAAGGCGCAGGGCGATGGATGGGAGCGGCGTTTACCGGTTATCAGCAATTTGATCCGTTTCCATCAGTTCGATATTGTCGGAACACAGGAGGGTTTGTATCATCAGCTGACAGGAATGAGGGACCAGCTTCCTGGATTTGCCTTTACCGGCAAAGGACGCGACGATGGTAAGGAGGCTGGTGAGTTTGCGGCCATTTTCTACGATACGCGGAAGTTCGACCTGCTCGATGAGGGCGATTTTTGGCTATCGGAAGATACCAGCAAGCCGAACAAGGGTTGGGACGCTGCCTTGCCCCGTATCTGCAGCTGGGCGAAATTACGTGTGAAGGAGAGCGGAAAAACCCTTTATTTCTTCAACGTTCACTTCGATCACGTGGGGGTAAAGGCCCGCGAGGAGAGTTCGAAGTTAATTTTAAGGAAGATCACGGAAATGGCAGGTAACCATACGACGATTTTGACGGGCGACTTCAATGTGGACCAGAATAGCGCCAGCTATAAGGTTTTGAACGATTCAGAGATTTTGCAGGACAGCTACGAGATGGCTGAAGTGACCTACGCGCTGAATGGTACCTTTAGTGGCTTTGATCCGAATTCGATGACGGAAAGTCGTATCGACCATATTTTCCTGACCAGCGATTTCAACGTGTCGCGTTATGGGGTGCTGACTGACAGTTACCGTACGCAGTTGACTGAAGAAGAAAGGGCCAGCGGGAACTTTCCGAAAGAAGTTAAGCTGAAAGACTATCGGGCCCGGCTGCCGTCAGACCACTTTCCGGTGATGGCGACCATCCGCTTCCAATAAACATCAGATGGTCCACTGATCGTGTATGATGCCGGTCAGGTAGTATTTCCCATCCTCTTTTTCGTATACCAGGCGTAGGGCTTTCCAGTCCATACCCTGGTATTTTTTTTCGAACCCGGAAAAATAGCTCTCGGTGTATTCGGCTTCCGGATAAATCTCCTGTAGATTGTTCAGGGTATTGCCGCTTGAAAGACTTTGATTGATGCTGTACTTCTCTGCTTTAAGAAAATCGACGTCGTAAATGAACTTTGCGGCATATTCAGGGAAGGTGAGCAGGATGTCATCTCCGCTACCGTCGTAGCTTCCCCAGAGGGTTTTATCTTTTTTCGTAACCAGGGCGGGCAGCTGATCCGCCTCGATGTGAACGTCGCTCTCCAGATTGATGTAGCCGTATGGTGAAAAGCGCAGTCCTTTTTCGGGGTGGATATGATGCTGAAGTTCTGCGTAACGTTTTTTCTTAAGGAGCTGTAGTATCTGCTTGCTGTATTCGGCCAGGGAAAGGGTGTCGTTTGCGACTACCAGTGAATCGCCCGCTGAGGGCAGAGGTTTGTCCGTGCTTTCCTTTTTCGCGCTGTTGGGGCTATTGGTACAGGCGGCTAGTATGAGAAGGCAGAAGGTAAGGTAGCGGTAAGATGCTTTCATAGTCGGGGTGTTTTGGCGACTAATGTACGAAAAGAATTTTTACAGTATTTTTTTTGCTTTGACTTTCAGTTACTTAAAAAAAACATTAAAAATTAATGCGCATATATTTTGATAGTATCAGAAATCGTGCTACTTTTGCATTCCATAATTAATCAAAACACCTGCGGAAGTGGCGTAATTGGTAGCCGCACCAGACTTAGGATCTGGCGCTTCACGGCGTGGGGGTTCGAGTCCCTTCTTCCGCACTAGATTCCTCCCGACAACAAATCGGGGGGAATTTTTGTTAATAGAATAACTTAAAGCAAAAAAACGCAATTTCCGCTATGAATATTTCTCAAGAAAACATCGATGATTTAAATGCTGTAATTAACATCGAAATAACGCCGGATGATTACAAAACTCAGGTAGACAGTGCGATTAAAACACAGGCGAAGCAAGCGAAACTTCCGGGCTTCCGTCCGGGGATGGTTCCGGCTTCTCACATCAGAAGAACTTACGGAAAGGCGATTTTGATTGATGAGATCAATAAAATTGTTGGCGAGAAATTAAACAGCTTTCTTTCTGAGAATAAACTGGAGATTTTGGGTCAGCCTCTGCCGAAAGAAGACAGCGAGAAAGAGTATGCATGGGATTTTAACGAAGAATATACGTTTCAGTATGAAATCGGCTTGGCTCCTAAAGTAGAAATTCCTTTTACAGATCAGGATACCCTGACAGAATACGTTATTAAGGCGGACGAAGAAACCCTGGCTTCCAGAATTTCGAATTTGCGCAAAAGCTACGGAAAGAGATCCAATCCGGAAGTTTCGGAGGCGAACGACGTGCTTTACGGTGAAATCAAGCAGGTGGATGATAAAGGCGAAGCGGTTGAAGATGGCATTGTGAAAACGGTTTCGTTGCGTACCGATATTATTGAAGATGCAAAAGTGAAAGAAAGCCTGAGCGGATTGAAAAAGGACGATGTAGTGACGCTGGATTTGAAGAAAGCATACGACAGCGCAGCCATTGCACGTCTTCTGGAAATAGAAGAAGACAAGGTAGAGGAACTGGCAGCGACGTTTGAAGTAAAGGTTGAAAATATTAACCGTTTGGAAGAAGCGGATATGGACCAGGAGTTCTTTGATAAGATCTACCCTGCCGGTGAAGTGACAACAGAAGAGGAGTTCAAAGCCCGCGTAACGAAAGAGATTGAAGATATGTTTGTTCAGAATGCTGAGCAGAAGCTTCAGAACGATATGTATACGCTGGGAATGGACCGGGTGAGCGTGAGTTTCCCGACAGAATTTTTGAAACGTTGGTTGAAAGCGACCAACGAGAAGCTAACCGACGAGGAGATTGCAGAAGGCTACGATGATTTTGAGAAAAATCTGAAATGGACGCTTATTGAGAACAAAATCATTGCGGACAACAGCCTGGAGATAAAATACGAAGAAGTGGTTGCCGCGGCGAAAGACCGTTTGTCTGCACAGTTGAAAATGTATGGGCAGCAGGGGCTTCCTGAAGAGCAGTTAACTCAATATGCTAACCAGCTTCTTCAGGATAAAGAACAGGCGAACCGTTTGTTCGAAGAGGTGAAAGCACTGAAGGTTTTCGATCATCTGAAGAATGTTGTGAAGTTAGAAAAGAAAGATATTCCTTACAACGAGTTTCTTGAACTGAAATAATTTTTCACTGTCAAAATAACCAATGTCATATCAGCGAAACCTGGTATGACATTTTTTGTTGATGCCCTGAGCGGCATTCTGTCAGGTGCCGTTCATAATCGGCTAGTGGCGTAATTTTTGAAGCCCTATAATTTGCAAGATAATAAGCTTAATAGCTATATTCGTTTAGAGACAAAAACAAATAAGATGAGCATTGACAAAAATGAATTCAGAAAATATGCTGTAAAGCATCATAATATTGGTAGCCTTCACGTGGATGGGTTTATATCGCGTGTGGAGAACATTCACGTGCCCACCTCGATGACTCCTTATATTATCGAAGAAAGACAAATGAATGTGGCTCAGATGGATGTGTTTTCACGTTTGATGATGGACCGCATTATATTTTTAGGCGACGGGGTGAGCGATCAGGTGGCCAACATCATTCAGGCTCAGTTGCTTTTTCTCCAGTCGGCAGATGCACAGCGCGACATTCAGATCTATATCAATTCACCCGGGGGCAGTGTATATGCCGGCTTGGGTATTTACGATACCATGCAGTATATCACACCTGATGTGGCAACGATTTGTACGGGTATGGCGGCTTCGATGGGAGCGGTTTTACTGGTAGCCGGCGCCAAAGGAAAGCGTGCGGCCTTGCAGCATTCCAGGGTGATGATTCACCAGCCTTCTGGCGGGGCGCAGGGCGTTGCTTCCGATATGGAAATTAACCTGCGCGAAATGCTGAAACTAAAGAAAGAGTTGTACGCCATTATTGCGGAACATTCGGGCAAAGAGTTTGATTGGGTGGAAAAATCGTCGGAAAGAGATTTCTGGATGACTTCCTCGGAAGCGAAAGAGCACGGAATGGTAGACGAAGTATTGGTAGGAAAGAAAAAAGAAAATGGCAAAAAGTAAAGAAATAACCTGTTCTTTTTGCGGGCGACCCAAAAAGGATACGGTGATGTTGATTACCGGCGACGAGGCACATATCTGCGACCAGTGTGTTGTTCAGGCGAAAGATATTCTGGCCGAAGAAATGGAGCAGCGTAAAAGCAAAAGTTTGCAGTCTGCGCTGCGGTTGCTGAAGCCTATTGAGATCAGCGCGCACCTTGATCAGTATGTTATTGGTCAGAACGATGCGAAAAAAGTACTTTCCGTTGCGGTTTATAACCATTACAAGCGTTTGAGTCAGAAAGTTCAGGATGATGGTGTGGAGATTGAAAAATCAAACATTATTATGGTAGGGAAAACCGGGACTGGCAAGACCCTTCTGGCCAAGACCATCGCTAAGATATTGAACGTTCCTTTCAGCATTGTGGATGCCACGGTGCTGACAGAGGCTGGATACGTGGGTGAGGATGTAGAAAGCATCCTGACGCGGGTGTTGCAATCGGCTGATTACGATGTAACGGCGGCAGAGCGCGGAATTGTATATATCGATGAAATTGATAAGATAGCCAGGAAAAGTGATAATCCCTCGATTACACGCGATGTGTCAGGTGAGGGTGTTCAGCAGGCATTGCTGAAAATTCTGGAAGGCACCGTGGTAAACGTTCCCCCTCAGGGAGGAAGGAAGCACCCGGATCAGAAAATGATACCGGTAAACACGGCTAACATTTTATTTATCTGTGGCGGGGCGTTTGACGGAATTGAAAAGCGTATTGCTCAACGCCTGCGGACGCAGACGGTGGGTTATAAGATGACTGGAAATGCTGGCGAGATTGACGAGGATAACCTTCACCGTTATCTGACACCGCAGGATCTGAAGTCGTTCGGATTGATCCCGGAGCTTATCGGACGTCTTCCGGTGATTACGCACCTGAACCCTCTGGATCGGGAAACCCTGCTCAGCATTTTGACTGATCCGAAAAATGCTTTGGTAAAGCAGTATAAAAAGATGTTTGAATACGAGAACGTGAAACTGGAGTTTGACGAAGAAGTATACGCGTTTATTGTGGATAAAGCACTTGAATTTAACTTGGGTGCCCGTGGTTTGAGAGCTATTTGCGAAGCCATTATGCTTGATGCCATGTATGAAATGCCTTCAGAGAAGCATAAAACGGAAATTGAGCTGAACATCACACTGGATTATGCGAAAGAAAAGCTGCAGAAATCTGATATTGAGAAACTAAAAGCGGCTTAGAATGTAATTCTGAAATTAGAATCCTCGCTCTGCGGGGATTTTTTTTATTATAAAACGATGAATCGGAAGATATGAATAGTAAGAAGAAAGAGGAAGTAGAAAGTCCGGTGAAAGCGGGCTTGAAAACCAAAGAGGAAATCGTATTGAATTGGTTGCCGCGTTATACTGGCCGACCGCTCGATGAGTTTGGGGAGTATATATTGCTGACCAACTTTTCGGGTTACTTGAAGTTGTTTTCTGAGTGGAACGACAATGCGCCAATTTACGGGCTGGATAAGCCTATGCAATCGGTAACGGCTAATGGGATAACCATCATTAACTTTGGTATGGGGAGCCCGGTAGCGGCGACGGTGATGGATTTGCTTTCTGCCATTCAGCCGAAGGCGGTTCTATTTCTCGGTAAGGCAGGAGGGGTACGTAAGAAAAACAAAATTGGTGACTTTGTACTCCCGATTGCAGCCATCCGCGGAGAAGGAACTTCGAACGATTATTTTCCGCCGGAAGTGCCTGCTTTGCCTGCCTTTGCCTTGCAAAAAGCGATATCGACCACCATTCGTGATCATGAGCGTGACTATTGGACGGGTACGGTTTATACGACCAATCGCAGGGTATGGGAGCATGATAAAATGTTTAAAAAATATCTGAAAGATATTCGGGTAATGGCTGTTGATATGGAGACGGCGACCATCTTCTCGGTCGGTTTTGCGAATAAAATTCCGACGGGGGCTTTGTTGCTGATTTCTGACCAGCCGATGATTCCGGAGGGCGTAAAAACCGAGGAAAGTGATTCGAAAGTGACAACGAACTATGTAGAGTCGCACCTGAGAATTGGTATAGAATCGCTTCAGCAGTTAATTCAGAAAAAATTAACAGTGAAGCACTTGAAGTTTTAGGACTCAAAAAGGAAAGATATGTGGTATAATAATATATTGGAGACCATCGGTAATACGCCCTTGGTAAAGTTAAACAAGATTACTGAGGGGATTCCCGGAACTATTCTGGCCAAAATCGAATCGGCAAATCCAGGCAATTCGATTAAAGACCGGATGGCGGTGAAGATGATTGAAGACGCCGAGAAAGCGGGTTTACTGAAGCCAGGGGGAACCATTATTGAGGGAACCTCAGGCAATACGGGTATGGGGCTGGCCATGGCCGCAGTTATCAAAGGCTATAAGTGTATTTTTACGAGTACGGACAAGCAGTCGAAAGAGAAATTTGATGCTCTTCGGGCGTTTGGTGCTGAAGTCATTGTATGTCCGACGGATGTTGAACCGGAAGATCCAAGGTCTTACTATTCGGTTTCTTCGCGCCTGGTGGAGGAAACACCGAATGCCTGGAAACCGAATCAGTACGACAACCTCTCCAATTCGCAGGCACACTATGAACAGACCGGTCCTGAGATATGGGAGCAGACGGAAGGTAAGATTACGCACCTGGTGGTGGGGGTAGGCACTGGCGGAACGATATCCGGCACGGGCAGGTACCTGAAAGAGAAAAATCCTGACATAAAGGTATGGGGTATTGATTCCTATGGCTCTGTATTTAAAAAGTACAAGGAAACCGGCATTTTCGACAAAGACGAGATTTATCCTTACGTAACGGAGGGAATTGGTGAAGATTTTTTACCGGAAAATGTGGATTTTGATGTGATCGATCATTTCGAGAAAGTAACCGATAAGGACGCAGCCTTAATGACTCGTGAAATTGCTTTAAAAGAGGGTATTTTCACCGGAAATTCGGCAGGCGCAGCACTGGCGGGTGTGCTTCAGATGCGCGGGCAACTGAAGGAAGACGATGTGGTTGTGGTGATTTTTCACGATCATGGGTCGCGCTATATGGGTAAGATGTTTAACGAGGACTGGCTAAAGGAAAAAGGCTATCTGGATTAAAAGGTCATGTGTCTGAACTCTTATAACAAAAAAAGCCGGCGTGTGCCGGCTTTTTTTGTTATGAGGTATTTCTGTATTTAGGATTTTGCTACTAACTTGATCTTAAAGTTGATTTCCTTGCTGATCAGGTCGTCCTGCTTGCCGCTGTAGTTTACTCCCCAGTCTTCGCGGGCAATATTGAAATCGGCTTCAATTTGAGCAGATTCAGCCGACAGCTCGGAGGCTGTTGCATTGAAAGTGATGTTTTTCGTGGTCCCGCGGATGGTAAGGTTACCCGAAACAGTCAAATCGTTGGCTGTGGCTCCTTCTTTCACTTCGGTAATGGCGAAAGTAGCTTCTCCGTGGTTTTCTACATCAAAGAAGTCTGCACTTTTCAGGTGCCCGGTTAGTTTGTCGCGGAATTCACCCGGATCCATATCCTGCACATCGATGCTATTCATATCAATCACAAAATCGCCACCGGCTATTTTGCCCTCCTCTGTTACAAGCAGCTGGCCCGATTTGATATCGACCACTCCGTAATGCTCACCGGACACTTTCTTTCCGTGCCATTTCAGTTCGGATGCGGCGGTGTCAATCGCCAGAGATTTGCCCTCGGCAGTGGCGCTTATTTTTGTAGCGTCGGATGTTTCAGCCTTTTCCCCTTCAGGGTTGCTTACGCATGATGAAAGGATTAATAATGCAGAGCTGAATAGGATTAAGGTTTTCTTCATAAGATTGAGTTTTAAAATATAACGTAAGTGAATGATTATATACTTCTGGTTACGCGACGGATGTTGGCGCCGAGCGACTTAAGTCTTTCTTCGATATCCTGATAACCGCGTTCAATTTGTTCGATGTTATGGATGGTAGACTTCCCTTGCGCCGAAAGCGCTGCAATAAGCAGGGATACGCCTGCACGGATATCGGGCGACGACATTTCGATGCCTTTGAGTTGTACGGACTTGTTGAGTCCGATAACCGTGGCGCGATGCGGATCGCACAGGATAATCTGGGCGCCCATATCAATCAGTTTATCGACGAAGAACAGACGGCTCTCAAACATTTTTTGATGGATGAGTACGTTACCCTTTGCCTGGATAGCGGTAACCAGGATAATGCTCAGCAGGTCGGGTGTAAAGCCTGGCCAGGGAGCATCGCTGACGGTCAGGATGGAGCCGTCGATAAAGGTGTCGATCTCGTAAGAGTCTTGGGCGGGTATAAAGATATCGTCGCCGCGTAACTCGAATTTGATACCAAGCCGCGCAAAGACGCTTGGGATAATTCCCAGTTCCTGGAAGTGTACATCCTTGATCGTGATCTCGGAGCCGGTTATAGCAGCAAGGCCCATAAAAGAGCCGATTTCGATCATATCGGGTAGCATCCGGTGTTCGGTTCCACCCAATGATTCAACCCCTTCAATGCTTAACAGATTGGAGCCGATGCCGGATATTTTGGCACCCATGCGGTTCAGCATTTTGCAAAGCTGCTGCAAGTAGGGTTCGCAGGCGGCATTATAGATGGTTGTAGTACCCGGAGCCAGACTGGCCGCCATGACGATGTTCGCGGTTCCGGTTACGGAAGCCTCGTCCATCAGGATGTAGGTTCCTTTCAGGTCGGTCGCGTCGACGTTGAAAAAATGAGTGTCGGGGTTGTAATTAAACTTAGCTCCAAGCTTCTCCAGTCCGATAAAATGAGTATCAAGTCGTCGGCGCCCGATTTTATCGCCTCCTGGTTTGGGGATGGCAGCCTTGCCATACCGGGCCAGCAGCGGCCCGATGATCATGATAGATCCGCGCAGTCCGCTTCCTTTGCTGCGGAACTCCTCCGTTTTGAAATAATCCAGGTCGATATCAATGGCTTCGAAGCTATAGGTGTCTTTAGACAAGCGTTCGACTTGGACACCCAGAGCGATCAGAAGATCGATCAGTTTATTTACGTCGGTGATATCAGGGACATTGCTGATGGTAACTTTTTCTTTGGTCAACAGTACGGCAGATATTACCTGCAAAGCCTCGTTCTTAGCTCCCTGCGGTGTGATCTGTCCCTTCAGGGGCTTTCCCCCTATAATCTCAAAGGAATTCTTGGTCATTGTTATTTATTTTTTCTCAATACTGAAGCAAGTATGTTTTTGCTACCGATGCGAGTATTGGTTAATATCGTTTGCTGGTATTGTTTCTCTTTTTGTTGTGTCCGTTCGACTGGTTCTGGCCTTTTGTATTCGAGCTTGAATTGCCGTTATTATTACTCCTGCCTTTCGTATTTTG
>DAIRDA010000062.1:0-6863 GCA_036796375.1 Albibacterium sp.
GCAGCGGTATTGGCCTGATCGACGGAATCGATGTACCGGAGAATCTTTTCGGTTTGAAAAGGATCGGTAAAGGGCGACAGATCGACCTTATTTAGAAACGCAGTTACGCTTTCGTGCGACTCGCCCAGGTAGAAGGGCATTGATGCTTCACCATAGCCGCTTAGCCCCTCGTAGGAAAGGCTGGTGAGCACTACCGGCGTGGTTGACCGCGATCCGCTTGCGACGGTAAACACGTGATTCAATTGAAGGAAGTAGGGTTCGTAGGTAAGGGTAAACTTACCCATTTTCCGAACAACCGCGGTTTTAGTTTGATGTTGCATGAAGATGTATCATTGTTGAAAAAGCCTCGTTTCGTGTTAAAAACGTTTTAGAATTTGTACGGCGGCTTTTAATAACCCTTTGCCGACTTAACCGAATTCATCGGGATAAAACCTGCATCGCCGAGGTATCTGCTGGCACCCACGATAGTAAGACTTTGATCGTCGTAATTCGGTGCTTTCGGGTCGAAGCTGTTGATGCGAACAATTCCGGCTGCGTGAATGAATTCACCCTTATCCATATAAATGGCAACGTGGGTAATAGGGAGCTTGGGGTTGCGGCCTTTCGAAGCCGAGAAAAAAATCAGGTCGCCTTTTTCAAGCGTTGATAAGGCTTTCTCCACGTTGAGGTCGCCGTTTTCCATGATATCGAGCGGTAAACCAACGCGGGCCTGTTGAGAAGCGTCGCGTGGAATGATGACTCCGTTCATAAAATAACTGGTTTTGGTAAAGCCACTGCAATCGACTCCTTTAATCGAAGTTCCGCCCCATAGGTAAGGAACCCCGAGCATACGCTTGGCTACCTGAATAATCTGCTCAGCTTCAGGGTTTGTATCTTTTTTCCACTGACTGAAATCCTGTAACTGACGCGCCGGAACAAATGCGGTACGCCCGTCCGGATATCGTACTTTCCAGAATTGAGCGCCTTTCTCCAGCACCTGCAAAATATTTCCCAGCACCAGGTCGGATACCCGCAGGGAGGCTGCATCGGCAGCACTGTAAGAATGTCCGAAATCGTCGATAAAGATGGCACGTTCTGCACTTACCCATTGCGACATTTCCTGCTCGGTTTTGAGTGTTATTCCGTAGCTGTCTACCCATGAAAGATAGCCTTCCGGCGTACGGATAAGAAAATAGCTGCCCTGTTTTTTAAGAACGTCGACCGGAGTGCCTAAAATTGCCTGAGTGGCCAGTTCTTCTGAGTGCCCCGGTACCGATCGGAGATTGGCAACAGAAAGATTCACAATACCGTGTTTCTTTTCCATTTGTTGGTCGGGTATCAGCTTGACTGTAAACGGAAGCGCTTTGCTTCGCTGCTTGTTGGTGCGGTCTAAAAATAGCTGTACATTGGAGGAAGAGGTTTCAAGGATGTATTTATCGTTGTTTTCTTTATCGTCGTACACCTGGAAGTAAACGGAACGCGCATCGGGCGCATATTGGGCTTTTGCCTCACTGACAAACGATTTATAGGCTGAAAATTTTGCGGTATCCTGCACGTTTAGCCAGCTCTGCGCGCTGGCCGACAGACTCATTAAAAGAGAGAATATGGTTAGAAAAGTGATGTTCCGAAAAAAATGTGCTTTCATACTGCAATCTACATGAAATCATCCGAAATAGCAATATATCACTTTCCTGCCTAGTTGAAAAAAATAAGGCATAAATAGGGATGATTCTGTATATTCACCTTCATGATTGATCGTAGAAAATTCTTAAAAGCGGGGGTCCTTGCTTTGCCCCTTGGCACCATCGACGCCTCCCTGTTATCGCTCAGTAAAGCTCCTAAAAAATTAAATAAACCAATTGTTATATCTACGTGGGACTTTGGTGTTCAGGCTAACTACGCTGCGTGGGAAGTGCTTCAAAAAGGCGGCCGAGCCGTTGATGCTGTTGAACAGGGTGTCCGCGTGCCGGAAGCCGATTTAAAAAACCAGACGGTTGGTAAGGGTGGGTTACCCGACCGCGATGGCAGGGTTACCCTTGATGCCTGTATTATGGACGAGGAGGGCAATTGCGGTTCGGTAGCGGCGCTGGAAAATATTACCCATGCTATTTCAGTTGCGCGAATGGTGATGGACAAAACACCCCACGTGATGCTGGTGGGCGATGGTGCCCTGCAGTTTGCCTTGGCCAACGGCTTCGAAAAAGAAAATTTGCTGACGCCGGAAGCGGAGAAAGCATGGAAAGAATGGTTAATCGAGAAAAAGTATAATCCGGTAATGAATATCGAAAACAAGTTGTTCTCGTACGAGCGGCTTCCGGGAAACCAGTACAATCACGACACGATCGGGATGCTTGCGCTCGACGCCAAAGGAAATTTGTCGGGCGCATGTACAACCAGCGGAATGGCTTTTAAAATGCACGGCCGTGTAGGCGACAGTCCGATCATCGGTGCAGGGCTTTATGTTGATAATGAAGTGGGCGGAGCAACTTCTACCGGCGTTGGCGAAGAAGTAATCCGTACGGTGGGAAGTTTTCTGGTGGTGGAACTGATGCGTCAGGGACTTTCTCCGGAGAAAGCATGTAAGCAAGCTGTAGAACGAATTATTAAGAAGAAACCGGAAACGGCTAAAAATATACAGGTAGGTTTTCTGGCCCTGAATAAGCAAGGAGAATACGGCGCGTACTCGCTCCAGCAAGGTTTCTCCTTTGCGGTGTGCGACGAAAAAGATAAGAGTTTGCTGGTAAAGGGTAAAAGTGTTTATTAATATGATTCTTGAAATTTGTGCCAATTCGCTTCAATCGGCCATCAATGCGGAAGAAGGCGGAGCAGATCGCATCGAACTTTGTGAAAATCTGTCGGAGGGGGGTACTACCCCATCGTACGGACTGTTATTGAAAACCCGTCATCAGGTGAGCATACCGGTTCACGTCTTGATTCGCCCGCGGGCAGGTGATTTTCTATACAGCGACCTGGAATTCGAGGTGATGAAAGAAGACATTAAACTCTGTAAAGACTTGGGGTTTGAGGGTGTTGTTATTGGGATCCTGAAAGCGGATGGCCGCGTCGATGTGGAACGAACGCGGGTTTTAACCCAGCTGGCTTCTCCGATGACGGTGACCTTCCACCGTGCCTTCGACTGTAGCAACAACCCGGAGGAGGCCCTGGAAGAGGTGATTGCCTGCGGATGCCACCTGATCCTGACTTCGGGATTGAAAGCGACGGCTGAAGAAGGGGCTGCGCTGCTCGACAAACTGATTGTTCAGGCCGAAGACCGAATTCGCATTATGCCGGGCTCGGGGGTTCATTCCGGCAATATGGCTCAGTTGAAGGAGCGGATACGTGCCACCGAATGGCATGCCTCTGCGAAAGCACCGGCGGCATCGGCCATGCAGTATCAGAACACCGATCTGACCGATATGGGATCGCAGCCGAGCATCAGCAACACCGCTGAGGTAAGCAGGCTTCGAAGCATCTTGAAGGCATAAAAAAACACCGGTTGTGGCCGGTGTTTTTTTATTGAAAATAAATGCGAGGCAACTATGCCTTGCCAACCAGTTGTACCAGGTCGATCAATTTATTCGAGTAACCCCACTCGTTATCATACCATGCTACCACTTTCACGAAATTATCGTTAAGTGCAATTCCGGCTTTCGCATCGAAAATACAGGTACGAGGATCTCCTTTGAAGTCTTCAGAAACAACATCTTCATCAGTAAATCCGACGATTCCTTTCAATTCTCCTTCAGAAGCATCCTTGAAGGCTTGCGTAATTTGCTCGTAGGTAGTAGCTTTTTCCAGACGAACGGTTAAGTCAACCACCGACACGTCAGCAACAGGAACGCGGAATGACATTCCGGTTAATTTTCCCTGAATCTCAGGAAGAACAAGTCCTACTGCTTTAGCAGCACCGGTAGAAGAAGGAATAATGTTTTGGTATGCACCTCTTCCACCTCTCCAATCCTTTTGTGAAGGACCGTCAACAGTTTTTTGAGTAGCGGTAACGGCGTGAACGGTGGTCATCAAACCTTCTACAATTCCGAAGTTATCGTTCAATACCTTCACCATCGGTGCAAGGCAGTTGGTTGTACACGAAGCGTTAGAAACGATGGTTTGATCAGCTTTTAGTTCTTTGTGGTTTACACCCATAACGAATGTAGGGGTATTGTCTTTCGCAGGAGCGGATAACACAACCTTCTTTGCACCAGCGTCGATATGCTTTTGAGCCAGTTCCTGCGTTAAGAAGAAGCCGGTACATTCTAGCACAACTTCAGCACCCACTTCACCCCATTTCAGGTTTGCCGGGTCTTTTTCAGCCGTTACGCGAATGGTTTTTCCGTTAACGATTAAGTGTCCGTCTTTTTCTTCAACTGTACCATCAAAACGACCATGCGTTGAATCATATTTCAACATATAAGCCATATAGTCAGGCGACACAAGGTCGTTGATCGCTACGATTTCTACATCATCTCTCTTTATCGCAGCTCTGAAAGCCAATCTCCCAATTCTTCCGAATCCGTTAATTCCAATTTTCATGTTTACTTGTTTTTATTTAAATAATAATTTAAAAGGTTGTGAATAGGTTCTCTGATGACAATGCCTACTTTGAAACCCTGAGCCTTGGCTACTTCTGCCAATAGATCCTGGTAATCGAAGGCCACACTGCCGGTGAAATTCACATTCACTTCTTTGTGTTTCTCTCTTAAAGGAACAAAATATTTCTCAAAAAGTAAGCGAAAACCTTTTGAAATCATCTGAACCATGTAGTCGTGTTCCCGGTTTTCAAAAACGAAATCGGAAAACGAACTTAGGAATAATACCGGGTTGGCCTGACGGTATACCTTGTCAAGTATAATCTTGATATCCAGCGGGTATCGCTCGTCAAACTTCCTGACCAGCTCGGCCGGGAGGGTTTGCGTGATGTAGTCCTGCAGCAGGTTTCTTCCAAGCCAGTTTGCAGAGCCTTCATCGGCCAGAATATATCCCAAGCCGTAATTATTCTGTTCTATTTTTTTGCCGTTATAATAAGCTGCGTTGGATCCACTACCGATAATACCGACAAGCCCGCTATGGTCGCCACAGGTAGCCAGCGCAGCCGCTTTCATATCGTGCCCAACGAAAACTTTCCCAAAACGAAAGAAAGCATTGAAGGCTTTGGAAACGATTTCTTCGTTTTCAACGGAAGATGCACCTGCTCCGAAAAAATAGATTCGCTTTATTTTTTCGGCATAATTTATCAGGGTGTTGCTTTTATGAAGCAATTGCTCGATCCTGGCGGCATCATTATGATGAGGATTGATTCCCATGGTTTTGAAGCCTGCTACAATCTTCCCTTTCTCTGCCAGTCGCCAGTCGGCCAATCGTGATCCACTATAAACAACCGCTATCATAGGCTAATCAGATTGCAAGCACCCTGGAAATTTCCAGCATATCGTCTGCAAGTTTGAATTCTTTGTTGTTGATCGATTCTTCCAAATCTACATCTGCGATGGCGCTTCCTCTGATGCCCACCACCCGCCGGTTTGCTCCTTTAATCAACAAATTGACTGCGGCAAAACCCAGGCGACTTGCCAGCACACGATCGAAGCTCGATGGTGAACCTCCGCGCTGAAGGTGGCCCAGTATCGTGACTTTCGTGTCGTAGAAATCAAATTTTGATTTAACATGCTTGGCTACATTATAGGCACCGCCGTTCTGATCGCCTTCGGCGATAATAACGATGGTGGACGATTTTTTTCCCTTGGCAGCGCTCTCAAGTTGCACAATAAGCTGATCAATGGCGGTGGTTGTTTCCGGCATTAATATGGCTTCGGCTCCGCCGGCAATGCCTGCGTTCAGCGCAATACAGCCGGAATCGCGACCCATTACCTCTACAAAGAAGAGCCTGTCGTGAGAGGCTGCTGTATCTCGGATTTTATCGATTGCCTCAATAACGGTATTGCAGGCAGTGTCAAATCCTAATGTAAAATCTGATCCGTAAAGGTCGTTATCAATGGTACCGGGAATACCGATTACGGGAATATCATATTCTTTAGAAAAAATCTCCATTCCGGTGAAGGTACCATCGCCGCCAATTCCAATCAGGGCCTCTATGCCGGCCTCTTTTAAGTTTTCGTAAGCTGTTTTGCGTCCTTCAGGTGTTCTGAACGCGGCGCAACGTGCTGTTTTAAGAATGGTACCTCCCAGCTGAATGATATTGCTTACCGAACGGCTGTTCATATCGATAAACTGACCGTCAATCATCCCCTGGTAGCCTTGTTGAATTCCGGTAACTGACAAATTATTATAAAGGGCAGTTCGAACAACCGCCCGAATGCATGCGTTCATTCCTGGAGCATCACCCCCGGAAGTAAAAACTCCAATTCTTTTTATCTTTTGCACTTACTTAAATTAATGTCTCGTCTAACTTATATTAATACGAATATAACGTGTATTTCCTACACTATCATAAAAGATTGCAATTTTTTTTACATTTTTGCAATAATATAACACAAAACCAAGGATAATAATTATCTCACTTAATTTTTTTAGATTTTGCATTCAAAACTTCCACATCTTCAATCCATTTTCACAGCTGACTGTGTGATATTCGGGTTTGACGAAGGTGAAATTAAGGTACTATTGGTTGAACGGAACGAATATCCGTATCAAGGTTGGTGGGCGCTTCCCGGATTCTTTGTAGAACAGGATGAAACGATCGACAACGCCGTTGAGCGCATCCTTTACGAGCATACAGGGCTGAGAAATATCTTCATGGAACAGCTGTATACTTTTGGCGATCTGAAGCGGCATCCGCAGGGAAGAATTATAACGGTGGCCTATTATGCGCTGCTTCGCCTGAAGGGCACAACTGTGCTGAGTCCGCACTCCGACTATGTTCGTAAGGC
>DAIRDA010000062.1:6963-10935 GCA_036796375.1 Albibacterium sp.
GATAAAAGAAGATATGCGAAGGTTTTTCAAAACGAGCTTTCCTTTAAGAAATAGCGGGCAGGCAGGAAGAAAATCACCAGCCAAACGATTAGACATAAAAAAAGCGGATAATTTATCCGCTTTTTTTATGCCTAATCGTTCTTTAATTGTCGTTTTGTTTCTGGTGAAATTTCACCAGGTCGTCTATTGGTGAGCGGATGATTCGTCCGATGGTCATTCCGAATTCGCCAGCGGTTTCCTCCAGCACATTGCGGAAGTTATAACCCACTGAACCAATGCAGTTGAACGTGTAATCTTTATAGTTGGGATATTTTGAAACCAGGTTTGTAAAGAAATCTACGAAGGAGGTTTTTACAATTTTTCTGGAGTATTCCAGGTTTACGTTATTATCATAAACAAACTTACTGAAGCTGGCGCAGAAGCGGTTGGCCAGAGGCTGGGTATATACCCGGTCCATCACCTCATCGGGAGTCAGTTTATACGTTTCCCAGAACTCTTCGCGAACATTTTCCGGCATCAGATCACGCACATAGTCGGTAAGCAATTTTTTTCCAATATAGCATCCACTTCCTTCATCGCCCAGAATATAAGCTGCAGAATCAATATTGAAGGCCACATCGTTACCATCGTAGATACAGGTGTTTGTTCCCGTTCCTAAAATAGCTGCAAATCCTTTTTCTGTACCTAACAGCGCACGGGCAGCAGCCAGAAGATCGTGTCCGATGGAAATTTCAGCCTTTGTAAAGAAAGCACTGAACGCTTCTTTTATGATATTGGCTTTTTGTTCGTTATGAACGCCTGCGCCATAATAATGTACTTCAACAATCTGATCAAATTTTAAGTCTTCAGGAAGGCCTTTTTTCAATGAACTTTGAATGTACTCACTACTAACAAAATAAGGATTGTATCCCTCTGTATTGAAATAGATTTTTTTACCTGAAGAATCTATTAGGCACCAATTGGTTTTTGTCGAACCGCCATCTGCAATAATGATCATATTTGATTTTTATTTAATACTTCTGATTGATAATTCATTTGTTCTTGAATGAAATATCAGCACAAAATACAGCTTTCCTTATTTTTTACAAATTTTAATTTTTTTATTTTTCTAACGCAGACTTTACATTGGGCAAAAAATGCGATATAGCCATCGTAATCGACGATTTTATGCGCATTAAAAAAAATGGAAATAGTGTGTACTTTTTACAATTAGTGTTCAAATTTGCAAATTTCGCAATCAGGGCTCTCGATATTAGTCTACGCTTTTCGCTAAGTTTGTCTGTGAAGCAAAAATGGGCGAACGAATAAATTAAGCGAATGAAAAAGATACTTGTTGCAAACCGCGGAGAAATTGCGGTCAGGATCATGAGGTCGGCCCGCGAAATGGGTATACCGACGGTCGCCGTGTTTTCAGATGCCGACCGCCTGGCCATGCATGTACAGTATGCCGATGAGGCCATCCATATAGGACAATCGCCTTCGAACCTCTCTTATCTCCATATTGAACGCATTATTGATGCCTGCAGGTCGACTGGAAGCGATGCAGTGCATCCCGGCTATGGCTTTTTGTCGGAAAACCCTGCGTTTGCCAGGGCGCTTCAGGCAGCGGGAATTACCCTGATCGGGCCCTCGCCGGAGGCGATGGAAATGATGGGCAATAAACTATCTGCGAAAGCTGCAGCGATGAAATATAATATACCGCTGATTAAAGGAACTACCGAGCCCATCAACGACATAGAGGAGGCTAAACGGCAGGCGAAAGATATCGGTTTCCCCATATTGATCAAAGCTGCTGCCGGTGGCGGAGGCAAGGGGATGCGAGTGGTCAATAGCGAGGAAGCTTTCGAGGCGGAGCTGAAAATGGCAGTTTCGGAGGCGAAGTCTGCTTTTGGCGATGAGTCGGTTTTCCTGGAACGATACATCAGCGCTCCGAAGCATATCGAGATTCAAGTGCTGGCCGATAATTTCGGGCATACCATTCATCTGTTTGAACGGGAATGCTCGGTGCAGCGCCGCCATCAGAAGGTTGTGGAGGAAGCTCCTTCGGCGGTGGTGGATGCCGCGCTGCGTGAGCGAATGGGAAAATGCGCCGTGGATGTTGCCCGATCGTGTAATTACACCGGGGCGGGTACGGTTGAGTTCATTCTGGATGAGCAAATGAATTTCTATTTTCTGGAAATGAACACGCGACTGCAGGTAGAACACCCTATAACGGAGATGATTACGGGGCTGGATTTGGTGAAAGAACAAATCAAAATTGCCCGTGGCGAAACGCTTTCGATCAAACAAAGCGACCTGCAAATACACGGACATGCCATCGAGCTTCGAATATATGCCGAAGATCCGCTCAATAACTTTCTTCCTGACACCGGAATGCTGACAACCTACGAATTGCCGCAGGGACCGGGCATCCGTGTTGATAACGCTTTTCGTGCAGGGATGGAAGTGCCGGTTTTTTATGATCCGATGATCGCTAAACTGATTGCCTGGGGCAATTCACGCGAGGAAGCCATCGAAAGGATGAAACGGGCCATTGAGGAATATCGGATTACGGGTATCCAGAGTACATTGGATTTTGGTACTTTTGTAATGAATCATCCGGATTTTCGCAGCGGCAAATACAGCACTAATTTTATTAACTCCTTTCAGCCAGACGCCCAGCCTGCAATTCCGGATAGCGAGGCGCAGGTTGCTGCCATTCTCGCTTATAAGATTCTTACGAAGTCAGTACCATCCATTTCCGACGCCGCTGAGCATAGCCAAACGCAAGGGGAGCGGAGGAGCAACTGGAAGAAAAACAGAATATAGAACAGCATGTTTACAGGAATAATTGAAACCACAGGTATCGTGACCGATACACGAAGCGAAGCCGACAACCTTCACATTACCGTTAAGTCTGCCATTTCCAACGAATTAAAAATCGACCAGAGTGTTTCTCATAACGGCGTCTGCCTGACCGTAGTGGAGCTAAGCCCTGATCACCATGTGGTTACTGCGGTGAAAGAAACACTGAGCAAAAGCAATATTGGAAGCCTCAAAAACGGCGACCTTATAAATTTGGAACGCTGCACCAAAGTGGGTTCACGTCTGGACGGCCATATTGTTCAGGGACACGTCGACCAAACGGCGCGCTGCACGGATATCTGTGACCAGAACGGCAGCTGGCTTTTTACGTTTGATTACGACCCTTCTGTGGGCAATATTACCGTCGAAAAGGGATCAATATGCGTAAACGGCGTTAGTCTGACCGTTGTAAATTCAACTGAACACGGTTTTTCTGTGGCAATCATTCCCTATACCTACGACAACACGAATTTCAACCAGCTACAGGTGGGTAGTGAAGTCAATCTGGAGTTCGACATTATCGGCAAGTATGTGTCGCGATTGTTGGCGCAGCGAGGATAATCTGTACGGGCCATGCAGCTACGTTGCGTTTATCGCCCGAATCAAACAATTGCGTCCCCTTTGTGTTATTTAATGGATCGGACAAACAGCCGACCTTAAAACGAACAAAATGGATAAATTGAAAAAATACGAGTTGATGGAAAAAATTGTTCGTCAACTGGAAGATTTACAACATAGTCAGCAGGCCATCATTGAAAAAATCGGACGATTGGAAGTAGACAATTTCGACCTTTCGGATAAAAACCTTGAAAAGGTTTTATCGGATATGCACCAACGCACGGCCGATAATCACGATGAAATTGGCAAACTGCTGGAGAAGTTTTCAGACAAAACGGACAATTACGGTGAGAAAAACAACGTTGAACAACTGAAAGAACAGCAGGAAATAGATAAAATCAGCGGGAATTCCTGATAAATGCTAATGTATTTTTTGAAGGCCGGGCGTACACTGTATTCCCGGCCTTTTTATTTATATTCGTATGTGAGACCTTCTGACCACGTATAGAAATCATTCGTCGCTGAAAACGATACGGATCGCTGAAAAACATGCATTGCTGGATAAGACAT
>DAIRDA010000063.1:0-10926 GCA_036796375.1 Albibacterium sp.
CGTTTCCCGTATTTTTGTTTCATTAACTTATCGTGAATATTGTGCTATTCATCAAACAATTCTTAGTTTTACCTGTTACCGCTCATTAGTAAATAAAAACAACATGAAAAGAAAATTTAATTTTGGATTTTTGGCACTCAGCCTTTCAGCACTCGCTTTTACCGCCTGTAATTCAGGAACCGATAGTGGAAACAATGCCGGCGGAGCCGACAGTTTGAATACCGACACCGCCGGAGCCATCCAGGTAGTACCTGTCGAGGATTCTAAAACTTTCCCAGGTGCAACATTGGAAATTGCATCCCTGACCGCAGAAAAGGCAGGAGCCGACTCTGCTAAAATCACCGTAAAATACAATGTGCAGAACTTTACGCTGACCGAGCATACAGAAGATTCCAATGCTCATCATATGGCCAATTCTCAGGAAGGCCAGCATATCCACTTCATTCTCGACAATAAGCCCTACGTAGCGCTTTACAAGCCTGAGCACAGCACCACCGTCGCCCTGGGTTCAGAGCACTATCTATTATCCTTCCTGTCGCGTTCATACCACGAGTCGATCAAGGAAAAAGGCGCAGCCGTTTTAAGACGCTTTAAAATTGACGAAAACGCACAGGTCGTTGAAATGGATCTGCCATCGGAGCCTTCCTTGTTTTACAGCCGTCCGAAAGGAGAATACAAGGGTGCCGACACGGAGCGCCTCCTGCTTGATTTCTACGTATGGAATACCGACCTGAAAGATGGCAATAAAGTAATAGCTACCATCAATGGCTCTGAATTTACGCTCGATAATTGGGGGCCATACGAAATCCTGAACGCTCCATCCGGAGAGTTGACAGTTGACTTAACCCTGGTTGACAAAGACGGAAATGCGTTGAAAGGCGACAATGTATCAATCAGCCGCACGGTCACTGTAGCGAAATAAAATCTACCCGCAACACATAAAAAAAAATCGTCTCCAGCCGGAGGCGATTTTTTTTTGCGCTTTCTGCCGCCCCTCGTTATCGCGCATATAAAAGAATTTGTCTAAGTTTGACCTCTCAAAAAGCTTAAAAGAATGAACTCGATTTACACATCCGTTGCCCAGGTGGCCGCAGCATTGGGCCTCCCGGAAAATCCTTCGATGGAGTCGGTGTCCTCGCATGAGGAGCTCGAATCCCGGGAAGACCTTTTCCATCTGATACAGAAGTTAGGAATCGAGGGCGGAAAAATCGATGTGGCGGCCGATCTGGTTGCAAACCTGGAAGAGCGGATCGATTTGATTGAGCATAAATTGAAATTCATCCACGAAAATCAGAAACCCTCGGTGCTCTTCATGACCGCGTTGAATCCGCCCGTATTTGAAAGCAGCACGTATATCAGCGAATTGTTAAAGACGGTCGCCGCCCGCGCCTACGATTCGCAAACCCCGGAGGGCGACGGAGAATTTGATCCCGAAATTTTAATCGTTGTGTCGGAGCGCTACGAGGAAGAATTGGGCAATCTGGCGCAGCTTCTTATGCTCCCTGAATGGCGCCAAACGCCTGCAGCACAAAAAAGCCGGATTTACCTGATAGATGGAAAAAGAGGATTTAAGGGTTATTCACCCAGCATCGCGGATGATATTGAAACCCTGGCAGAAATCATCTATCCCCAATACCTCACCTTTGGCGGTAATGGGGACAGATGGATGCAGTTCGAATTGTAAGGACTTTAGCCTAATTTCTTATAGCGGATTCGCTGAGGTGTCACATCGCCGAGGCGCTTCTTACGGTTCTCCTCATAGTCGGAATAGTTCCCTTCAAAGAAGTATACCTGCGAGTCGCCCTCAAAGGCCAGTATATGGGTGCAGATACGGTCTAAAAACCAACGATCGTGGGAAATAATCACCGCACAGCCACCGAAATCTTCCAATCCGTCTTCCAATGCGCGCAGCGTATTGATGTCAATGTCGTTGGTAGGCTCGTCCAGCAGCAACACGTTCGAGCTTTTCTTTAAGGTGATGGCCAAGTGAACCCGGTTGCGTTCTCCTCCCGAAATTACCCCCACCTTTTTTTGCTGGTCGGCTCCGTTAAAATTAAACTTGGACACATAGGCACGCGAGTTAAGCGTTTTGTTTCCCAACTGAATGTTGTCGAGTCCGTCGGTAATATTTTCCCAGACCGATTTCTCCGCATCCAGGTCGTCGTGCATTTGATCTACATAGCCCAGAACAACCGTTTCTCCTACACGAAACGTTCCGCTGTCGGGTTGCTCCTGTCCGGTAATCAATCGGAAAAGCGTCGTCTTACCGGCGCCGTTCGGACCAATGATACCGACAATTCCGGCCGGGGGGAGTGAGAAGGTCAGGTTCTCGAACAGAACGCGATCACCATAGGCCTTGCTGATATTATTTGCTTCAATCACTATATTCCCCAAACGCGGACCCGGCGGAATAAAGAGTTCCAGCTTTTCTTCTCTTTCGCGAGTCTCTTCCGAAGCCAGTTTTTCATAATTGTGCAAACGGGCTTTCGATTTTGCCTGACGGGCTTTAGGTGCCATACGCGACCATTCCAGTTCCCGCTCCAAGGTTTTCTGCCGCTTGCTCTCGGTTTTCTCTTCCTGAGCCAGACGCTTTGCCTTCTGATCCAGCCAGGATGAATAATTTCCCTTCCAGGGAATTCCCTCACCGCGGTCCAGTTCCAGAATCCAGCCTGCCACATTGTCCAGGAAGTAACGATCATGCGTTACGGCAATCACCGTTCCCTTGTATTGCTTCAAATGTTGCTCAAGCCAGTCGATCGATTCGGCGTCCAGGTGGTTGGTGGGCTCATCCAGCAGCAACACATCCGGCTCCTGCAGCAAAAGACGGCATAAAGCCACCCTTCTTCGCTCACCACCCGATAGGGTAGCAATCGGGGTATCGGGTTCCGGGCAACGCAACGCATCCATGGCACGCTCCAGTTTATTGTCGAGCTCCCATCCGCCCATGGCGTCTATTTTGTCTTGCAGTTCGCCCTGACGCGCCATCAGCTTATCCATCGCATCGGCATCCTCATACACTTCAGGCAACCCGAAGCTTTCATTGATCTCTTCGTATTCTTTTAAAATGGAAATAATATCGGCACATCCCTCTTCTACGGTCTCGCGGACGGTTTTTGCCGGATCCAGTTTCGGCTCCTGTTCAAGCAAGCCTACCGAGTAACCCGGCGAAAAAACTACTTCGCCCTGGTACGATTTGTCGATCCCTGCAATAATTTTCAGCAAAGAAGACTTTCCCGATCCGTTTAAACCGATGACGCCAATCTTGGCGCCATAAAAAAAGGACAGGTAAATATTTTTTAAAACTTGTTTTTGCGGCGGAAAGATTTTGTTAACCCCAGCCATTGAAAAAATGATTTTCTCTTCTGACATAATTTCTGATTAATGAAGATCAAATATCAGCATATTTAATCATTTCATGCCAAAAAATCCCCAAATCTATTTATCTGTCAATTAATTGGCACTTTGTGTGCTATGGCTTAATTGTTGTTAAAAAGATATAAAGCCCTCATACATTCATTGATATTTAATATATTAGGGCATAAAAAAAGGAAAAATTTATGGATGCAAAATTCTCGCCACGCGTTAAAGACGTAATTTCTTACAGTAGGGAAGAGGCGTTAAGACTTGGGCATGATTATATAGGTACCGAGCACTTGTTGTTAGGTCTGATTCGTGAGGGAGACGGCATGGCGATTAAGATTCTGGATAATAACGGGGTTGACACTTCGCGTTTGCGTCGCTCCATCGAGGAAGCAGTGAAAGGAACCTCCATAACCAGTGCCAATCTGGGGAATATCCCCCTGACCAAACAAGCAGAAAAGGTACTTAAAATCACGTACTTAGAGGCAAAAATCTTTAAAAGCGAAGTCATTGGGACCGAGCACTTATTACTCTCCATTCTTAGAGACGAAGATAACATCGCGTCTCAAATACTGCAGCAGTATAACATCAACTACGATATCTTCAAATCCGAAGTAGAGCAAAACCGCACGGAAATTTCCGATCAGGCGAGCTCAGCCGCCGGCGACGACGACTACCGCGAAGACGACTACAGTCAGCCGAAGAAGGTAGCCGATATCAAAACCAAAACACCGGTTCTTGATAATTTCGGAAGAGATCTTACCCGTGCAGCAGAAGAAGGAAAGCTTGACCCCATCGTAGGCCGTGAAAAAGAAATTGAACGGGTGTCTCAGATTCTTTCACGAAGAAAGAAGAATAACCCGATTCTGATCGGTGAGCCGGGGGTGGGTAAATCAGCCATTGCCGAGGGGCTTGCGCTGCGTATTGTTCAGCGGAAAGTTTCCCGTGTTCTTTTTAACAAACGCGTTGTTACGCTTGATCTCGCCTCTTTGGTAGCGGGCACCAAGTATCGCGGACAGTTCGAAGAACGAATGAAAGCGGTGATGAACGAACTTGAAAAATCACCCGACGTAATTCTCTTTATTGATGAAATTCATACCATTGTAGGTGCCGGTGGAGCGTCCGGATCGCTCGACGCTTCCAACATGTTCAAGCCTGCTTTAGCCCGTGGAGAAATCCAATGCGTAGGCGCAACCACGCTGGATGAGTATCGTCAGTTCATTGAGAAAGATGGCGCACTCGACCGCCGTTTCCAAAAGGTATTGGTTGAACCCGCTACTCATGAAGAGACCATCGAAATCCTCAACCGGATAAAAGATAAATACGAAGAGCATCATGGCGTAACCTATTCGCCGGAAGCCATCGAGGCTTGTGTTACACTCACAACCCGGTATATAACCGACCGCTTCCTTCCCGATAAGGCTATCGACGCGCTGGATGAATCAGGTTCACGGGTGCACCTGAACAATATTCATGTTCCACAGGCGATTATCGACATTGAGGAACGGATCGAAGAAATAAAGATTGAAAAGAATAAGGTGGTCCGCAGCCAGAAGTACGAAGAGGCTGCCAAATTGCGCGACACGGAAAAACGTTTGCTTGAAGAGCTTGAAACCGAGAAGAAAGCCTGGGAGGCTGAAACCAAAACCAAGCGCTACCTGGTGAGCGACGACAATGTAGCGGAAGTGGTATCCATGATGACCGGAATTCCGGTTCAGCGTGTGGGTCAAACCGACAGCCAAAAGCTGCTTGGAATGGGCGATGCCATGAAGAACCGTATCATAGGTCAGGACGATGCGGTGAAAAAGCTGGTGAAAGCGATTCAGCGTACACGTGCAGGATTGAAAGATCCGAAGAAACCGATCGGCTCCTTTATCTTCCTCGGACCTACCGGTGTTGGTAAAACCGAACTGGCCAAAGAACTTGCCCGCTTTATGTTTGATAGCGAAGACGCGCTGATACAAATTGACATGAGTGAGTACATGGAAAAATTCGCGATTTCGCGGCTGGTAGGTGCGCCTCCAGGCTACGTAGGTTACGAAGAGGGTGGTCAGCTAACCGAGAAAATTCGTCGCAAGCCATATTCGGTCGTTCTTCTTGATGAGATTGAGAAAGCACACCCCGATGTATTCAACCTCCTGCTTCAGGTGCTAGACGAAGGTCAGCTTACCGATAGTTTGGGAAGAAAGGTCGATTTCCGAAATACCATCGTCATCATGACCTCCAATATCGGAGCACGGCAATTGAAAGATTTCGGTCAGGGAGTAGGGTTTACCACCAGCGCCATTGCCGGACAGGCCGATTCTCATTCCAGAAGTGTGATTGAAAACGCGTTGAAACGTACCTTCGCTCCTGAGTTCCTGAACAGGGTGGATGATGTGATTGTATTTAACTCCCTTGGAAAAGAAGAGATTTTTAAAATCATTGATATTGAATTAAAGACGCTCTTCACACGCATCGAAGGATTGGGCTATGCTATTAAGCTGACCGATTCGGCAAAAGATTATATAGCCGAGAAGGGATACGACTCCAACTTCGGAGCTCGTCCGCTGAAACGAGCCATTCAGAAATATCTGGAAGATCCGGTGGCGGAAGAAATCCTGAAAGGCGAATTGGTAGAAGGAAGTGTTCTGGAGGTCGATTACGACAAAGAAAAGGAAGAGGTTTCGGTGAAGACCGTCAAAGATTCCAAAGCGAAGCCTTCCAAGCCTTCTGATGTAACGGGTAAGCCCAATAAAAAAGACGACAAAAAAGAGGAAAAATAAATCCTTTCCACAGGTCTGAACGAATAAAGGTGCGATAGTGTAAAAACTATCGCACCTTTTTGCTTTTGGACTGTTGTTTGTATTAAACCTTTTCAAATGGAATTACTCTACTTAATATACTTAATCCTCTAATATGAAAAAGACCCTACTATTTCTAAGTATCATGATCCTAGGGATCACTTCGTGTACTGAAACCGAATACATCGAGCCAGAACCGCCTCTCAATCCTAATATTGCCTATGTAGTGAAGATCCAGCCGAATAGTTGGGAGCGCGTTTCGAATCGAATGGTTAAACTCGACATCCCTCTACGCGACCTCAATGAATATTTTATGGGCCAGGGAAATGTTTCAGTGGCGTTGAGTTTTGATGACGAGGATTCTTATGATGTATTGCCAGCTACCATTGACGGGATTTCTTATTCGGTGAACTATGGAATCGGTTGGGTAACCATCACTATGGACGATCCGCTCGCTGAAAATGTTAACATACCTGCTCCAACAGGCGTGGTGGTTGCTAAGATCATTCTCTCTGAAACCGACTACGTCGATTACCAGGGTCTTTTTAACTCACCTAACCCGGGGATAAACTTCCAGAAATTAGAGCTGAAATAAAATTCGGTTGATGCTTTGCCAGGCCTGAAAATGCGGAGAGATCCGGTTTTCAGGCCTTTTTCGTTTAGCCCATCAACTCCTTCAGCAGCTTGTCCAGGTTTTCCCGAAGGTAAGCCACTTCCTCTTCCAGCTTCTCAACCCGTTGCACCAGCTCCGAAGAGCCTTTCTCCACCGCGACGGTTTCGGTAAGTTCAGGAGCTTCTCCAAACAAATGCACGTAACGCTGTTCTTTCTGACCCGGGCGTTTCTCGAGCAGCCGGATATAGGGCGTTTCATCACCGGCCAGCTTGCCAAGGGTTTCTTGTACCTCTTCGAGCGATTCGAATTCGAAGAGCCTGCCCGAATTATTGTTGATCTCGCCCGGCGTCATCGGCCCCCGCAATAGTAGCAGGCAAATCACCGATAGCTCTGCCGGTACCAGCGGGAATTGAATGGCCAGATTATGCTTATACTTCACAGAGCGGCTCCCTCCGCCGGTAACGGTAGACACCAGCCCTTTCTTCTTCAGGGTATTGATGGTTTCGGTAACGGTGGTCTCGTCGTAGTTGACGATCGGATTCCGGGAAGTTTTTTGGTTGGATGCCGTGATAATGGCGTTGACCGTCATGGGATAGTATTCAGGCGTTGCTCTCGACTTTTCAATCAAAACGCCCAGCACGCGCTGTTCTTCAAAACTTAACTGAGGTAAGGTGTTTTCCATGGCTTAAATATAAAAAAAAAGGACGATCAGCAATGATCGTCCTTTCTCTTATCTTATTGAGCGCTTATTCGCCGCTCATCATATCGTCAACGATACGCTGACTTACGCCGGTGAATGAGAACCCTCCGTCGTGGAAAAGATTCTGCATGGTTACCATTTTCGTCAGATCCGAGAAAAGCGATACCGTGTAGTCTGCGCACTCATCCGCTGTGGCATTGCCCAGTGGCGACATCTTATCAGCATAATCCACAAATCCGTCAAACCCTTTCACACCGGAACCTGCCGTAGTGCGGGTAGGCGACTGGCTGATGGTGTTGATTCTGACATTTTTCTTAACACCGTACTGGTAACCGAAGTTACGGGCGATGCTTTCCAATAACGCTTTCGCATCGGCCATATCGTTATAGTCAGGGAATACACGTTGTCCGGCAATATAGCTCAGGGCAACCACTGAACCCCACTCGTTGATGGCATCTTTTTTCATAGCCGTTTGCAGGATACGATGCAAGCTGATGGCTGATATATCGAAGCCTTTATGCATATAGTCGTAATTGTTCTCCGTATAATGAATCCCCTTACGAACATTAATACTCATTCCGATCGAGTGAAGGATAAAGTCCACACCGCCACCAAAATGTTCCAGGGCCTGATCAAACAGGTTATCAAGATCGGCTTGGCTGGTTACATCCGCTGGGATTACCGGGGCGTTATTGCAGGCTTTTGAAAGCTCATTAATCGTTCCCATACGAAGCGCTACCGGTGCGTTGGTCAGAATAATTTCTGCACCTTCCTCTACGCATCTCAATGCGGTTTTCCATGCAATTGAACGTTCGTCTAAGGCTCCGAAAATGATACCTTTTTTTCCTTTTAATAAATTATATGCCATAATGGATTGATTTGTTTTCGATTTTTAATCAAAGGTTGTAAAAAGTTGCTGATTTGCCAAATCGCATTTGCCTTTTGTGGCGGCACAAGGGCTTTAATATTTGTTAAGCGCTTGTTTGTCCGGCCTGTAGCAAATCGCGGGCATGCATCACCGCCGACTCGGCCGGGTCTTTCCCGCCCAGCATTTCGGCAATTTCCGCTACCCTTTCCTCCGCACTTAACAAACGGATGTTGGTCAGGGTTTGCGTGTCCGACTTTTCCTTGTACACTTTATAATGAGA
Source organism: Albibacterium sp. (assembly GCA_036796375.1). Lineage (GTDB taxonomy): Bacteria > Bacteroidota > Bacteroidia > Sphingobacteriales > Sphingobacteriaceae > Albibacterium. The sequence goes on from DAIRDA010000063.1 coordinate 8,605, forward strand.
ACTGCCCTGCGAAGCAATCTGCGGGAGGTGGCTAATCGCAATCACCTGCAGATTCTCCGTCATACGGTTCATCAATTCGCCGACACGAATGGCCACCTCCCCGGAGATGCCGGTATCAATTTCATCAAATATAATGGTGGGCAATGCAGAGCTTTGTGCGATCAGGGATTTAATCGCCAGCATCAGTCTGGACAACTCTCCGCCCGAAGCCACTTTACTCAAGGGTTGCACCTCTTGTCCTACATTCGCCGAGAATAAAAACTCAACCGCATCCTGTCCGCTGCTCCGGATCAGCCCGTCGGGCAGGCGTTTCAGGTCGATCACAAAGCGGCTGCTGGCCATACCCACCAGTGCCAGCGATTCCTCGATCGACTTCTCAATCAGGGGCAGGCTCTGCCGCCGGTTGGCGGAAAGCTGTTCGGCAAGCGCCGAAAGCTTTGTATGCTGTTCCTGCTTTTCTTTCTGTAGTTTCAGCAGGCGCTCTTCATTCATAGACACCGATCCAATGCGTTCGTCGAGCTCATCGCGGATGTCAATCAAGGCCTCGACCGAATCTACCTGATGTTTCTGCTGCAGTTTGTATATCAGGCTCAGGCGGTCCTGTATCAATTGCAGGCGCTCGCTGTCGACCGCCGTTTCATCGTCCAGGTGCTGAATTTCTTCATTAATATCCTTCAGTTCAATAAAGCAACTTTGCAATCGCGCTGAAATATCGCGCACGCTGCTCAGCAGATTCTCATATTGCTGCAGTTCGCTGTGCGTTTGCCGCATCAGCTGAAGCGCCGATTCCTCCCGGTTATCGAGCAGAAAAATCGCTTTCTGCAAGCTGAGCTTAATCTCCTCGGCATGCTGCAGCCGGTTTGTTTCTTCCTCCAGCTGCTGCTGCTCTCCCGCCTTCAATTGTGCTTCCTCCAGTTCCTGGAACAGAAACTGATGGTAATCCGTTTCCGTTTTCTGGCGCGCCGTTTCCCGTTGTAATTCGTCGAACTCGGCATTTATCTGCTGAAAACGACGGTATTGATCCGCCACCTGTTTCCGTAAGACTTTGTTTTCGGCAACACTGTCTATCGTAAGCAGTTGAAAGCTCTCTTTATTAATCTCAATGAGTGCATGCTGCGAGTGAATGGCAATCAGCCGTTCGCTCAGCGTCTTCAGCTGTGAGAGCTTTACAGGTGTGTCGTTGATAAAGGCACGCGTCTTTCCCTCGTTGTAGATTTCACGGCGAAGGATGGTTTGTTCTTCGTAGTCGAGGTCGTTTTCCTCGAAAAAAGCGTGAAGGTCGTACGCGCCAATGTCGAAATAACCTTCAATTACACACTTTTTGTTCTGATTGTAGAAATATTTGCTTTCTGAGCGCTGGCCCAGAATCAACGACAATGCACCTAAAATAATTGACTTCCCCGCGCCTGTTTCACCGGTAATCATATTCAGACCCCTGGCGAAACGAATATCGATTTCGTCAATTAGTGCATAATTCTTAATGGATAATCGTGCAAGCATGAATACAAATTAAAGGCTGGAAGATAAGATTTTTTGAGAATCAAATATACAAAAGAAGATCAATTGCTAATGAATTGAGGAAAAGGTATTATCGGGGTGGGAGGGAAGCAATGCCATCACAAGACCAGCAATATCCTGCGCAACTTCTTGTTTCGACTTCAATTCGAAAGGATGTACATTTCCCCGGGCATCGATCGCCGTAATCTTGTTCTGGTCGCCCGCGAAACCTGCGCCGGCATCGTTCAGTGAATTCAGGATAATCAGGTCGAGCTGTTTGCGTTTCAGTTTATCCTTCGCGTTCTCCAGTTCGTTTTCAGTTTCCAGTGCAAAGCCTATCAGCAGCTGATGCTCGCGTTTCTGCTCACCAATCGTTTTCAGGATGTCGGTCGTTTTTTCCAGCTGAATTGTCAGGCTGGATTCCGATTTTTTTATTTTCTGGGTGGCCACCTGCGCAGGTCGGTAGTCGGCCACTGCGGCACTCATGATCAGGATATCTGCAGCGTCCGAGTTTTGCAGGCAGGCGCTCAGCATCTCTGCGGCCGAAGTTACATCGACGCGCTGCACACCGGCAGGCGTGGGAAGTGCACTGGGTCCGCTGATCAGCGTCACCTCGGCACCCCAACGGGCGAAGGTTTCGCTTAACGCATAACCCATTTTTCCGCTTGAATGATTTCCAATAAACCGAACCGGGTCTATCGCTTCGTAGGTCGGGCCCGCGGTAATCAGCACCTTCTTGCCATGAAAGGAAGCTCCGGTCTTTTTATTTAAAAATGCCACAATTTCTTCCGGCTCAGCCATACGGCCATCCCCGCTGAGTCCGCT
>DAIRDA010000064.1:0-10905 GCA_036796375.1 Albibacterium sp.
ACCAGAACGATGGCATAGGCGCCGATGACCTGGCTAAGCGATAGCCGTACGGCTTCGGTCAGGTCGCAGCCTTCTTCCTTTTGTATCTCTTCAATCAGGTGAATCAACACCTCGGTATCGGTGTCGCTATGGAATTCATGTCCGCTGGCAATCAGGGTTTCCTTGATGACGGCATAGTTCTCGATAATTCCGTTGTGCACGATCGCCAGGCGGCTGTCGCCCGAATAATGCGGGTGCGCATTTTTATCGTTGGGTTCACCGTGTGTTGCCCAGCGGGTATGGCCGATTCCGGCCGTACCGGATAAGTCGCCCGACCCTGCGAATTCCTCCAGGGCGGCTACTTTCCCGGCCTTTTTATATGCTTTGATTCCGTGCTCGCCTACAAGGGCGATGCCTGCACTGTCGTAGCCCCGGTATTCCAGGCGCTTTAATCCTTTAATAATAATTGGCCAGGCTTGATTGGCTCCTATATATCCTACTATTCCACACATATTGATTTTCGATTTAAACATAAAAATCGGACGAATCCGATTTTTATGTTTGCAATATAGGAATAAGAAGTTAATCCTGTGTTAAGAAAATTACAATTTGCGATGACGTTATTCCGCCTTTGTATAATAAATATTAAGTTTCATCTTGTATTGCGGATTGGTATTGCTTCCCAATACTGCGCGGGAACCTGCATTAACGGTTGGCAGATACGGTACAATCAATGACTCGACATTCGCTGCCGGAGCAATGTAAAATACATCGCTACCGATTTTTCCCAAAAGAAGATCCTGGATGTACGAGGTCAGTGCAAACACATACCGCTTTTTACTTGCATCATAGTTTCCTCCAAAGGCTAAACCGAAGCTACGCGGATCACGAACATTGGCGCGCGTATCGCCGTCGGGCACCGGCACGCGCTGTCCGGCGATATCCTGACGATATAGGGTAAGCCGCCCGGCCTGGCGGGTAAAGGCGTTACCTGTTGCTTCCTCATCTGTATAAATAACGAGTTCTGCTTTATTCACTACCAGTTGCTTGTCTTTCAGACTAGACAAATCTGGGAGGGATAGCTTCACGCGTAAACCAGCCGGTCCTTGAGCATATACAGTTTCAAAATTACCCGTTGGGTTATTAAGTTGGGCCTGCACATCGGCCGTATAGGTACGTTGAATAGCGGCTGCTGCATTGTTTGCACTGGCCGGATAGAATTTAATTTTCTGGCTGCTGGTATCGGGTGTTTTATAATAAACGACTAAGCCGTTTTCTTCCAGGTTGATGTTGAGGTGTACCAGGGAGCCAATGCCTGTCTGCTCTTCCTTGTTTACACGGATCTGAAAACCTTTTACCCGGCTATGATAAAAATCGTGTCCGGCGAAGGTGGCGGAATCCAAATTGCCATCGAAAAGCGATTTGATTTTTTGAACATCCATCGGTATCCGAAGATGCGGCCCGGCCTTGACGGTGGTGTCGCGTCCACTTACAATGGTGTTAATCATAACACTATCGCGATAGGCGTATCGGTTCAGCGTACGCGAGCCGTAAAGCTCCTCACTCACGGTCCAGGTGGCGTTGCTGGGATAATTTTTTCCTATTTCATAGGGGCTTGCAAGTTGGCGAACTTCCAGTTTGGTGCTTGACGAAAGCGAATCGCCAAAGAAATCTTTTCCATAATTAATAACCATCACGGCTGAATCGATCGTTGCGTTCGTCGGGATTCGCGAATCGCCGGCCGAAACGTTCTGAAGGGCAAACTGAATGCTTGAATAGCTTTCGCCGATAACAGGATCTTTCAAATAACCAAGTGGAAACTGGGTAGAGCCCCGGGTTAATACGCTGTCTTCTTTAACCGTAATGGCATGTATTTTTAGGGTATCGATTAAAGCACCCTGGATCTGATCGCCTGGGTCGACGTCTAATCCTACTTTTGATGGGTTCTCGCAACCACTTAAAATAAAGAGACTTATCAACAGGGTTAATAAGTCTCGGAAATAATATTTCATATGTTAATATTGAAAGCTAAACGAATATTATACAGTTTCGAGCTCTTCGCTCGCAAATTGTTCGTAAAGGTTGCAATAATTTTCGTAATCTGTGTCATTTTGTGCGTCGATAACTGGGATTTCAGCACTTTTAACAATTTTTAACAACTCTTCGTCGATCCCTTCTTCGGCTAATACCAGAGCATCGGAATAGCCGATAGCCCCTTTGTAAATATCCAGGTAACTTCCTCCGGCGTATCCGGCTACATCTTCCTCTTTCATGGAAGGAGCCATGATTTTTGTTGCGAAGTCAGCACCTAATGACTCAGGGAAAGAGTCGTTATATAAAGAGTAGATAACTTTAGAATCTTTGTAAGTCGGATCGTTTTTATAAGTAGTTTTCAGGTAAGCGGGTACCAGGGCACTCATCCATCCATGGCAGTGAACCACATCGGGCGACCAGCCAAGTTTTTTAACCGTTTCAAGAGCCCCCTTGCAGAAGAAAATGGAACGCTCATCGTTATCGGCCAGGAATTTGCCTGCTTTGTCTCTGAATACTTGCTTTCTGTGGAAATACTCGTCGTTATCGAGGAAATAGACCTGCATTCTGGCAGCAGGGATGGAGGCTACCTTAATGATTAACGGGTTGTCATTATTATTGACAACAATGTTCATCCCTGACAAGCGGATAACTTCGTGAAGTCGGTTTCTGCGTTCGTTGATTGTGCCGAAGCGGGGCATCAGGATGCGAATCTCGAAGCCTTTCTCCTGCATGGCCTGAGGTAACTGACGCGTGATTTCTGAAATTTTGCTGATTTCAAGGAAAGGCGACATTTCGTGCGTGATAAACAATATCTTTGTTTTTGCCATCTCCAATAATTTATGTGTATTTTAGTTCTTTCGTAGGGATAATCCCTTATGGATGGTGCAAAGATACGAATTATCTGCCAACTTATCAACGAATTACAAAAAAGGCTTTGTATTACCAATTGTAATTATCACTTTTGGCGGTATTTTTTCTAAACGACAGCCGTGCTGATTTTTAAGACAAAAAAGGCCCTAGGTGCGCAAATTTCTGAGCTGAGAAGTAACGGTAAGCGCATAGGCCTGGTTCCCACGATGGGGGCTCTTCACCAGGGTCACCTTTCCTTGCTTGAGTATATTCAGGCTTACTGCGATATCCGGATCTGCAGTATTTTCGTAAACCCCACTCAATTTAATAATTCGGAAGACCTGGCGAAGTATCCTCGGCCCGTGGAGCGCGACATTGAGTTGCTTAAAGGTGCGGGCTGCGATATTTTGTTTCTGCCTGAGGTCGATGAGATGTATGGAGAAAACGAACAATGGGAGATCGATCTGGGAGGCCTGGACACCTTGCTGGAAGGGGCTTTTCGGGCCGGGCATTTTCAGGGGGTTACCCAGATTGTACATAAGCTGTTTAGCCTTGTGGCTCCTGATGTTGCCTGTTTTGGTCAAAAAGACTATCAGCAATTCCTGGTGATCGAGAAAATGGTGGAAGTTTGCAAGTTACCTGTGTCGCTGGTGATGTGCCCGATTATTCGGGAGGCGGATGGCCTTGCCATGAGTTCGCGCAATGTACGCTTAAGCGGGCAGGGAAGAAAAGATGCACTGGCGCTATGGCATTCGCTTGAGTATTTCAGGCAGCACGCGAATGCGGGCGACTTCCGTTCGGTGGAAGAGGAGGTGGTTGAGCGGTTGAAGGAAAGCGAGGGAGTTGAGCTGGAATACTTTGAAGTACGGCAAACCGGCGATCTGTCGCCCACCAGTAAAATATCGGCGGATAGTCCGGTTATTGCACTGGTTGCTGCCTGGGTCGACGGTGTTCGGTTGATTGACAATATGATAATCGACATCGCAGAATAAAGCTGCCGGTTTATCTCTTATTTTTTTAGTAATTTTGTGCCATGATTATTGAGGTAATGAAATCAAAGATTCATCGGGTCCGTGTTACGCAGGCTGAGTTGAATTATGTGGGGAGTATCACAATCGATGAAGACTTAATTGAGGCTGCGAACATTATTCCGAACGAGAAGGTTCAGATCGTGAATAATAATAACGGTGCGCGCTTTGAGACATATGTGATCAAAGGTGAGCGGGGTTCGGGTATCATTTGCCTGAATGGTGCCGCCGCACGGCTTGCTCAGGTCGGCGATGTGGTCATTATTATCTCCTATGCCTATATGTCCATGGAAGAAGGAAAGGCTTACCAGCCCTTGCTTGTATTCCCCGACGAAAACAATCGTTTGATTAAATAGCCCTCCCGCTTATTCCGAATAAATCGTTGTAATTATAAATATTTTACTAAATTTACTATTATGCTTGCATAGTAATAAACTTAATATTTATGATTTTTGATTTGAATGAGGAACAGGTCATGGTTCGCAACGCGGCGCGTGATTTTGCACAGAATGAATTAAAGCCTGGCGTTATTGAACGCGACGAACATCAGATATTTCCCGCAGAACAGGTACGCAAATTAGGCGAGCTTGGTTTTTTGGGAATGATGGTAGATCCCAAATATAACGGAGCCGGATTAGATGCCATATCCTATGTGCTGGTGATGGAGGAGCTCTCCAAAGTTGACGCTTCGGCATCGGTAGTGGTGTCGGTGAATAATTCGCTGGTCTGTTTCGGACTGGAGAAGTACGGAACTGAAGCGCAAAAGGAGAAGTACCTGAAGCCTCTTGCAAGCGGCGAAGTGATCGGGGCCTTTTGTCTTTCAGAGCCCGAGGCCGGGTCGGACGCTACTTCCCAGCGTACCGTTGCCGTCGACATGGGCGATCATTACCTGCTCTCAGGCACCAAGAACTGGATTACCAACGGAGGTACCGCATCTACCTATATTGTTTTCGCACAAACAGATCCGGAAAAAAAGAGTCGGGGAATCAATGCGTTGATTGTCGAGAAGGGGATGGAAGGTTTTACCGTGGGTCCGAAAGAGAATAAACTGGGCATTCGCGGATCAGACACACACTCCCTGCATTTCAATGAGGTAAAGGTTCCAAAGGATAACCGCCTCGGCGAGGACGGCTTCGGCTTCAAATTCGCGATGCAAACCCTCGACGGCGGAAGGGTTGGTATTGCGGCGCAGGCGCTCGGCATAGCAGCCGGTGCATACGAGTTGGCATTGAACTATGCGAAGGAACGCAAAGCCTTCGGTAACCCGATTTCGGACCTTCAGGCCATCAGCTTTAAATTAGCGGATATGGCTACCGAAATAGAAGCGGCGCGCTTGCTGGTATGGAAGGCTGCCTGGTTGAAAGATCAGGGCATGCCCTATGGTAAGGCTGCTGCGATGGCCAAGCTGAAAGCTTCCGAGGTTGCGATGAAAACCACTATTGAAGCCATTCAGGTTCATGGGGGCTATGGCTATGTAAAGGAATACCACGTGGAGCGCTTGATGCGGGATGCCAAGATTACCCAGATATACGAAGGGACCTCCGAGATTCAGCGGCTGGTGATTGCCAGAGAGGTGCTAAAATAATATATTTGCCAGCTTCCTTCGAAGGTCGCTCTTTAGCAGTAACACTATGAACAACGTATTTCCCGTCCTTTTCTTAATTGTCTGTTTTTTTATTTCCGGCTGTTCAACTCCTGAAAAAGGGTTTGAGAACGGCATTTGGCGTGGGGTGATGGTCACCGACTCCGCTATCAGCATCCCCTTTAATTTTGAAGTGTACGACTCGGCCGGCACCAAGCAGGTTGCCTATATCAACGGACAGGAACGTCTGAACATTAATCAGGTAGTCACCCGGGGCGACTCGGTTATTATTAGTACACCGATGTATGAAACGGAGATCAGGGCGGTTTTAACGGATGAAGGCCTGGAGGGTGAATGGGTACGCAGCCTGCCCGATCGGCAGCAGCGAATGCCTTTCACAGCCTCTCCAAACACATCGTGGCGTTTTGCTTCGACAGGAGGAGAAGCGGACGCGTCGATAGCAGGACGCTGGTCGGCCGTAATCCGCAGGGATGGTACGATTGACAGTACGCTGGCAGTTGGTGAATTCAGGCAAACAGGCGCACAGGTTAGCGGAACGTTCTTGACGAATGTGGGCGACTATCGCTTTCTGAGTGGAGAAATGGAGGGGAATACTTTCTCCATGTCGGCTTATGCCGGGGCAGCACCGATGCTGTTTGAGGGAACGCTTCAGGGCGATCAGATTAGCGGTCGGATGTACTCAGGACCTGCCAGCCAATCCACCTGGGAGGCGCGTAAGAACGATCAGGCGGCTCTGGAAGATGCTTACCAGATTACCCGGCTAAAGCCAGGTGCCAAACTGGCTTTCGATTTTGAGGATACCGAAGGCAATAAGGTTTCTTTGTCGGACGAACGCTTTCAGAACAAAGTGGTGGTGATCCAGTTTGTCGGTTCGTGGTGCCCGAACTGCATGGATGAAACGGCCTTTTTAAGTCCTTTTTATAAAAAGTATAGAGACAAAGGCCTGGAAATTATCGGTCTGGCTTACGAGCGTTATGCTGAACCCGAAAAAGCGAAGAAAGCAGTGAAAAATTTGATGAACCGATTTGATGTAAGCTATCCTGTATTGCTGACGGGATATTCCAACCGGCCAGGACAGGTGCTTGAAAGTTTGCCAGCGCTTGAAAATTTCAATGCCTTTCCGACGACCATCATCCTGGATAAGAAAGGTGACGTTTATTCGATCCATTCTGGTTTCGACGGACCTGCTACGGGCGATGCCTATCATCGCTATATTGCTTCCTTCGAAGGCACCATTAACAAGTTGATTCGACAGTAAGTTAAAACAGTTACTTTTTTTGGTGATTTTTGTCACGATTGTAGTGGATAAATTTAACTCCTTTTACAGTTAATTTATCTGTCTTTCCATGAGTCATACTTTTCATATTCCGGTGCTGGGCCTGGCATTTTCGATCGATACACCGATTAAGGTAGCCCAGTATGGTATTTCATCTGTAATTTCTATTGTTGACGATATTCTTCTAGAAAGAATGAGATGCTTCTATACGGAGCAACTGAAAGAAAAATTTATAGCAATATCGGATAAGGAGCCTGATTTTCGGGCGAAGCGCATTAGTTCTTATCTGAATTTAGTTGGACGAATTGTGGCTATGAATTTTAACGAATTACGTCTGTCTCCATTTGAAGCAGGCAGTGAGATCTCCAAATACTTTGAAATGCTTCCTCCAAAATCTCCTTTAAAGCTCAGGTACGATGATATGCTTCAAAGCGAGGATCAGCAAATTAGGTTGCAGAAGCAAAGCGAACTCAGGAAGGATTTGATATGTGGAGCTATTGACGTTAATATCATGTCGAAGGTGGATAAGCTTAATTACTCGAAAGACGGACAGTTGATGGACGAATATTCGTCTGACGCCTTAGCCGCTTTAAGAGGATTTTCACAAAGCAATTTAAATGCGTCGGTGGTTCTTTCGGCGGGGATGAATCCGAGGCTTTACAGCTATCTTGAGAATTTCGAAAGTTTCTACCCAGCGCCTGGGGGAGAACTACTTAAGCGAATTATTCTAAAGGTAAGTGATTTTCGGTCGGCATTTATACAGGCTAAATTTCTTGCAAAGAAAGGTTTATGGGTTTCGGAGTTCAGGATCGAATCAGGATTGAACTGCGGAGGACATGCCTTTGCCACGGAGGGTTTTTTACTGGGACCAATTTTAGAGGAATTTAAAGTCCGTCGGGCTGAGATGCTTGAAGATCTTGCTGTCTTGTACAAGAAGGGTCTGGACGCCAAGGGTTATGCTGTTATGGATTTGCCCCCTCAAAAAATTACTGTGCAGGGGGGAATTGGCACCGCCTCTGAAGATAAATTTTTAATGGATTTCTACGAATTGGATGGGACTGGTTGGGGGAGTCCTTTCTTATTGGTGCCAGAGGCGACGAATGTGGATGAAGATACTCTTTCCAAATTAACCTGCGCAGTGAAGGAGGATTACTATATCAGTGGCTCTTCTCCGTTGGGTGTTCCTTTCAATAATTTCCGTCGGAGCTCTGCAGAGGAATTAAGGCTTGAGAGGATTCGGAAAGGTGTGCCGGGGAGTCCTTGCAAGAAGAAGTTTTTGGTGTCGAATACGGAATTTACGGAACAGCCGATTTGCACAGCATCCAGGGAATTTCAGCATCTGAAATTAGAACAACTAAGTACCATGAATCTTTCAGTAGCTGAATACAATCAGCAGTTTGAGCAGATCACCGAGAAGGTATGCCTATGTGAAGGCCTGGCGACTGCCGCGTATATCAAAAATGATATCTTGAAACCGAGGGAAAGTAAAGCCGTGGCAATTTGCCCAGGGCCTAATTTGGCGTACTTCTCAAGGATGTTTACATTGAAAGAGATGGTTGGTCATATTTATGGTAGAAAGGATATTTTAGGTGCTGTTTCCCGGTCCAACGTCTTTATAAACGAGCTCAATCTTTACGTTCAATACCTGCAGAAAGACATCGAGCAACACATACGTAGTTTTGACGAAAAGAAGCAAAAGTATTTCAAAAAATTCAGTCAGGAACTGGAGAAGGGTATTTCATACTACAAAAGCCTGGTGCCGGTCCTGCTACCAGGAAACGGAAAAGAACGCGAGGATTTTCTGAACGAACTGCAACTTGCCGAGGGATTATTGAAAGGGATTCAATCTCGTCAACTAATGGGTGACTAAAAGAGGATGTGGCAAGCCAGGTTCCCGATCCGATGGGAGCAATGATCATAATGGCCGTAATAACCGGGCAGAAAAGAAATAAGCCCGTGGACTTATTCCAAGGGCTTATTTTATAAAGTGTTTTAACTGGATAATCTCTTTTTCCTCCAGGTGCCTCCAGCGGCCCCGGGGCAAATCTTTTTTGGTCAGATTCGCGTATATCACACGGTCTAATTTTACGACGTCGTAGCCAAGGCTTTCAAAGATTCGTCGGACAATCCGGTTTTTCCCACTGTGGATCTGGATACCGACTTCTTTCTTGCTGGCTCCCTGTACGTAACTGACCGAATCGGGTTTGATAAAACCGTCTTCCAGCTCGAGTCCGTATTCAATCTTATTGAAGTCGCCCTGTGCAAGATTCTTATTCAGCTCGACCTGATAGATTTTTGTGATGCTGTTACGTGGGTGCGATAATTTATCGGCTAGCTCGCCGTCGTTAGTCAGCAATAGCAAGCCGGTGGTGTTCCTGTCAAGCCGACCGATCGGGTAGATGCGCTCGCGCGTGGCTTTTTCGACCAGGTGCATCACCGTCCGGCGTTCCTGCGGATCTTCGGTGGTCGTGATATAATCTTTGGGCTTATTTAAGAGTACGTACACCATTTTCTCGCGCTTCAGGCGCTCGTTATTATAACGTACTTCATCCTTAGCCGGATTTACTTTAGTGCCCAGGGATGTAACTACTTCGCCGTTTACACTCACTACGCCCGCTTCAATCAGCTCGTCGGCCTTGCGGCGGGAGCAGATTCCTGCATTGGCGATGTAGCGGTTCAATCGGATAAGTTCGGGCTCACCGGAAACATATGAACGTTCTTTTTGAAAACTGTTTTCTTTCCTTGGGGAATCGTCTCTGCGAGTGTCATCTCTGCGCGTATCATCCTTCCGCGGCGTGCGTGGCCGGTCGGATGCCGGTCGCTTAAACGAACGGTCGTCTCTTTTGTCGGAAGAAAATTTCCGTTCCGGACGACTTCCGTCTTTGCTGAAAGACCCGCTTTTTTCAGGACGGCTGCCAAACGTTCCACTTTCGGGACGTTTACCAAAGGTTCCGCTTCTCTCCGGACGGTTACCTTCTTTATTGAATGATCCACCTTTTTCAGAATTAAATGATCCACCTCTTTCAGGGCGCGATGCGCGATCTGCTCTGTTCGGCGTTTCTTCCTTCCGGTAGTGGTTTTCTTTCTTGTAGCGGTCGTCTTTTTTGAAAGGCTTGTCGTCTTTCTTGTAGGTAAAGCTCTTTTTGGGCCGCTCATCTTTTTTAAAACTGTCGTCTTTGGAAAAAGGGCGGTCGGGCTTTTTATAGGGAGAATCCTTGCCTGGTCGGTCTTCCCTCGGAGGCCTGCCCGATCCGGGTGCTGAATCGTAGCGTTTTGATTGGGGTCTTTCCGTGTTCTTGTTAAAGCCCGGCTTTCCTCCTCGGTTGGATTTGCCGTCGCGGCTGTTCCTGTTATTATCGAATGGCATAAATTTTACCCTTATTTTGAATCTACAAAGGTAGGTCATTTTTTTAGATTCTGCTTATTTACAGCGAATTTTAAAATGGAGCAAACAACCGCTTCCAGATCGCTGTTTAAAGTGCTGTGAGCGACGATTTTCTGTAACTATTTGGTAATTAGGTTTATAGTTTGTACATTTGTCCCCCATATTTTTAAACTCCTAAAAAGGAAGGTCAAAAAATGATAAAAAAACACGTCTTAACCTGTGTTTTAGCGCTGGTCGCTTTACTCGGTTCGAAGCTATTTATATTCAGTACCCCGGTCAAATCTGAACTTGAAACAACCCAACAAATCAAAGCTGAAAAAGCCGTTGAGCGTCACCGGAAAGATCACAAAAAAGAGCTGTTAGCACTCGAGAAGGAAAGAAAAGAAGCTTATTACTCCAATCTGAATTTCGCAGGCGAGACACTTCCGCAAGATGTGACATCGGTTGAAAAAAGACTCAAGCGTAACCTCGAAAAATTTTCTTATTCGAATCTGAAAACGCACCGTTTGCATCGAATTTCTCAAGACTGGTTTCCGGTTATCGAGCCGATTCTGAAAAAGCATGGCATCCCCGACGATTTTAAGTATGTTCCCCTTATTGAAAGCGGACTGAAGGCGGGCACTTCCCATAAAGGGGCATCGGGCTACTGGCAGTTTATGCCGGGCACAGCAAGGGCGTTCGGACTGAAGGTGAACGGGAAGGTAGACGAGCGTCAGGACATACGCAAGTCGTCTGAAGCAGCTGCCAAGTA
>DAIRDA010000065.1:0-10901 GCA_036796375.1 Albibacterium sp.
GCCAAATGCAGGCGCCTTAAAGCTCAATACGACATACAAATGGTTATTGTCGATTACCTGCAGCTGATGCATGGTAAGGCCGACGGAAAAGGTGGTAACCGCGAGCAGGAAATCGGTAGTATATCCCGTGCCCTGAAATCCGTCGCCAAAGAATTAAATATCCCCGTTATTGCCCTGTCACAATTAAGCCGCGCCGTTGAAAGTCGGCCAGGTAACAGCAAACGCCCGATGCTTTCAGATTTACGGGAATCCGGCTCTATCGAGCAGGATGCCGACATGGTGCTGTTCCTCTACCGCCCTGAATATTACGGACTCACGGAAGATGAAAACGGAAACAGTACGGCAGGAATCGGCGAAGTCATCATCGCCAAACACCGGAATGGTGAAATCGCAACCGTGCCCCTGAAGTTTGTGGGTAAGTACGTGAAATTTACCGATCTGGAAGAAGACTTCGGAAGTCCGGAAAGCTCTTTCTCCGCAGGCATGGCTCCATCCCAGGAGTTTAACAGTTCGGGAATTATCACCCGCTCATCGCGGATGAACGACATGGACGACGATCCGTTTTAGAAAAACTAATCGTCTTCATATTCGTCTTCAGACTCCCCTATGGCGGCCCGGTAAACGGCCTGCAGTTCGCCAAAGGCGTGCATATTGTTCTGTTGCCGGGCAACCTGCATGCCCTTTTCATAGATCGAAACGGCTTCCTGAATTTCGCCTCTTTCCTCCAATAATTTGCCGAAATGGTAGTAAGTCCCCACATAATCAGGATTTTGCTCAACCAAACCCTGATAGAACCGAAGCGCCTCCTGAACCTGTCCGGATTTACGGTATTCCGTAGCGATTGCATAGCGAATAAACGGGTCGTCCGACCCCGCATTCAAAAAGCCCAATAATTGATCTAAACGTTCTTTGCTCATTGTTCGGTCGTTACTTTTTGTTAGATTTGTAAAAAAGGAATTATATGAAAATATTAGTTTGTATTAGCAGCGTTCCCGATACCACCACAAAAATAACCTTTACCAACGATAATGCCGAACTGAATACCGCCGGAATTCAATACATCGTAAACCCTTACGATGAAATTGCCCTGGCACGTGCAATTGAGCTTGGAGAAGGAAGCGGCGGAACAGTAACCGTCATCAATGTCGGTGAAGCAGGAACCGAACCCACCATCCGTAAAGCGTTGGCCACAGGCGCCCACGAAGCCGTAAGAGTAAACGCTCAGCCCCGCGACGCCTGGTTCGTTGCCCACCAGATTGCCGCATACGCCAAAGAAAACAATTTTGATTTAATTCTTACCGGACGGGAATCCATCGATTATAATGGAGCCCAGGTTGCCGGACTTGTCGGCCAGTTGCTCGACATCCCCTCCATATCCATCGCGAAAAAAATACAAATTCAGGACCAGTCCGCTACCGTCGACCGCGAAGTCGAAGGCGGAAAAGAAATCGTTGAACTAACGCTTCCGGCCATCATTGGTGTTGCAGAGGGCGTGGCAGAGCCAAAAATCCCGAACATGCGGGGAATTATGTCGGCCAGAACCAAGCCTTTGCAGGTCATTGAAGCAATAGCGGTTCCCGAGCTTTCGAAAATTGTAAAATACGAAAGTCCGGAAGCCCGTGGCGCAGTAACCATGATTGCTGCAGGTGAAGAAGAGAAACTGGTTGAATTGTTACACAGTAAGGCGCGTGTCATTTAATCAATCCCGACACCGCTTACGTTAAAATCTTAGAAATGTCTGTACTAGTATACGTAGAAAATACCGAAGGAGAATTCAAAAAATCGGTGTATGAAGTAGCTTCCTATGCCCGGGCGATCGCAGAAATGTTAGGTACCGGCGTAACAGCCGTATCCATCGGCGAAGTGAAGCAGGAAACCCTGAGCCAACTGGGTCAATACGGAGTATCCAAAGTATTAAATATTAACACGGGAAAACTCCAAAGCTTTGCAAGCCATTCTTACGCTTCCGCTATCGCGGCGGCTGCCGAACAGGAAGATGCCCAGGTGATTGTCCTTTCCAACTCCTTTAGCGGCAAGGGCCTTGCGCCACGTCTTGCTGCAAAGCTGGAAGCATCGCTGGCTCCAGGTGCAGTTTCACTTCCTGAGCAGCAGGGCGACAAGCTGCTGGTGAAGCGCGTCACCTTTTCAAGCAAAGCTTTTGCCATCGATGAGCTGGGTGCAGCACGGAAAATCATTTCCCTTACCCCCAACTCTTTTGAATTAAGAAATCAACCAACCGAGGTGAGTATCGTAGACTTCGAGCCTTCGTTAAACCTGAGTTTCGAAACCGTTGTAAAGGATATTATCCGGGCTACCGACAAAGTTTCCCTGGCCGATGCGGAGATTGTAGTCTCTGGAGGAAGAGGTTTGAAAGGGCCTGAAAACTGGGGACTGGTTGAAGAGCTTGCCGAAGTACTGGGCGCAGCCACAGCCTGTTCCAAGCCTGTATCTGATGCAGGATGGAGACCGCATGAAGAGCACGTCGGACAAACCGGTATTGCCGTTCAGCCGAATCTTTACATCGCGATCGGTATCTCGGGAGCCATCCAGCATTTGGCGGGCGTGAGTTCTTCCAAAACCATTGTGGCCATCAACAAAGATCCGGAAGCTCCTTTCTTCAAGGTTGCCGACTACGGGATCGTTGGCGATGCATTTGAAATTGTTCCAAAACTCATCGCAGCGCTTAAATCACACAAAGCAGGCTAAGCACTAACGGTCAACAGTTCTATGGATAAGATCAGATTAGATATTGTAGGATTATCGTATAGCCAAACCCAGTCGGGTGCCTATGCGCTGGTCTTGGGTGAAACGAATGGCCGGCGCCGACTGCCGATTATCATCGGCGGTTTTGAAGCGCAGGCCATCGCCATAGAGATCGAAAAAATGACTCCCAGTCGCCCCCTCACCCACGACCTTTTCAAAGCGTTTTCTGAAACTTTTGAAGTCGTGGTTGAAGAAGTTTTGATTTACAACCTGGTCGACGGAATATTTTTCGCCAAGCTTATCTGTAAAGCCGGTGAAAAGACCGCAGAAATTGATGCACGCACCTCCGATGCCATTGCCATAGCGGTTCGTTTTGGCTGCCCTATATTTGCGTACGACTTTATTCTTGAATCCGCGGGCATCATTATCGACGGAAATGACTTTGCCTTTCTGGAAAATATGGATTCCGGTGCCAGCGGTTCTGAAACGTCCGAGAAGAACGATCCACTCTCCTATTCCTCCCTTTCCGACGAGGACCTGAAAGAAAAACTTAACAAAGCGCTGGCCGACGAAGCGTACGAAAAGGCCGCAAAAATCCGCGACGAAATCGCCCGAAGAAAAGCATCCTGACAAAGGTTATAATAGATTCAAAATATTTATACCTTTGCAAAAAAATTCTTCCTCCAATTCAAAAATATGGACAGATTCGTTGGCGTGATCGGAATCGTTTTGATTCTGACCATCGCGTTTTTAATGTCGAACAACCGAAAAGCGATTAATTATAAGCTGGTAGGTACAGGGCTTGCGGTACAGATATTATTGGCTGTCTTTATTTTAAAAGTTCCTCTCGGAAAAGAAATCTTCGGATGGCTGGGTGCAGCCGTTACCAAGGTACTCGATTTTTCACATGCCGGCGCAAGTTTCGTTTTCGGTCCCCTGGTGAACAGTGAAATCATGAGTCAATCGTTCGGGGCTGCCAACGCGATGATCTTTTTCTTCAATATCATCCCCACCATCATCTTCGTTGCCGTACTGGTCAGTGTAGCGTACTATTTCGGCATTATGCAGCGCATTGTCAAATGGGTGGCTGTTGCCGTCTACAAAGTAATGGGAGTATCCGGATCGGAAGCGCTGTCGAACGTAGCAAGCGCTTTTGTCGGACAGGTTGAAGCCCAGATCATGATCAAGCCCTATTTGAAGGGAATGACCATGTCGGAACTTCTGGCCTCCATGTCGGGTAGTATGGCCTGTATCGCGGGTGGCGTGATGGCAGTTTATATTTCCCTGGGTGTTCCGGCTGAATACTTGATTGCTGCCAGCTTAATGGCTGCACCCGGAGCATTGGTAATTTCTAAGATCGTATGGCCGGAAACCGAAATTTCTGAAACCAAAGGCGAGGTTTCCCTCGAGATAAAGAAAACCGATTCCAACCTGGTCGATGCAATATCGCACGGTGCCAGCGACGGACTGAAAATCGGATTAAATGTTATTGCCATGCTGATCGGCTTTATCGCCATTATCGCGTTGGTCGATTATGTATTGGGCATCATCGGTGCGCAGCTCGGCAGTTTCGGACTGTCGCTGAGCTTTATCGGCATTGATATCCACACCCTGAGCATGAAACAGATTTTGGGAAGCTTTTTCTCACTCTTTGCCTGGGCCATGGGTGTACCCGGACCCGATATCCAGACAGCAGGAAGCCTGATGGGAACCAAGATGGTAATCAACGAATTTGTGGCCTACCTGGATCTGGCTGCCGTAAAAGAGACGCTTGATCCGAAAACACTGATCATCACCAGCTTTGCCTTGTGCGGATTCGCCAACTTTAGCTCCATTGCCATTCAGGTGGGCGGTATCGGCGAACTCGTGCCCGAACGTCGTAAAGACCTGGCACGTCTGGGATTCCGTGCACTGATTTGCGGAACCCTGGCCTCATATCTGTCTGCAACGTTGGCGGGTATTCTCATTTAAGACTTCCATCTGACTTTAGCCGGCTAATTTTTCGTAATTTTGTATCTGATTTATGATAGATAAAATGGCGACAATTAAAGTATATACAGAAGAAACCCCGAATCCTGCAACCCGTAAATTTTTGGTTAATAAGCTGCTTCTTAACGGAAGCCTGGATTATCCAAATCGCGAGAAAGCGCAGGAATCACCATTTGCCAGCGAGTTGTTTAAGTTCAACTTCGTAGATGGCGTATTTTTCGCAAGTAATTTCGTAACCGTAACCAAAACCGCCGACAGCGATTGGGATGATATCGAATCCATCCTGAAAGAGTTCGTGAAGGGTGCGGTGGAAGCCGACCTGCAACTTCAGCATGTGGTAACCGATCAGAATGTAGATTTTGAGGGTTCCGATATAGAGAAGAAAATTCAGCAAATCTTGCACGATTATGTACGCCCTGCTGTTGAACAGGATGGTGGCGCAATCAGCTTCCAGAAATTTGAAGAAGGCGTGGTGACGGTTGAACTACGTGGATCCTGCAGCGGCTGTCCTTCCTCCATCGTAACCCTGAAGGCCGGTATTGAAGGCTTATTGAAGCGCATGGTTCCTGAAGTTCAGGAAGTAGTAGCCGATTCACTGTAAACGTATATATTGAAGCATGCATGAGGCTGGTACGCAGCGCGCATGCTCATTAGATAAGGAGCATTTCAGAAGGTCAGGTGGCCTGACTGAAATGCTTTTTTATTTCCTCGAAAACTTCTCCGGCAATCACCGGATTCCCGGCGATTACATTTCCCTTTGTGAGCATCCGGTTTCCACCCTGAAAATCGCCAACCCATCCCCCAGCCTCTTTCACAAGGAGTACACCGGCGGCCATGTCGTAATTGTTCAGGTTGAACTCGAAAAAACAATCAAAGCGCCCGCAGGCGGTGTACGCCAGATCGACCGCTGCCGATCCGATGCGGCGGATACCCCTGGTTTGTTGCATAAGCGACTTCAATACCAGCAGATACTCGTCCATTTGGTCGAACTTCCGGAACGGAAATCCCGTTGCCAGCAGCGAGTCTGCCAGAACCGGCGTTTGAGAAACATGAATAAGTGTTCCGTTTAAGAAAGCACCTCCGCCCTGATACGCAGAAAAGCACTCGTCGCGGTTAATCTCATAAACCACACCCAGCACAACCTCTTCCCCCCGCGCAAGTGCTACACTGACACTAAAAGTCGGAACCTTATGGATAAAATTGGTTGTACCATCGAGCGGATCGATAATCCAGTTGTATTCCGCAGCCCTGGTCCGGCTCTCATCCTCTTCGGTAATAAAACCCGACTCCGGCACTAAGCCGGACAGATCCGCTACCAGCCGATCTTCTGCCTCCTTATCCACATAAGACACCAGGTCGTGCAAACCTTTCACTTCAATATGCTGGTCGGAAAACGAAACATACTGTTCAAGAATATAGGCTCCTGCAGCCTTCACTACCGGGATAACCTGCTCGTGCAACTGCGCTAAATTAATCATATTTCGGGGCGATCGTTTCAGGATGTTTCTTCCCGTAGCGGATGCTCCAGAAAATGCCGACAATACCAGCGATGATCATCAGCAGGGAAATCATCTCGGCCTGTGTAAAGCTGATTCCGAAAGCATTGTATTTCGAATTCACGCGGATCATCTCAATAACGAATCGCTCCAAACCACTAAAAATCAGATAAATGGCAAACAACATACCCGCGTAGCGTATGCGCTTCCGGATAACCCAGAGGATACCGAATAAGGCCAGGCAAGCTATAAATTCGTACAGCGAGGTTGGATATACACCAACGGGAAGCTCATGGCAGAACCGGCCCGTACAACCCTCAATCGGAACACCGGCATCCAGCACGTTATGCGGAAACTTAAACGACCAGGCCCAATCGGGCAGCCACGAGAGAGCACCCGGTTTAGCACCCGTATTCTCAATCCCCCAGTCGCCATCGCCCGACATGTGGCAACCCATCCGACCTACGCCGTAAGCCAGCATCATCCCGATAGCGCCCACATCCAGCATATGCGCGGGCTTTACACCGTATTTGCTGGTAATATAAAGAACCGCGGCACCTCCGCATATCAACCCGCCGTAGAAGGTCAGTCCGCTAAAGGAAAAAATACCCGCAACCGGGTCGGCCATAAATTCATCCCAGTATTCCAGGTTATGAAATATCTTCGCACCGAGCAATCCGAAGACGGCAGCATAAACCAATACATTGCCCAGCTGTGTATGCGGCCAGATGGTTTCAATCACATTTTTCGGTTTAGCCGATTTGTTCTTCTGCTTCTCCTTAACAATCCAGTAGATGAAAAGTCCGCCCAGTGCAAGTCCGCCCAGCCAGTTCCCTTCACCCGAAAGCAGAAAGCCCTGAGGGTCTTGCACCAGCATGCTATAATTGAACACTGCATGGAGCAGTTTGTATCCCAGTATAAAACCAAGGACACCGTTCATGACAACCTCCATGGTACTGATGGGCTTGCCTTCTACGCGGGTTCGCTGAAAAGGCTTTACCAAACCCTCCTGTTCTTTGCGCTTCAATTCTTTAACAAAAAAGGTATAACCACAAATAAAAGCGATGGCTACAAATAGTCCGAAAGTCTGAATCGGTAAGGGAATGAAAACCCCTGTCAGATACTCAATAAAGTGCGATAAGGTTGGAAACATGGGCTAAAGATAAAACATTTTTGTACAAATTATGTTCTACACAGCAATCAAACCAAACATACTTATGAAAACATTTGGAATAATTTTAACCATTCTCGGAATAGTCATGCTGATCTGGACCGGATTCAGTTATACCCAGACAGAAAAGGTTGTAGACATAGGTCCGCTGGAGGTCAGTGCTGAAAAAGAAAAGCAGGTAAACTGGCCAACCTACACCGGCGGAATCCTTGTAATTGCAGGAGTGGTGCTTATGTTAATGGATAGAAAAAGGACCTGATTTAACAAGAAAGACCTGAGCAAACGCTCAGGTCTTTCTTGTTAAATGAAAAATCAAAAATCAACTATTAACGTTGGTCCATCGAAACGAAATCGCGTGCCGGCTCGCCTACATATAGCTGACGCGGACGACCAATCGGTTCCTTATTGCTGCGCATCTCGCGCCACTGGGCAATCCAGCCCGGAAGGCGACCCAAGGCAAATAAAACGGTAAACATATCTGTCGGGAAGCCCAATGCCCGGTAAATAATTCCGGAATAGAAATCCACGTTCGGGTATAATTTGCGGTCTACGAAATACGGATCGTTCAAAGCCGTTTCTTCCAGTTTCTTGGCAATTTCGAGAACCGGATCATTGATGCCTAGTTTCTCCAAAACATCGTCACATGCTTTCTTAATGATTTTCGCACGTGGGTCGAAATTCTTATACACCCGGTGTCCGAATCCCATTAAACGGAACGAATCGTTCTTATCCTTTGCTTTGGCAATCCACTTGTCGCAGTCGCCGCCGTCTTCCTTAATTTTCTCAAGCATCTCAATCACAGCCTGGTTGGCGCCTCCGTGAAGCGGGCCCCATAATGCTGATATCCCCGCAGAAATCGAGGCAAACAAATTTGCCTGCGAAGAGCCGACGATCCGTACTGTCGAGGTAGAGCAGTTTTGCTCATGATCGGCGTGCAAAATCAACAGGGTATTCATGGCTGCAACAGCTACCGGATCGATCGCTACCTCTTCCGTACGCTGCCCGAACATCATATTCAGGAAGTTCGTCACATAATCCATATGGTTGGACGGGTAGATAATCGGATGGCCCAGCGATTTTTTATGAATCCAGGAAACGATGGTCGGCATTTTAGCCAACAGCTGGATAACGGTTAAATCTTCCTCTTTCTCGGAATTGTCCGGATTGAGCGACTCAGGATAAAAGGCTGAAAGTGCACCCACCAGTGCCGAAAGCTGCCCCATCGGATGCGACTTGGAAGGAAATCCGTCGAAGAATTTCTTCATATCTTCATGAACGAGCGTGTGGCGCCTTACCGACCAGCGGAACGTCTCTAATTCATCATGGGTGGGAAGTTTCCCGTAAATCAACAGGTAAGCCACCTCGATAAACGTTGACTTTTCAGCAAGTTCTTCAATGGCATAACCCCTATACCGAAGGATCCCCTCTTCGCCATCCAAAAAAGTAATGGCACTCTTGGTAGCGCCTGTATTTTTAAATCCGGGATCCAGGGTAATATAACCCGTCTGATCGCGGAGTTTAGAAATATCGATCGCCTTCTCACCCTCAGCTCCTGTAATCACAGGTAATTCTACGGTATTTTCGTTAATTCGTAAAGAAACAGTTTCAGACATATTAAAATTCGGTTTTAGACAAAAGTAAGAAATCCAGTTAAATTTACTATGTAAGCATAAAGAATACTTTCCTGATGCAGGCGTAAATTAACCCTGGAAATATATGTAGCGGTACGTGACCGGAACATCTAAAAGTAGGAAATTTAAAATAAAAAACGGCGTTTTTCGAGGAAATATTATTCTGAGATTACAGTCGGATCTGCAACCAGCTTATTTCCTGTGATTTTGTTCACCAGCATGGCCGCCACCGTATCGCCGTTGGAGTTTAAAACCGTTGCCAGCGGGTCGACCAGCGTACCGATGATCATGACGGCCGGAATGGCTTCGGTGGGTAAATCGTAGGCCGATATCATCAGAAGTTCGCCAATATACCCCCCATTGGGAATCCCTCCTGCAACCACGCTAACAATCACGGTGATGCCCAGCGCGGTCAGGATGGTCATCGGATCGAGAAAATCGCGGCCGATAATAGCAAAGGCTACTGCAATCTTCACGATGGAAGATAGCGAGGAACCATCTTTATGCAGATTGGCTCCCAGTGGGATGACCACGTTGGCGATGCTTTCCTGAATACCAATGCGTTTGGCTGCTTCGAGGTTTACCGGTATCACCGCAATGCTGCTGCAGGTGCTGATAGCCGTAGCGGCCGGAAGGATATTGTGTCGCCAGAACAGCCGGATCCCATTACGACCATAAGCCAGAAACGCGTACAGGCTGAAAGCGAGAAAGAAATACACTATTCCATAGCCATAGTACAAACCCATCGGCTTGGCATAAATGCCGAAGAGCTGCGGACCCACCGTTCCCACCTGATAGGCAAAATATGCTCCCAAACCCACCGGAGCCAGTTTCATAACCATAATCAGGGCTACTTTCATCACCTCGTTGCCGGAATTCAGAAACTGGCGGAAAGCAGTACCACCCTCACCAGAGCGAAGCGCGGCCAACCCTATCAGGAAAGAAAAGATGATAAAAGCCAGCATATGCTGCCTTGACAGAATCTGGTTGAATTCGTTGACGGTAAGAAACTGAACCATGCTTTCGCCCCAGTTCTCATTTCCTGCCTCTACGTCAAAAACCTGCCCCTCAGCGAAGTACAGACCCGTTTCTAAAGGAAAAATCCAGATGACACCAACCATCGTGATGGCCGCAAAAAGAACGGTCCCGAGAAATACGAAGGCCATGACCGACAGGATATTGCCCAGCTTTCTGCCTTGTTCTATATTGGAAACAGCCGAAGAAATGGCAAAGAAAATCAGCGGGATCACCACCGTAAAAAGCAGGTTCAAAAAGATATCGCCGATTGGTTTCAAATAGACGATGCTCTCGCGGGCGAACAGGCCGAAAAGGCTCCCCACAACGATTCCCCCCAGCAATAAAATAATATTACTGTAATTGCTGAAAAAGGTCCCTTTTGTTATAGCCACGGCTAAAGATATATTTTTTATGACAAATAGCCAGACAATATTATTTGAATTTCGCCTGAAGCGCCGCTAACTTGGCAGCCATATCCGAGGCGCTCTCTTTGGCGGGAACCGACCTTGATTTCTGCCCAGCCCGGGAAGCCTGAGCAGGCTTGCCCGCCTTGTGCGCAGGTATAGAAGCAGCCTTTGGAGCAGCCTTCGGCTGATCGTCTTTCATCGAAAGCGCGATGCGCTTGCGGGCAATATCCACCTCGGCAACCCTTACCTCCACCTGCTGGTTTACTTTTACCACTTCGTTCGGATCCTTTACGAAGCGGTTCGCCAGCTGACTTAAATGCACCAGACCATCCTGATGCACGCCGATATCTACAAATGCACCAAAATTCGTAATGTTTGTCACCAGTCCCGGCAACTTCATTCCAACCTTTAAATCGTCGATGCTGTTCACCCCCTCCGTAAATGAAAAGGCCTCAAAGCTTTCACGCGGATCACGCCCCGGCTTGGC
>DAIRDA010000066.1:0-10763 GCA_036796375.1 Albibacterium sp.
GACGATACCGAAGCTATTCAGGCTGTTACTCGAAATACTTTCGAGGAAACAATTAACTTTATTGTCGAAGAATGCGACAAGGCAATCGAAATGACAGAGGAAACGACGCCAAGCGGTGTTGTAAACAAGTCGGCTGCACGGGCATTAAAGTCACGGGTACTCTTGTATGCGGCAAGCGACCTGCACAATCAGGGCGGAAACACCAACGATTTGATCGGCTATGTTGGTGGCGACCGTACTGCCCGGTGGACGCGGGCGCGTGAAGCAGCCCTGGAGGTTATCAACTCAGGTCGTTTTTCGCTTTACAAAAACCTGGACGATCCAGCAGCTAACTATGCTGACATCTTCCTGAATAAGCAGAACGGAGAAACCATCTTTGCCAAGAAATTCGACAGCGAGCTTTTGGGAACGCAACACGATTTATACAACGGACCAAACGGTTATAATAACTGGGGTGGCAATGTTCCGCTACAGAATATGGTTGACGTTTACCAATTGCAAGACGGAACACCCTTCAACTGGAACAACGCTCAACACAAAGCGGCCCCCTATGAAAATCGGGATCCTCGCTTCTATGCAACCATTCTATACAATGGTGCACCCTGGAAAAAAAGAGCCGCTAACGGTATAGGGCTCGATCCGGTCGGTGTCATTCAAACCGCGCAATTCGAGTATTGGGACGGCAGCAAAGTACAAACGCGCTGGGGGCTCGATACTCGCAACAGCCCGATCGAAAGTTGGAACGGAACCTATAGCGGATATTATCTGCGCAAATTTATGGATATTGACCTAGACGCTCAGTTTATACGGGGCGACCAGGATTGGATCTTCTTCCGCTATGCAGAAATCCTGCTGAACTACGCCGAGGCTTGTTTAGAGCTAGGTCAGGAACAGGAAGCCAAAACCTACATCAAAATGGTGCGGGAACGGGCTGGTATGCCAGGGTCGACGGTAGACGCAGCGAGTGGTGCATCTTTAGAGGCCCTTTACCGCTATGAGCGCCGTGTAGAACTGGCATACGAAGGGCATCGCTTTTTCGACGCAAGAAGGTGGATGACCGCAGAGGAGGATTTCAGCAAGCCAGCTCAGGGGATCTCGATCTTCGGCAAATTGCAGCCAGATCGCCAAACGCTGGTATATACCTATACCGTTGAAAACATTCAGGACCGTTCCTTCCCGGTAAAAATGTATTTCGCGCCGGTACCTGTGGCGGAAATCAGGAAAAATTCAAATCTTAAACAAAATCCGAACTACCCTCAATAAACCATCTTGACTCAGAAAGGGTTGCCAGTGCTGGCAACCCTTTTTTATGTCCGGAAAAAAGGTTATTTTCGATACCATATTCACTCACCACCAACCAGGTTCATGACTACTGCTGAAGAATTTAAAATATCGCTGGAAAACATAGATCCTCCTTCTGATTTAGCGCCGCATATGCAGGCACTGTGGTATGACGCAAAAGGCGATTGGTCCAAAGCACACTCCCTCATCGACCACCTTGAAGACCCGCAATCATCTCATGTACACGCCTACCTTCACCGCAAGGAAGGCGATATATGGAATGCCGACTATTGGTATCGGAAAGCCGGCAAGAAGCGTCCCAGTTTGACGCTTGACGAAGAATGGGAACACTTACTTCAATCGGAGTTGTCGAAATAAAAAGAAGCAATAAAGCGATTAAAGCTTACCAACGGACAATAGACATTTTAAGTGCAATGACGTCAAAAATTCAAAAAGTAGCTTTTTAGACGTCACAGGGAATATTTTTGCTATTATTTGTAATGTTTCTAAATAACCAATAGGTTTACCTCATTATTTAGAACGATTTAAAATAATGAGCATATACAGCGTCTTTACCATTTTAATTTGCCTTTCTTGCGTCAAGGTTCTTGCACAAGACACCCCTCCTTCTGCTGACTCCCTCAAGAAAGACTTCCTTGACGAAGTAGTCGTTACCGGACAATTCGAAACCCAGTCAATCAAACATTCGGTGTTTAGGGTTCGGACGATTAGTGCAACTCAAATCAGACAGAAAGGTGCTACTTCCGTTGAAAATATTCTTAACTCGCAATTAGGTGTTCGTTTTTCAAACGACCTGACGCTCGGTGAATCCGATATTGAGTTGATGGGGATGTCGGGGCAAAATGTCAAGGTGCTTGTCGACGGAATACCGGTCATCGATCGGGGTGCTAGCAAACAGAGCTTAAGCCACATCGATGTTAACAATATTTCCCGAATAGAAATTGTAGAAGGACCTATGTCTGTGATTTATGGAACCGATGCCTTGGCCGGCGTTGTCAATATTATTACCAAAAAGAATCATGAGAAAAGGAACTTAACAATATCAGCACGAATTCAAGAGGAAAGTGCAGGAAAGGAGTATCAGGCATTTCGACAGGAAGGGACGCACAATGGTAATCTTGCGATCGACTGGACGGAAGACCGATGGAAAGCCCGTCTGTCCGGATCAAAGAATAATTTTGGCGGCTGGAAAGGAAACAGCCCCGGCCGAACACTCGATTGGAGCCCGAAAGATCAATGGTTCACATCGCTCGGCTTAGGCTATCAAACCGAAGCGGTGAGTATCCATTACGGTGCTGATTTTCTACATGAGGACATCTATACGCCCGGGCCACTCAACGAGACAAATCTGAGAGCGGTAGATAAAAACTACCTTACAAAACGTTTAAATCATGTTTTAAAGTCAGAATGGAAAAATCATGATCGGCTAAGTATCCAAAGCTCCCTCTCGCACCAGAATTACCAACGAGACACCCGTACGGAGCGGCTTGATTTTATAAACGGAAGTTCGGAACCCACCTCCGGTGCGGGCGAACAGGACAAAGCCGCCTTCACCTCGACCATGTTTCGTACTACTGTCCAATACGCCCTATCGGAAACGATCAACCTGCAACCGGGTTTTGACATTCAACGAAACAGTGGGTCGGGTGAACGAATAATGGGAAGTCCCACGATAACAGACTATGCTTTTTTTCTCTCCTCCGAGCTCCGTTTGTCCAATGCGCTAACCCTGCGTCCAGGTTTACGCTTTATAAAAAACTCAGTATATGATGCCCCGCCGGTAATACCTTCGCTCAATGCCAAACTTCGCCTGAACAATTCGCTTGATCTCAGGGCAGCGTATGCCCGGGGATTCAGATCCCCTGCACTTCGTGAGCTGTTTTTCACTTTCGTCGATGCAAACCATTCCATCGCTGGAAACGAAGCACTAGAAGCGGAACTCTCTAATAGTTTCAACAGTTATCTCACCTGGTACGGCTCTTCCGCTTCCAATATTAGATTTAGGAGTACCATTGGTGGATTCTACAATCAGTTTCAAAACCTGATCACCCTTGGAACGCTGCCGGGAAACGCCTCGGCCAACACCTATATCAACATCGAGGAATTTCGTACCGCCGGAGCCAGCCTGGAGAGTCAGTTTACCTGGAAAAACTTCAGCGGAACCTTAGGTATTTCCTATATCGGAAGATATAATCGGCTATCAGCCAATGAACAAAGTGTACCTGGAATGCTATGGTCGCCCGAAGCAAGCACCGAGCTTCATTATGAATTACCAGAATGGGAAGCAGGAATCAACTTGTTCTATAAGTTTAACGGAAAACGGCCGAGCTATGAGGTGACATCTACCGCTGCAGAGCAGACCAGCATTACAAGAACTGCTATTGATCCCTACCATATAGCTGACCTGACAATCAACAAGAACCTGACATCAGCAGTATCCCTAACGGGAGGTATTCGCAATTTATTTGATATAACAAAAATCCAAAACAGCGCTACCGGCGAGGGTGCAGCACATGCATCAGAAAGCGGACAAATACCGGTTAGTTATGGTCGCTCCTATTTTCTGGGATTAACCTTCCAATGGTCAAAAAACAATTAAACATCAATCTATCCTTTTAATTAACAATCCAAATGAAAAAAAATCCATACTCAGTAAAATGCTTTTTAGCAGGAATCTGTCTCCTCACCCTCCTCTCATCCTGCCAACGCGACGACACACCGCTTCCTGAAATTCCTCCTTCCGATGGCACTTCAATGAAATTGAATGGCGGTGAAGGAGGAAGCAGCGCAGAAAATGCGGTATACGTTGACCTAAGTGCCGACAAACAGCATTCAGTAAAGCGCACACAATGGAACCTCGGTTTCTATAATGGTGGAGAATTCCGGGTAATCCTGAACAATACCACTGGCTCGTCAGCCGTCAAAGTTGACGCTACGGATCTGAGCAAAGTTTCAGCCAACGATGTGGATTTGTCAACGCTCTCCATTGCTTTGGGAAGCCCCGGAGCATTTGGGAATATAGACAACATCACCGGCGATCTATCAAAAACTCTCATTCCTGCCATATCTGCCAACAATGATGAGAACAAGGTTTTTATTCTAAATCCGATTGGCGGTATACATGGAAAGGAGATCAAAGCGGAAGATTTATTTAAAATAAGAATCATCCGCCAGGGAGATGATTATGAGCTTCAGTATGCCAGGTTGAATTCCACGAACATTGAGAAGATGAGCATCAAGAAAAAGGATGAGTACAACTTCCAGTACATATCTTTCGCCGAGGGACCAGTGACGGTTGAGCCCGTGAAAAAAGAATGGGACTTTCAGTGGACCTGGAGCTTATACTTCGGAAGCATGCCCGACGGCAGCACTTTCCCCTACGGTTATTCCGATCTGGTATTTATCAATTACCTGGCAGGCGTATCCGCCGCTGAGATTGTGTTTAAAAATGCAGACGGCAGTCCCAATGAAAAGCCATCATATGCGGATTTCAATGAAATCGACCTGAATGGAATCAATTTCGCTAATTCGAAAAGCGCTATCAGTCCCGACTGGAGAAAAACTACGGGTACTCCACTTGGGGCGCAGACCGACCGTTATTATCTTATTAAAGATCCATCCGGCAATATTTACAAACTCCGCTTCACCAGCATGGGTGCAGGAAACCCTCCCGTCGATGGCGGTACGCGCGGATACCCAGAAATTGAATACAAACTGGTGAAACGCGGTTAAACCAACTTATATCAATCGAATGCACACATTTAAAAAATACACAATGGCTAAAAAACTGTTCTTTGGATTTATCTTGCTGACCGCCCTATCAGCCTCCTATTCCTGTAACACCAATACACAGGCGTCCACCGAATTTTCGGACACAGCTAAAATTGTTTCTCTCAATGGTACCGTTTCGGAAGTGCTCGTTGAACTGGGGCTGGAAAAAAATATCGTAGGCGTTGATGTGGCAAGCACCTATCCGGCAAGCCTGGCCGGGAAACCCCGCGTCGGGCATAGCCGGCAAATTGCTGCTGAAGGTGTGTTGGCACTGGCGCCCGATATCGTCATCGCCACCACTCACGATGTTAAGCCTGAATTGGCCGATCAGATCCGCAATGCCGGGGTACAGATCTACCTTTTCGAGCACGACTATTCGGAAGAAGGTACCAAAAAGCTGATACAGTCAATCGCCGATTCCCTGGGGAGACAGCAGGAAGCGGAAGCAACGCTAATGCGCCTCGAAAAGGATCTTGAGCAAGTAAAGTCAACCAGGCAGGATACTGCTAGGCCAAAGGTTCTTTTCATCTATGCCCGTGGAACCGGGACCATGATGGTTGCCGGAAGAGATACGCAGGTTGACCAAATGATTAGCCTTGCCGGCGGAGAAAATGTCATGAAGGATTTTTCGGACTTTAAGCCGCTTACCGCCGAGGCGCTTGTTGCTGCAAATCCCGATGTCATTCTGATGTTTGACAGCGGCCTGTCCAGTTTGGGGGGTGTCAATCAACTACTCGAAGTGCAGGGGATAAAAGAAACCAACGCAGGAAAAAACAAAAGAATCGTCGAGATGGACGGGCAGTTACTCACCGGATTTAGTCCCCGATTGGGGAGAGCAATCCAGGAACTGTCGTCAAAAATACATTAACAGGCACTCAATTGAAACGCAAGGGAATTATTATCAGCACGTTACTTCTTCTACTACTCACTTCATCACTACTATCCCTTTGTATGGGTGCCGTTGAAATCAGTCTGGCAGAATTAGCAAGCATCATTGGGGATCAGTTAAATATCAATAGATCGATGGACTTCAGCATGCAACAGAAGGCGGTTTTTGTGAGCATACGCTTACCAAGGGTACTTCTTGGGGCGCTTGTCGGTGCCACCCTCGCCATTGCCGGGGCGAGTATTCAAGGGCTGTTTCGGAATCCCTTGGCTGAACCCGGCCTTATCGGAATATCGTCTGGAGCAGGACTGTTTGCAGTGATTATGATTGTGCTGGAAGCACGTTTTTTTAGTATGCTGACAGCCATCTTTGGCTACTATGCTTTATCGGCTGCTGCCTTTACAGGAGCCTGCCTGGCTTGCTTTCTGGTATATCGTATTGCTATGAAGAATGGGAAAGCCGATATCACCACACTCCTCCTCGCCGGAATCGCCATTAATGCGCTTGCGGGGTCTTTCACTGGTTTGCTCACCTATCTGGCCACCGACGACCAGTTAAGAAATATTACCTTCTGGAGTATGGGCAGTTTAGGAGGAGCCAACTGGAAAGTGGTCAGCAGTATTTTACCTTTCGCGATCATTCCGCTAATCGCTTTGCCATTCTTCGGAAAAGCCCTGAATGCTATGGCTCTTGGTGAAGCGCAGGCAGCACACATGGGTGTAAACGTAAATGTGGTAAAAAGGGCAACTATTGTGCTGGCAACGCTGGGTGTCGGAGCCTCCGTTGCCGTATCGGGTTTGATCGGGTTTGTAGGGCTCGTGGTGCCGCATATTCTACGAATGGCTTTTTCAGCCGATAACAGACTAGTAGTTCCGGGCTCGGCTTTATTAGGTGCTTCAATCCTGGTATTGGCAGATCTGTTAGCGCGCACCATCGTTGCGCCAGCAGAACTTCCAATAGGCATCCTTACGGCCATTATTGGAAGTCCCGTGTTTATCTACATCATCCTGTCAGAACAGCGAAAACGCAGTCACATTTAACCATATTACGAAATGATCAGTGTAAAAGAACTCAGCTATTCCATCGGAAAAAAAAATCTGGTAGACGGAATTAGCTTCGACGTAGTTCCCGGGGAACTGTTGGCTATCGTGGGGGCAAATGGCGCCGGAAAAAGTACGTTGCTAAAACTACTCTGCAAGGAAACCGACTTCCATACCGGAGAAATTTTGCTTCGCGGTCAACCTCTTTCCACCTACAAGCAACATGTGCTGGCAAAATTCAGAGCTGTGTTAGCACAACAAACAACGCTGTCCGTGTCCTTTAAAGTTCACGAACTGGTTACCATGGGCCGCTACCCTCACTTCGATTCAAGTCCATCTCATCACGATATGGAAATGATAAAACATGCGATGGAAGAGACCGGAGTAATTCAGTTCAGCCACCGCGATTACAACACGCTATCGGGCGGGGAACAACAACGGGTCCAATTAGCCCGGGTGGTCGCTCAAATTTACGACCAAACCGAAGGCATACTTTTCCTTGATGAACCAACCAATGGCCTCGACCTTCGCTATCAGCAACAAATCCTCAGCCTTGCCCGCAGCCTGGCCAACCGGGGATACTGTGTCGTCAGCATCCTTCATGATGTGAATATCGCTGCCCGCTATGCAGACAAAATACTTATGATGAAACAAGGCAAGGCTGTCGCCTTCGGAGCCCCCGTCGAGGTGATTAATTGCGAAAACATTCATCAAACATTCAATATTCACGTAAAATTAATTCGGGACGACGAATTTCAATGCCCCTTCGTGGTTCCATCTTCTTCAAACATCTCACTCCAAACAAAATGAACAATATCATCCAAAATTTAACAGAACAATTTGCAGCCTTCAGGGCTGAAAATCCGAAGGTAAGAATCCGCGACGCTGCCCGTTCACTTGGCGTTTCCGAGGCACAACTGGTAGTCACGAATGACAAAAATTGCCGGTTGAAGCACGATTTTGAAAATCTTCTCAAAGAAGTAAACCGACTAGGTTACGTAACGGCCATTACCCGAAATAACCATGCTGTTCACGAGAGGAAAGGCGTCTACACCAAGGCATCGTTTAACGGACATGTCGGTCTGGTAGCCAACCCGGATATCGATCTGCGGCTATTTATGAATGCCTGGCATTCCGGCTTCGCCGTTACCGAGGGCGATCGCAAAAGCCTCCAGTTCTTCGATCAGTCAGGCGAGGCGGTTCACAAAATCTACCTGACCGAAAACAGTAATTTAAAAGCCTATGAGCAACTGGTTTCCACCTACGCCGACCATTCGCCTGGCGAACCAATAGTTGCCGCAGCTTCGCCGGCCATTATCAACGAAACCCCCGACGATAAGATCGACATCGGTGGCTTTCAACAGGCCTGGACCGAGCTGAAAGATACCCACGAATTTTTCGGAATGCTGAACCGTTTCGGAGTGTCAAGAAGGCAGGCCATGCGTTTGGCGCCAAAAGGTAACGCTGTTGAAGTATTCTGGCCTTCCGTGAAAAGTCTCCTGGATGAAATATCCGAACAAAACCTGGATATAATGGTCTTCATCGGTAACCGGGGCTGTATCCAGATTCACACCGGGAAGGCAAACAAACTTCTCCAAACTGGACCGTGGTTCAACGTCCTCGACCCTGAATTCAATATGCATTTACGGGAGGACGCCATTGAGAGCGTATGGCGGGTAAAGAAACCAACGAACGATGGGATTGTTACCAGTCTGGAACTCTTCGACGCTGAAGGTAACGTGATTGTACAATTTTTCGGGAAGCGAAAGCCCCGCGTTCCGGAAAGCATAGCCTGGCGCAAGGTGGTAGCTGATTACACCATCCAAAAATAAAAAGAAAATGTTCAATAAAATCCGGATCATTCTTCTGCTCTTGCTGAGCCTCCCATGCATTTCATATGCGCAGGAACCGTTTAGCATATTCACCGGAACAGGCCAGAAAGTGCAATTTAATCAAGTGATAGAGGCAAGCAAGGGAAAGTCGCACATCTTTTTCGGGGAACTGCATAACAATGCAGTTGCCCATTGGTTGCAGCTGGAATTGACGAAAGCGTTATTCGAAAGAGATTCATCACGGTTAGTGATTGGCGCGGAAATGTTCGAAACCGATAATCAGCTGCTTGTAGATGAATACCTCACAGGTTTAATTTCACAAAAAAGTTTTGAGGAAGAAGCCAGACTCTGGAAAAATTATAAAACAGATTACAAACCCATTCTGGAATTCGCCCGAAAACACGGCATCCGCTTTGTTGCCACGAACGTTCCCCGCCGTTACGCCAATGCTGTATTTCATAGCGGTCTGGACGTCTTGAGCAGGCTGCCCCCCCAGGCTACCAGGTTTTTTACGCCTCTGCCATTTACCATCGACTCTACCCAAAACTCCTACCGGGCATTATTAAAAATGTCCGATGATCATCAGGGAAACTATATGCTCGAGGCGCAGGCGCTCAAAGATGCAACAATGGCCCATTTTATAGAAAAATATTCGACCAACGAGTCCGTTTTTCTACATCTGAACGGATCTTATCATTCCGACCGGTACGAGGGCATTGTGAACTTCCTTAAACAGATAGTGTCGGTGGATAAGATGCTTGTAATTACAACAGTAACGCAAGCGGGCACGACATATCTCAATGAGAAAAACAGGTTCCTGGCTGACTATATTATTTGCGTTGACGAAGATTTTACATTAACCCACTAAAATCGGCTAAGGTTTAATTGCGAACGCTGTAGTTATCTCCGCGTCCAGGCGAAGTTTTCACAACAACCAGATAGGCTATCGAGCCCATCAAAGGGAAAAACAAAATCGCAAGAATCCAAAGAATTTTTTCGGTCGAAGCCAGATTAGGGTTCGTCAGGCATTTCACGAATGCGATGATGAACAGTACTAGCCAGAGAAGAAGCGGGAGAAGTATTAATAGTTCCAACGCGCCCAGGTTTAAAAAGTTAATGATCATACGTATAGGTTTACTGAGCAAGATAACTTTTCTGAAACAATTATGAAAATATTTAAACGGTTTTTTTTAATCGATCCAAACAAATTGAGTGAAGGCACCGTTAACCGCAGCGTCCCACACTTCCACCCGAACCCACTTCCGGCCCGACAAATCGGACTTCCAATAAAATTCCTTACTCCCAAAGGCTTCGGTCGAACTCAGGTCGACACGTTCGCGATATACCTGTTCCCCATCACCGGATATGATTTCAGCATAGCTTAGGGGAAAGGTCCAGTCCAAGGCTAAAACGACTTCCGCCTTTTTACCCCCAGACAGATTTACTGTTTCGCCCGAACCCTTCCCGTTCACCGTAAACCGCGGAATCAACACCTCTCCGGTCGTCACAAAAAACTTGCCTTGTTCCATGGCGTCGAGTACCGGCTGCCAGCCTTCCTCGAATCTGGGAAGTTTATCAAGCTGAAGATAATTTATGTTCATGTTGGCGTACAATTCGTAGTTGGGCTCAATTTTAAACAGATCTGCCTCGCCTATTACGTATTTTTTGTGTCCCCAGTTGGCCATATCGTCCATCACATCCAGCACCCTTTTGCCTAACCGCTCATGCGACAGGTCGGCCGGCATCGGTTTCCAGGCAGCTCCCAAAAAGCGATCTGATGCAAAAAAATCTTCGTCTTTATACCGGTCCGGATAGCCCGTCGAGCCCTTTATCCTTGCATGGGCAGTCCAGGCAAGTCCTTTCTCCAGTTCCAGCAACTTCAACATTTCTTCCTTATTTCCCACACGGTATACTTTGCCATATACCGGATGT
>DAIRDA010000067.1:0-3272 GCA_036796375.1 Albibacterium sp.
TTGTGCAGACGATCGGCCAGTTTGATGAGTATTACCCTGACATCGTCGGCCAGGGTTAAAAGCATTTTTCTGAAATTCTCAGCCTGCATCGAACTGTTCGGGTCGAAAATGCCGGATATCTTGGTAAGTCCGTCGATAATTTTACTCACTTTCTTTCCGAAAATCAGCTCGATATCGAGCAGCGAGACGTTGGTGTCTTCCACCACATCGTGCAGCAGGGCACAGACAATGGAAGTGGTGCCCAATCCGATCTCCTGGGCCGCGATCTGCGCAACGGCGATCGGGTGGTAGATATACGGTTCGCCGGATTTTCTTCGCATGTCTTTATGACTTTCCAGCGCCATGTCAAATGCCTTCCTGATCATCTGTTTATCACCCTTTTGCATCGTTGGTTTACAGGCTCTCAGTAATGCGCGATATCGCTTTAGAATCTCTTTTTTTTCAGCTTCTAAATCGATGATTATGTCCTTCATACGTTCGTTCTCTCTTTCTTTTAGCGTAACCTACAAATATTGTATTTTGAAATATATTTTTGCTAACTTTATTGTAAGTAATTGCCTAGTTAAATATATGAAATTTTTACCGTTTTATTTGTTTCTCCCGTTGGTTTTTTTCGGACTGGTGGCCAGGGCACAGGAGGCTGAACAGCGGTTTGAGATGGATCCGATCGCGGTCAACGTAGCTACCACGCTGGTTGATGGGGAGCGGATTCCCTGGATTCCTTTGAGGGAGGTAAATATTTATGCGCGGCGTATATTTAAGACCGAGGCTGACCGAAAAGCTTACAACCGGCTGCGCTACAACGTACTGAAAGTGTTGCCTTATGCCAAAGTTGCGGAGGCTAAATACGAACAGCTTTATCGCGATCTGGCGATGACGCCCAGCAAACGTGAAAAGAAGAGGCTGATAAAAAAATGTGAGCAGGACATTAAAGATATGTTCTATAAAGAAGTTAAGAATATGTCGGTTTCTCAGGGAGCCATTCTTTTGAAACTGATCGACCGGCAAACGGGTAATTCCAGCTACGAACTGGTGAAGGAACTGAAAGGCGGAGTTCCGGCATTTTTTTACCAGTCGCTCGCCAAGGTTTTCGGACATAATTTAAAAGCAGAATACGATCGGGAAACCGATAGAGATATAGAGAACATAATCAGGGATGAAGATAGAAGACAGCGGTTTTATTATTGAGCCAGACAACGTTACCAAATTAGATTTATTAGTTATTGCCGTACACCCTGATGATGCCGAACTCGGCTGTTCAGGAACCATCCTCAAAAGTATTGCCTCGGGAAAGTCGGTCGGAATTGTGGATTTGACCCAGGGCGAATTAGGAACAAGGGGTACCCCCCAGACGCGGAGCGAGGAAGCCGAAGAGGCCAGTCGGTTGATGGGGATTTCGGTGCGCGAGAATTTAAAGATGCGCGACGGATTCTTTCAAAACAACGAAGAGAACCAGCTCAAAATTATCGAGGTTATCCGCAAATACCAGCCGGAAATCATCATTTCAAATGCATTGAGCGACCGCCATCCGGATCATGGCAGGGCCAGCACACTGGTGAACGATGCCGTATTCCTTTCTGGCCTGCGAAAAATTGAGACCTTGTTTCAGGGAAAAACGCAAGAGCCTCACCGACCGCGGCTGCTGCTCCAGTTTATTCAGGACCACTATATCAAGCCCGATATTGTGGTGGATATCTCCGACTTCTGGGAACGGAAAATAGAAGTTATACAAGCTTTCAAAACACAATTTTACCATCCGGAACATCGCGTAGATGAACCGCAGACTTACATTTCTCGCCCTGAATTTCTTCAGGTTATTGAAAGCCGGGCCATCGAGTTTGGGAAAGATATTCAGTCCCGCTATGCAGAGGGCTTTACCTGCCGCCGTCAGCTGGGTGTAAATGAGGTATTTGATTTACTGTAAAACTTGACGACATGAGCTCCTTTTCGAAAATTAAAAGTGCATTTAAATTGCTTAAGCAGATTGATTTCGATCAATTAAATAAACTATCCGAAAAGGTGGATCTGGCAGCAGCGCTGAAAGGCTTTTCTAAGCTGGACGATAACCAGCTGGCGGGGTTGATGAAGATGTTGCAATCTGACAAGAAAGAACGCACGTTGCCTGCGATCAATAGCGACTTTTATGAGTTGCACCTCCGGCTGACACCCGAACAGCGCGAGATACAGCTGAAGGTTCGGGATTTTATGGAAACGGAGATTAAGCCGCTGGTAAATTCCTACTGGTTGCGCGACGAGTTTCCCTTCGAAATTCTTCCAAAATTTGCTGCGCTGAACCTCTGTGGGGTCACGTATGAAGGCTACGGATGCCCGAATCTTCCCTTTCTGATGGAAGGGGTGATTGCGATGGAAATGGCGAGGGTGGATTCTTCCATTGCTACCTTCTTTGGCGTGCAAAGCGGCCTGGTAATGGGTTCGATTTACCTTTGCGGATCGGAAGAACAAAAGAATGAATGGCTCCCA
This sequence comes from Albibacterium sp., assembly GCA_036796375.1. Lineage (GTDB taxonomy): Bacteria > Bacteroidota > Bacteroidia > Sphingobacteriales > Sphingobacteriaceae > Albibacterium. The sequence goes on from DAIRDA010000067.1 coordinate 2,482, forward strand.
CAGCTTCAGCAGCTAACAAAGATTGGGGCCTTCGGGTTAACTGAGCCCGAGGTGGGTTCAGGCGCTGCAGGCGGCCTTACCACGACGGCCCGGCGGACAGAGCAGGGCTGGATATTGAACGGACAGAAGAAGTGGATAGGGAACGCACCTTTTGCCGATGTGGTGGTGGTGTGGGCGCGCGATCTGGACGATAATCAAGTGAAGGGTTTTCTGGTGCGCAAGGACAATCCCGGCTTCGAGGTGGAGAAGATGAAGGGCAAAATGTCACTCCGAATTGTTCAGAACGGATTGGTAACATTAAGCGATTGCCTGGTGCCGGAATCGGATAGGATGCCGCTGGCGAATTCGTTTAAAGATACGGCGAATGTGCTTCGGATGACGCGTGCGGGGGTGGCCTGGATGGCCGTTGGCTGTTCGCGCGGTGCTTATGAAAATGCGCTTGATTATACACGGAAGAGAAAACAGTTCGGTAAGCCGATTGCCTCTTTTCAGCTGGTTCAAAACCATCTGGTGGAGATGCTGTCTAATTTAACGGCCATGCAGACACTCGTATTTCGTTTGTCGGAACTGCAGGATGCCGATCAGTTATTAGATGAGCATGCATCGCTTGCCAAGGTGTTTTGCACGCTACGCATGCGTGACATTGTCGGCCGCGCACGGGAGGTGATGGGTGGAAATGGAATTCTATTGGAGTACGATGTGGCTCGCTTTGTGGCCGACGCAGAAGCAATCTACTCATACGAAGGAACCAAGGAGATCAACTCGTTAATTGTTGGCCGGGCCATCACGGG
>DAIRDA010000067.1:3372-10542 GCA_036796375.1 Albibacterium sp.
GTTTTTCCAACAGCATTTTTCTGAAACACCCATACAGCCTTGTAGCGGGCTGTATCGTAATGGGGAGCGTCCAGTCCTAAATCAGTCGGAGCATCGCCATCGAAGAAGAATATTTTCGTGGTTCCATGTTCGGTATGGGGCATCGAGTTGCCGTAGGCTTCGTAATCCGCCACCGCGGGGCTATCTACCTTTACCGCATAGATCCGGATTACCGGTCCGGAATTGTTTTCGTTTCTGGAGAAAGCGGTTTCAGTGAAGCCCCCGCGGATTTTCTCTGCATTGGTTAGAAAGGTGGAATCGCTGAAGATGATGACCAGCATGGCAGCCAATACAATTCCGAACCAGATTAAGCGTTTTTTGGTGATATCAGTCATATTTTATTTTTGTGTTCTATAGCAAAGAGGTCGGGCAGGATTTGTTCCATCACGGCCAGTCCCCTGTCAATATCTTTTTCTGTAATAATCAGGGCCGGCCTGAAGCGAATCGACCGGTCGCCGCAGCCTAAAAACATAACGTTGTTTTCCATACCCAGTTCTACAAAGCGGTTACGCGACGCCGTATCCGGCAGATCGAAGGCAACCATAAGTCCTACTCCGCGCACGTTCGTCATCTGGAAGTCTGAGTTGTCAGCCATCTCCTGAAGTTTTCCGAGCAGGTACTCACCCACGCGACTGGCCTGATCAAGCAAACGATCTTCTTCAACGATTTGGAGAACTTTGGTAGACCTTACCATATCGGCCAGACTACCGCCCCAGGTTGAATTGATGCGCGAGGATACGCGAAATACATTGGTTTCGACTTCATCCAGCCGCTCACTTGCCAGAATTCCGCAGACCTGCATCTTTTTTCCAAAAGCGAGGATATCCGGCCTTGCCTTGTCTCCAAAATGCTCGAAACCCCAGAACTTGCCGGTCAGTCCGACCCCCGTCTGCACCTCGTCGTATATCAGCAATGCTTCGTGCTCGTCGCAAAGTGTTCGCAGTTGCTCAAGGAACTCTCTGCGAAAATGGCGATCGCCACCTTCCGATTGTATGGGTTCGATGATGATTGCGCACACTTCGTCGGGCTCCCTGGTAAAGACCTCCCGGATTTCTTCCAGCGCCTTTTCTTCTCTCCGTATCACTTCTTTCAGGTTTTCACCCGTCAGGGGAAAGGAAATGGCGGGCGAACTGATTCTGGGCCAGTCAAATTTAGCAAACCATTTTGTCTTGTCAGGTAACGTATTGGTGATGCTGAGGGTATATCCGGTGCGGCCATGAAAAGCTTTTTCGAAGTGAATCACCTTGAACCCTTTCTCCTCCTTGACCCCTTTGCGGAAGTTCTTCTGTACTTTCCAGTCCATCGCCGCCTTGATGGCATTTTCGACGGCCAATCCGCCGCCCGAGATAAAAAAAGCATGCGGCAGAAAATCGGGGATTCCCACGCGCGAAAAGGTTGTCAGAAATTCGGCGAATTCGACTGTGTAGACGTCGGAATTGGAAGGGTTGGCCATGGCGGCCAGCAGCAGGCTTTTCTTGAACGCCTCGTCGCCAGTCATTTTCGGATGGTTGTATCCCAGCGGTACCGAAGCAAAGCAGGTGAAAAAGTCGAGCAATTCACGTTGGTATTTCGAATCATAGATATAGACACCGTGACTCTTTTCCATATCGAAGGTCATGTCGTAACCATCGGCCAGAATATGTCGGCTGAGCGACTCTTGCACCCGGGAGGGAGCGGTGGATAATTGGTAGTTCATATCAGGTTGGTTTTACCCAAACTTAACGAAATTAATTAAAACTTCGATATCTGACCCAGTAAACCGGTGAGTCCGCCGCTATGCACAATCAGAACATGGTCGCCCCTTCGAAAGTACTTTTGACCCACTAAATCGTTGACGGCATAGAACAGCTTCCCGGTGTAAACGGGTTCGATAAGCATTCCGGTGTTGCTTACGAATTGTTTGATGAAGTCGATAAGCTGCGGAGTAAAACGTGCATAGCCGCCGAAATGGTAATCGGTATGAAGTATGAATTGGGCGGTGGGGTAAAGGGAATTTGCAGCGCTCTGGATGAACTGACCTCCTTTCAGCACGGGAATGCCGTGAACGATGGCCTGAGGCTGGTACTGGGCCGCTGAATAACTGATGCCGGCGAGGGTTGTTCCCGTGCCACAGGCTACAAATATATGATCATATCTGCCTTCTAGCTCGGCCACCATTTCTTCGCAACCCCGGGCGCCGTCGGGCGAATAGCCGCCTTCGTCAATAAAAAAAGCACCGCTTTCTTCGCCGTGGTAGCGGTTGAATAGCGCATTCTTATCACGATAGGCACTGCGGTCGACAAAGCACAGCTTCATTCCGTATAGCCGGCAAAGGCTGAGCAACGGATTTTCAACCTGATCGCCGCGGATATAGGCGGTGGCCTGGAAACCGAAGCTTGCCGCGGCACAGGCGGTGGCGAGCACATGGTTCGACCAGTTTCCGCCGAAGGTCACCAAATGCGGTTTGTTCTCCGCTTTAGCGCGGATAAGCGTGTGTTTTAACTTCCTCCATTTATTGCCCGAAATAAAGGGGTGAATAAGGTCATCTCTCTTAACCGTTATTTTCACATCATTCTGCAGGGAAAGGGGAAGGTCTATGGCTTGTTCGGGACTGAAGAAATCGAAATCGAGCTCTTTGGGCATGGGCGTTATAAATAATTCCTTAAAACTAAGTATTCTTCGAGCATTTGCCTAACATATGTTATTTTTGCGGGATGACAGACAATACGAATCCTCAGGATTATGCCGAGGCGGAGAATATCGATCAAGATTTATTCGAACATTTCCGGATTGAGGTGGATAAAGGGCAAAGCCTGCTGCGTATCGATAAGTTTCTGATGAACCGCATAGAAAATGCATCGAGGAACCGTGTGCAGAATGCCATCGAGGCCGGCAATGTGCTGGTGAACGATAAGCAGATTAAGGCTAGCTACAAAGTTAAACCTGAGGATGTAATCTCGGTCGTGTTTCCGCATCCGCCGCGCGACACGGAGGTTTATCCGGAAGACATACCGCTCGATATTGTTTATGAAGACGATGATTTGTTAATCGTTAACAAAGAGGCTGGAATGGTGGTTCACCCCGGCTTCAACAACTACACGGGGACGTTAGTAAATGCACTGACACATCATATTAGTTTATTGCCCCAGCTTCCCGGAAACTCCGGAAGGCCGGGCCTGGTTCACCGCATCGACAAGGATACAAGCGGACTACTCGTTATAGCCAAAAACGAGATAACGATGACCCACCTGGCAAAGCAGTTCTTCGACCACAGCATTGAGCGGCGCTATACGGCACTGGTATGGGGCGACCTGGAGAAGGACGGGACCATTACCGGTTACATCGGCCGAAGCCTGAAAGACCGGAGGGTGATGTCGCTTTATGAAGGCGAAGAAGAAGGCAAATGGTCGGTTACGCACTATCGGGTGCTTGAGCGCCTGGGCTATGTAACATTGGTGGAATGTCAGCTGGAAACCGGGCGTACTCATCAGATCCGTACACACTTCAAATCGATCGGGCACCCATTGTTTAACGATGCCATGTATGGAGGCGACAGGATATTAAAGGGAACGGTTTTTTCGAAATATAAACAGTTTATTGATAATTGCTTTACCATCCTTCCACGGCAGGCCTTACATGCTCAGGTAATCGGCTTTACACACCCGGCGACTAAAGAGAAGATACGCTTTGAGAAAGAACTTCCGGAAGATTTTCGTTTGTGTCTGGAAAAGTGGCGGTCGTATGTGCAATATGATCGTGAAGAGAACCGTTAGATGAACACCTGTTAATATTATATCACCTGTAAGTATATATCATCAGTATCATCAAAATATATTATCTGTATTACCAAAATTAACCATAGCATCAGTCAATGAATCAAGCGCGCTTTTTAGATTTTAATGGAGAAATATTTCACAGTGAGGAGGCTATTCTGAAAGCAAGTAACCGGAACTTCCGTTACGGCGACGGCGTGTTTGAAAGTATGCGGTGGGAAAATGGTAGTGTATCGCTGTTAAATTTCCACGCGGAGCGACTTCAAAAGAGTATGGAGTTGTTAAAGATGGAAGGGGGCAAGCGCTTTTCCGAAAGTTTTTTGCAGGATAAAATCGAGTCGCTGCTGAGGAGGAATTCTCTTCGCGATCAGGCTTGCCGGGTGCGTCTGTCTGTATTCCGCGATGGGGAAGGCCTTTATACACCCTCAACCCATGAATCGGCCTACCTGCTTGAGGTTGCAACGCTGGATAAGGTATCGAACGTACATAACCAGGCGGGCTTGATAATCGATGTGTTTACTGATCATAAAAAGTCTGCGAACGCTTTAGCAAATATCAAATCGGCAAATGCACTTTTATATGTGCTGGCCAGTATTTATCGGAAGAAACATGCACTTGACGATGTGCTGTTGATAAATGAGCAGGGTTTTCTGGTAGAATCGGCAAATTCGAATATTTTTATCTGGTATCGCAATCAGCTTTATACACCTGCTTTAAGCGAAGGATGTGTAGACGGGGTAATGCGACGTTCGATCATCGAGTTTGCTACAGCAAATGATATTGAGATTATTGAAGCACAAATTAATACGCAGATTCTTAACGAAGCCGAAGAGATTTTTCTGACCAATGCCGTTCATGGCATGCAGTGCGTATTGGGTTATCAGAAAAAACGCTACTTCCATAAGCTTTCTAAGGAGCTTTGGAGAAAGTACCTGCAATGGCAGAAGGAGCTGGAAAATCAGGATGCTCCCTGATTATTACCCGAAGCACTCATTATTGCCCTGAGCCATAATGAGTGCTTTGGCCCTGTTTGCTGCTTTGGCCCTGTTTATTGCCCTAAGCGGTAACCGCGGAGAAAATCGGTCACGTTCATGCGTTTTTTGTTCTGTATCTGGAGATCGGTGACGCGAATGTATCCATCGTTGCAGGCGAACTTCAGATAGCTTTTTCCATCGCTTTCGACGGTTCCGGGGTTTTGTTCTACCGGACTCTCTTCGGGGCTTGCACCATAGATTTTCAATACTTTTCCCTCAAGCGACGTATAAGCGGTAGGATACGGACTCAGGCCGCGAATGAAGTTATATACCTTTCTGACCGGTTGGTTCCAGTCGATCAGACAGTCTTCCTTGTGAATTTTTGGAGCCGGTTTTAAATCATCACGATCCGTGGGCTGCGGCTGGCCGGCTATTTCGCCTTTCTGTACCGCCTTTACGGTATCGACCAGCAGTCCCGCGCCAACGGTCATCAGCTTATCGTGAAGATCGGAAGCGGTGTCGTCAGGACCTATAGCAACCTTCTCGCTGAACAGTATATTTCCTGTATCTATTTCATGCTGTAAAAGGAAGGTGCTTACACCCGTTTCTGTTTCGCCATTGATGATGGCATGGTTGATAGGAGCCGCACCCCGATACTGGGGCAAGAGGGATGCATGAAGGTTAATGGTGCCTTTCGGTGGCATGTTCCATACCACTTCGGGCAGCATGCGGAAGGCTACAACAACCTGAAGGTCGGCCTGGAAAGCCTTCAGTTCTGATAGAAAGGCAGGGTCTTTTAAATTGGTGGGCTGAAGTACAGGAAGTTGATGTGCCTGAGCAAATTTCTTTACCGCCGATTCCTGGAGTTTCTGCCCCCTGCCGGCAGGTTTATCCGGAGCAGTAATAACGGCGGCGACATCCTCACCGGCGTTCAGCAGTGCTTCCAGCGAGGCTACTGCGAATTCGGGAGTACCCATAAACACAATCGGCATAAAATCAGAAATTAAAATTATCGGAATACATTCTTACCTTTGCGAAGGTAAAAATAATATATCGAATTTGAATTTTCCTTTATTCCTTGCAAGGCGTATCAGCAATAAAAGCAACCGGACTTTCTCCAGATTGATTGTACGGGTGGCGATAGCAGGCATTATGCTAGGGCTTACCATCATGATTTTAGCGGTGGCCGTATTGAAGGGGTTCAAATCGGAAGTCATCGAAAAACAGCGTGGATTTGCCAGCGATGTCATTGTTTTTAAGTTCGACTTGAATGCATCGTACGACAATACGCCGATGTCTTTATCCGATTCAGTAAAGACGGAAATCACTTCCATACCGGGAGTTAAATCGCTCCAGCCCTTCGCCACCAAGCCAGGCATTATAAAAACGGACGACGAGATAGAGGGGGTGGTGCTGAAAGGAATCGACTCAACCTATTATCAGGAATTTTTCCGTAAGATTATGGTGGAGGGTGAAACGCTAGATTTTTCGGATACCGACCGCACGGTTCCGCAAATCCTGATTTCTTCCTACCTCTCCCGACGTCTCAATCTGCAAGTAGGCGACGATTTCCTTATGTATTTTATCCAGGAAACCGTTCGTCCGCGAAAATTTGAAATTTCCGGAATCTTCAATGTTGGCGCGGAAGAAATCGACCAGACCTATGTGATTGCTGATCTGTCCATTATTCAGCGGCTAAACCAATGGAAGGAAGAAACTGTCGGAGGATACGAGGTGATATTAGACGATTTCTCTCAGTTGGAGGAGAAAAAAAGCCAGATTGGAAACGCGCTTCCGATTGATCTGCGCGCCATGACCATCTCAGAATATTATCCGGAAGTTTTTCAATGGCTGGATTTGCTTGATGTGAATACGGAAGTCATCCTGGTGCTGATGGTGTTGGTGGCCGTGATCAATATGATTTCCGCCCTGCTAATTATGATACTGGAACGTACCCAGATGATCGGAATTTTAAAAGCACTGGGCTTCTCCAACAATGGAATCCGAAAAGTTTTCCTCTATAATTCTGCCTACCTGATCGGATACGGTTTGCTGCTGGGAAATGTGCTGGGCCTCGGACTATGCTACATCCAGGAGAAAACCCGGTGGATCAAACTAGACGAGGCTTCGTATTACGTGAGCTACGTTCCTGTATCCATCGGTATTCAGGAGATTGTTTTTCTAAATATCGGAACCCTGCTGATCTGTCTGTTGGTTCTGCTTGTGCCTTCGAGTCTCGTTAGCCGCATCAGCCCTGTAAAAGCCATTAATTTCCAATAAGCGGTTTCAGTACAGGCTACTTCCGGCGCTGGTTTTAATCCAGGTGCTTAATCCAGGTGCTTAGCCTCGTTCCAATATACGTCCATTTCGCCAAGGGTCATGTCTTTCAGGTTCTTGCCCTCCTC
>DAIRDA010000068.1:0-10330 GCA_036796375.1 Albibacterium sp.
ATCCTCAACCTGGTATACATTGCAAAAAGTTATGGTTTACATGCAGTGGCCGATTATTGGGAGCAGGTTGTCATCATGAACGACCATCAGAAAACCCGTTTTGCACACAACATTGTCAGGACCCTCTACAATACCGTTGCCGGAAAGAAGATTACCTTCCTGGGCTGGGCATTCAAGAAAGACACCAACGACAGCCGGGAGTCGGCAGCCATTACCGTTGCCGATGAACTCCTTCACGAACAGGCAGAGATTGCTGTGTACGACCCGAAGGTTTCGCCCGAGCAAATCTATAGCGACCTGGAATACCTTGGAACCCATTCGCCCGAGCGCATCCGGCAATTGGTAAGCGTATACAACGATCCGTACGAATTATGCGACAATGCTCATGCCATTGCCGTACTCACCGAGTGGGATGAATTCAAAGGCTTTGATTGGGAACGGATTTATAAGAGCATGAAAAAGCCCGCCTTTGTATTTGACGGGCGAAATCTGCTTGATGCTGATAAAATGAAACAACTAGGTTTCGTTTATGAAGCAATCGGTGTCCGATAATCAGACACCGGTATAATTCCAGGGACTGATTGCTTTTATTTCCTCGCGGATCGTATCGGAAACGTCCAATCCTTCCACGAAGGCAGCAATCGTTTTCTGGCTGATCCGCTCGTTGGTACGTGTCAAATCTTTCAATGCTTCGTAGGGCTTCGGGTAACCTTCCCTGCGAAGTATCGTCTGAATACCTTCGGCTACTACGGCCCAGTTGTTTTCCAGATCGTTCCGTATGGCCGTTTCGTTAATGATAAGCTTGTTTAACCCCCTCGAAAGCGACTTGAAAGCAATCAGGGTATGTGCAAACGGAACCCCGATATTCCGCAATACGGTCGAATCGGTCAAATCGCGCTGAAGACGCGATATCGGCAGTTTCGCTGCCAGGTGTTCAAAAAGTGCATTTGCGATGCCCAGGTTTCCTTCAGCGTTTTCAAAGTCGATCGGATTAACCTTATGTGGCATAGCCGACGAACCAATCTGACCCGCTACAATTTCCTGCTTGAAATAATCCATCGAAATGTAGGTCCATATATCCCGTGCAAAATCAGTCAAAATCGTGTTTACCCTTTTCAGCGCATCGCAGTGCGCCGCAAAATGGTCATAGTGTTCAATCTGCGTGGTATATTGCGAACGCGACAGGCCAAGCTGTTCGTTCACGAATTTATTAGCGAACGTAACCCAGTTTACATTTGGATAGGCCAGGTGGTGCGCATTGAAGTTTCCGGTTGCACCGCCGAACTTAGCGGAATAAGGGACCTGATTAACCAATTTAAGCTGATTTTCCAATCGTTCACAGAATACCAGTATTTCCTTTCCAAGCCGGGTCGGAGAGGCCGGTTGGCCATGCGTGCGGGCTAATAATGCAATATCTTTCCAATCGTTGGCCAGCTGCTTAAGTTTGGTCAGGATAGCGCTGATTTCCGGAAGGTACACGTCCGTAATAGCCTTTTTCCAGGAAAGAGGAATGGCTGTATTATTAATATCCTGCGATGTTAGTCCGAAGTGAATAAATTCCTTGTAATCACTTAAACCCAGCGCGTCAAATTTATCTTTGATAAAATACTCAACCGCCTTCACATCGTGGTTGGTCGTTTTTTCTATCTCTTTGATGGCAGCAGCATCGTCTTCTGAAAAATTCCTGACAAGCTGAACCAGTGCCTCGCGGGTTTTATCATCCAGGCTAGGCAATTGAGGAATATTGGTATCGCAAAGGGCGATAAAATATTCTATTTCGACATGAACGCGGTAGCGGATCAAGGCATATTCTGAAAAATACTTGGATAAAACCTGTGTAGAGTTATGGTAGCGACCGTCAATCGGGGAGATGGCCGTCAGTGCTGAATGTTTCATAGTACAATTTAATCGTGAAGGGCAAAGGTAAAAAAAACAGCTTATAAAAGGACTAAACAAAAAAAGCCTGCACAAATCTGTGCAGGCTTTTTTTTGACTCTTGTAAATATTATTCTACAATGTTAGTGTCAATTTCAGTTGAATCAACCAAAGTAGTATCAACGTCATTGATTACAGTTGTGTCTTCGTTAACGATTACGTCAACTTCGTCAGCTTCAGTTTCAGTTGGTGTATTGTTACAAGCTGAAACAGCAAAAGTAAGAGCTAATCCTAAGAAACCGAATTTGAATAGATTTTTCATTTTTAATTGTTTTTGTGTTGTTATAAACTAGTTTATTTACCTCTTAATACCGCGATACCCGAAAGGTAACCCACCGGTGTCAAAAAAAATTAAAATAAACTTCTAAATAATTTATTTCCCTTTAAATCATAAAAATGGGTTACTTTTATTCGTTTTATGTATTAAATGGTGGATAAGAGTATAGACGATAAAATAGAAGATCAGGAACTAATCTCGGGGATCGCCAGCGGATCAGCTACATCCCTGGAATATTTGTATAAAGCCTACCTACCAATGGTCGTACAGATGATAGCTCAGAATAGCGGTGATGAAGACGATGCCAAAGACATCTTTCAAGAGGCAGTCATGGTGCTTTACGATCGGATCAATCAGGGAAATTTTGTTTTAACGAGCAAGCTGAAAACCTTCCTTTATTCGGTTTGCAGAAGGTTATGGCTCAAGAAATTGAATACGAACGACCGGGTTAGCTTCAATACACAGGAACATGAAGAACTGGTTCCGGTAGAGAACGACCTGCTCGAATATGAGCAGAAAGAAGAGCAGTTTATATTGATGGAACAATCGCTGCATTTGTTGGGAGAACCCTGTCAAACCATTATCAGCGACTTTTACCTGAAGAATATGTCGATGCAGGAAATTTGCGAAAAATTTGGCTACACCAACACAGACAACGCCAAAACGCAAAAGTATAAATGTTTACAACGCCTTAAAAAGTTATTTTTCGGGCAGCATGAAGAAATAAGATGAAGAAGAATATTGAATTTGTGGAAAGGGCCGATGCCTATATTCGCGGCCAAATGAGCGAAGAGGAACGTCGAAGCTTCGAAGATTACTGCAAACTCCATCCAGAAGAAGCCTCTTCCTACGAGCAGCATATTCTGTTGCTGAAAAAGTTAAATGAGTATCAGAAGCGTATCAATTTCCGGTCGAAGCTGGAAGCCGCCTATACCAGCACGCAAAGAGAACTGCCTGTTAAAGGAAAAACAGTGAGCGTCGTGAAACTATGGAAGAGTTACGGATACAGTGCGCTGGTTGCCGCATCGGTAGCGTTACTGATCGTTTTTTCAACCTTATGGATTTCCGGTTTTTACAGCAATGTGAAAGATAGCAGCAGTAAATATAGTGCGCTGAAACGCGATATGAACCGCATCGTGAGCAATGTCAACGCACAGAATAAAGTAATCAATCACATCAATTCAAACGTCAACAAGCCCGACCCGAGTTCTTTCGGTGGAACCGGCTTTGCGCTAACCTCCAATGGGTTTCTTGCCACAAACTTCCACGTCATCAACGGCGCCGATTCTGTATATGTTCAAAACCATAAAGGCGAGTCGTTCAAAGCGGAAGTGATCTTTATCGATCCAACCTATGATATCGCCATTCTGGAGATTACCGATCCTGCTTTTCAGGAAACTGCACCGCTTCCGTATACCTTTAAGGAAAGTGAAGCAGAGCTCGGGCTCGATGTCTTTACCATTGGTTATCCCAGAGAAGAAGCCGTGTATGGCCGCGGATACCTGAGTTCCAGTACCGGTTTCGGTGGCGATACCGTTGCCTACCAGGTTTCTATTCCGGTCAATCCCGGAAATAGCGGTGGTCCGGTACTCGACGAGCAAGGTAATGTAATCGGGGTGATCAACGCCAAGCAGAAAGAAGCCGACGGGGCCAGCTTTGCCGTGAAAACCAACTACCTGTTGAAGTCGATCGCCAGTATTTCCGCCGATTCACTCGATCGTAAAATAGAGATCAATAAAAACAAAAATCAGCTGAAGGGTTTATCACACACCGCACAGATCAGGAAGATTCAGGATTTCGTATACATGGTGAAGGTCTATTAAGCGCGTCTTACTCCACCATTCCAGAATGGCTGCTTTTATCGTTAGGATAGAAGCAGCCATTTTTTATATCTTTAAGCCTTAACGGAGTGTTTTATCTTTAAATGTTAACATGAAAATATATACCAAGAAAGGCGATCAGGGAATGACTTCCCTCATCGGCGGCACACGCGTTCCCAAGCATCATATACGCATTGAAAGCTATGGCACGGTCGATGAGCTCAACGCCTATATCGGACTTATCAGAAGCCATGATATCGACTCCCGGCAAAAAGACCTTCTAAAAGAGATTCAGGATCGCCTTTTTACCATCGGCTCATCGCTGGCAGCCGATCCCGAACGTTCAAAAATGAAGATACCCGACCTCAACGAATCGGACGTCACCTTGCTGGAGAACGAAATGGACCATCTGAATGAGTTGCTGCCAGAGCTTCGGCATTTTATCCTGCCCGGAGGCAATGTGGCCGAAGCGAGCTGTCATCTGGCACGCTGTGTATGCCGGCGGGCCGAACGGATTTGCGTTCACCTGGCTGAAGAGAGTTTTGTGGATGAGAAGGTCATTGTTTACCTGAACCGGCTAAGCGACTATCTTTTTGTGCTTGGGAGGAAGGTTGCGATGGATGCCGGGAATAAAGAAAATATCTGGATACCAAGGGTTTAAATAAAAAGTTCAAATATATTTTTATATATCAAATATTATTATATTTTTGCGCAAAATTGAACGCTAAATAAACAACTATGTACTGGACATTAGAGCTAGCATCGCATTTGGAAGATGCCCCTTGGCCGGCGACTAAAGATGAATTAATTGATTATGGAATCCGCTCGGGAGCTCCCGTTGAAGTTATAGAAAACTTACAGGCGCTCGAAGATGACGGAGAACCCTATGAGAATATTGAAGAAATCTGGCCGGACTATCCTACAAAAGATGATTTCTTTTTCAACGAAGATGAATACTAAGTAAGGATTTCGAGGAAGAGTTAAATAAAAAAGACGTTCTGAATTTTCAGAACGTCTTTTTTATTTAACTCTATTTTTATTATTTCTTTTTCGGAGTCTGAGAGCTGCTAGCCTGAGCGGTCTTTGCTTGCTGTGCACGCATATAGTCTTCCATTCTCTTTTGGAAACCCGACTGTTTCTTTTTGCTTTCAGGTTTTTTCTTGTGTTCCTGTAGTTTCGCGTGAATCTTCTCATCGTCGATAAACTGGCGGATAGCGAATTGCTGACCGAAAGTAAATACCGTCGAAAGGAAATAGTAGTAGGTTAATCCGGAAGGGAAGCTATTCAGCACGAACAAGAAAATCAGCGGCATGATATAGCCGATGTATTTCATCTGACCTGTTATTCCTGAAACGGAGTTATTATACCAGGTAGACAGTAAGGTAGCAAGCGTCATTAGAATTACCATCAAACTGATATGCCCGATTCCGAAGATAGGCGGGAAGGTAATAACCGCATCGTAGGTTGATAAGTCGTTCATCCACAAGAAGCTCTCGCCACGCAGTTCAAACAGGTTCGGGAAGAAAAAGAAGAACGCAATGGTAAAAGGCATTTGCAGCAGCATCGGAATACAGCCGCCCATGGGGTTCACGCCAGCCTGCTTATACAATTTCAGGTATTCCTGTTGTAACAGGGTCGGGTTGTCATCGCCCACCTTCGCCTTAATTTCCTCCATCTCCGGCTTCAATACCCGCATCTTCGCCATCGAAACGTACGACTTGTAGCTAAGGGGCGAAAGAACCAGTTTCAGAAGCACGGTCAGAATCAGAATGATTGCCCCGTAACCCAGGTGGAAGTTCTCCAATACATTAAACACCGGCAATACAATAAAGCGGTTAATCCATGTCATCGGTCCCCATCCCAGGTCGATCTGCTCTTCCAAACCATATCCCTGATCTTTCAATACCGAATATTTATTCGGACCAAAGAAGAAAGACATCGGGTAAGTATTGATATCCTGACGGGAAAAGGCCAGGTCCATATTCGCTTCGAAATTTTTAACCGTGTTGGGTTGCTTTGGCATCGAAACCGCCACAGTGGCATTTTCAAAAGGCTTATCGGCAATCAGCGTACTTGAAAAGAAATGCTGCTTAAAGGAAATCCATTTGGTGGCTCCCAGCTTCTCGTTATCATCGTCGCTCATGCTTAGGTTGTCGATATCCTCCTCGGCGTTTTGATAGTAAGTCGTAGAATAGCGCTGCTCGTTGGCTAAATCTTTCTCTTTCTGCGAAAGCGAGCTGATCCAGCTCAGGTTGATACTCTTTTGAGCGGGTGCAACCACATCCTGCATTCCCTTGGTTACAATCACAAAGCCTACGTTGAAGCTATTTCCTTTCAGGGAATAAATATAGTCGATGTATTTGCCGTTGCCGTATTCCAGGCGAAAGTTAACTGCTGAAGAATCCGATTCAGTAACCGAAAACCCTTGCGAAGGCGCCGTAAAATACAAATCGTTCGTGTTTACATTCACGCCGGCGGCTGAAAATTGCAAACCGAAAGCGTTTTCATCACCATCAAAAAGAACCAGGGGATTGCCCTGATAATCTTTTTGTCCTTTTAGCTCGACCGACTTCACCCGTCCGCCTTTATTAGAGATGTTTACTTTAATAAGCTCGTTCTCAATGCTGGTCAGTTGCTCCGATCCGTTTCTGGCAGCGCCGAAAGGTCCGCTGGTCGATACCGAATCAGGTTGAGCGATCACTGCCGAAGTGTCGGCACTGTTAGAAGCCGTTTTCTGAACCGGCTGTTCGGTTGTTTTACCAGCCAAAGAATCCTGCAAACGTTGTTCCTGAGCGATTTCATCTTGCGAAGGCATAAAGTAAAATGAGCCAACAATAATGGCTAACATTAGAAAGAGGCCTGCAAATGTATTCTTATCCATACTAATTATGTATTGTTCGTTTTATTTTATAGTTGATTTCCGATCGTCCTGAACCTTCTTTGCAAACTGTAAAGAAGCGGCGACAAAGTTAACAAAAAGTGGATGCGGATTGATAACTGTTGATTTTAATTCAGGATGGAATTGCGCGCCGATAAAGAAAGGATGGTTTTTCAGCTCCACGATCTCAACCAAGCCGTTTTCCGGGTTAATTCCGGAGGCGGTCATGCCGTTCTCTTCGTACCTGGAAAGGTATTTATTATTGAACTCGTAGCGGTGACGATGGCGTTCGGTAATTTTAGCCTTGCCGTAAATAGCCGCAGCTTTCGAGCCTTTCTTCAGATCGCAAGGGTAGGAGCCCAAACGCATGGTGCCTCCCTTGTTTTTCACGTTCTTCTGATCTTCCATTAAATCGATTACCGCGTCTTTCGTTTTTGGATCCATCTCAAAGCTATTCGCATTTTTCAGTCCTAAAACGTTTCTCGCAAATTCAATCACCGCACACTGCATTCCAAGGCAAATTCCAAAGAACGGAATTCCGTTTTCACGCGCATATTTAATCGAAGTAATTTTCCCCTCAAGTCCGCGCTCACCAAAGCCCGGAGCAACCAAAATTCCGTTGAGGTCTTTCAATTTTTCCTTCACGTTGCTATCTTCAACCTGCTCAGAGGCAACCCATTTAATATTAACCTTGCATTCGTTAACAGCGCCTGCGTGGATAAACGATTCCACGATCGATTTATAAGCATCGGGCAGTTCCACGTATTTACCAATCAGGCCGATATTGATTTCCGAGGTCGGGTTCTTAACTTTACCAAGGAAACTCTTCCACTGCGTCAGTTCCGGTTCGCTGCGGGTAGGGAGCTTTAATTTCGCTAAAACAGTTTTATCCAATTGCTCTTTCAGCATCAGCAAAGGAACATCATAAATTGAAGGCAGGTCGATCGACTCAATCACCGCATTCAGGTTTACATTACAGAAAAGCGCTATTTTCTTACGGATGTCGGCCGCTAAATGATGCTCGGTCCTGCAAACCAGGATATCGGGCTGAATACCGTATTCCAGTAACATCTTCACCGAGTGTTGAGTAGGTTTGGTTTTTAATTCGCCTGCAGCAGCAAGGTAAGGCACCAGCGTCAGGTGAATCACCAGGGAATCATTATTTCCCAGTTCCCAGCGCAACTGACGTACCGCCTCAATAAAAGGAAGCGACTCAATATCGCCCACGGTACCGCCCAGTTCTGTAATCACAATATCGTAATCGCCGGTTTCACCCAGCAAAAGCATATTTCTTTTAATCTCGTCGGTAATGTGCGGAACCACCTGAACGGTTTTTCCCAGGTAATCGCCGGCACGTTCACGTTGAATCACGTGTTGATAGATCCGGCCGGTAGTAATGTTGTTTGCTTGGGAAGTGGGAGTGTTTAGAAAGCGTTCGTAATGGCCCAGATCCAGATCCGTTTCGGCGCCATCTTCTGTTACGTAACATTCGCCGTGCTCGTATGGGTTCAAAGTTCCCGGATCGATATTAATATAAGGATCGAATTTTTGAATGGTCACCCGGTAGCCACGTGCCTGAAGAAGTTTTGCCAGAGATGCTGAAATAATGCCTTTACCTAAGGAGGAGGTAACGCCGCCCGTAACGAAGATGTATTTTGTCATGTTGATAGTTTGGATGTCGTCCGAGAAAAGGATTTTTGATCCGTTTTAATCGTCTTTGTACGGGATACAAAAGTAAGAATTATTTTGGGTATTCGGGGTAGAATGCGAATAATTGCGATTCTTCATTTATTTTTTTTACTTTTACATTTCTAATAAAAATGTATAATATTGATATTTACCGATTTTAATTTTGACGAACGTCTCCTAGACGGTCTCAATGCCATGGGTTATAAAAGCCCGACACCAATTCAAGCTCAGGCAATACCCCTCATACAGTCAAATCACGATTTAATAGCATGTGCCCAGACCGGTACAGGCAAAACCGCCTCGTATCTTCTTCCCGTTATGGACGGAATTTGCAAGCTGGAAAAAAGGCCCGCTATCAGTGCCCTGATATTGGCACCCACCCGTGAGCTTGCTCTTCAGATTGATCAGCAGGTAGAAGGACTCGCTTATTTTACAGGGATCAGTTCCATCGCTATCTACGGTGGCGGAACAGGTATTGAATACGAACAGCAACGACGTTCCCTTCGCGAAGGAGTGGATATTGTCATCGCAACGCCCGGGCGGCTAATCGCTCACCTGAACTCAGGTGGCGTATTGTTTAACGATATTAAGTTCCTTGTGCTCGATGAGGCAGATCGCATGCTCGACATGGGATTTCAAGACGACCTGTTGCATATTATCCGGAAGGTTCCGGCGCAACGTCAAACGCTGATGTTCTCGGCCACTATGCCCGGCAAAATCCGCACCTTCGCCCAGAAACTGCTGAAAGATCCGGAACACGTGAATATTGCTACTTCAAGCCCTGCAGAGGGAATCTTGCAGCAGTATTACCGCATCAGCGACGAAAGCAAGAATGGCCTGTTGGTTGATATTCTTAAAAATGGCGACTTCAAAAGCATCATTGTTTTTGCCGGCACCAAAGAGAAGGTTAAAAAGCTCCATTCTGATCTGAAGAAAACCGGACTGAAAGTAAAAGCTTTCCACTCCGATCTGAAACAGGAAGAGCGTCAGGAAATTCTGCTGGAATTCAAAAACCGCAAGCTGAATATCCTTGTCGGAACCGACGTACTTTCGCGCGGTATCGATGTAGACGGAATTGATCTCGTAGTAAACTATGACGTTCCCGGCGATCCGGAAGATTATATACACCGTATTGGAAGAACCGCCCGTGCGGAAAGTACCGGTACAGCCATTACCTTCGTTAATAATAAAGACTTCGGCAAATTCGCTTCCATTGAACAACTCATGGACCGGAAGGTAGATAAAATCGACCTGCCCGAAGTTTATGGAAAGGAACCCCTGGAACCGCAAAAAGGAACCCGCCGCCCTATGAATGGTAAGTCAGGCGGTCAGAACAAGTCAGGCGCTCAGAAATCTGGTGGCCAGAACAGATCTGCTAACGACCGGCCTAAAAGCGACCGCCCAGCCGGCAACCGGCCGAATCATAATAAGCCAGCCGAAGCTCAACCCGTAAACGGTGAAGCTGCAGCGGTGAAACCCCGTAACGGGAAAAGCAACAACGGAAAGCGTAAGGTATTCAAAGACAAGCCAGTCGGCGAAGCAACAAGCAGCGAAAAGCCTGTTCAAAGCTCATAGAGCTGAATTCTAAATAAAAATTATAAATTCTTCTGCATTAATGTGGAAGAATTTGTTAGTTTTGCAGTGAATTTTAAAAGCCTCCATAGCTCAGCTGGATAGAGCAACGGTTTTCTAAACCGTCGGTCACAAGTTCGAATCTTGTTGGGGGTACAA
>DAIRDA010000069.1:0-10299 GCA_036796375.1 Albibacterium sp.
AAAAATAATAATTTTTAATTTCCGGCGGATCCATGAACACCACCAAAGGAGTTTGACGCGCATTATCGAAGGTATTTACTGAAATACCGGTCGAGTCGATCCGCACCTCCTCCGGCATTGTGGAATATGCATGATACATGCTGCCCTGCACCTCTACCCGCAGGCCATATCGGCGCCCTGTACGGCCCTGAAACCCGTTAATCTGATATCTTCCCGGCTCGGTCTCACTCAGCCGAACCCAATCGCCATCGTTTTCATTCAGAAACACCCGCGCGCCTTCCACTGCCTTCATCCGTTGCTCAGCGTTGAAGGGCAAAACTTCCGACACCCGCACCTCCTGAACATTTCCATGACTGCTTACCTGCCCCTCAATCACAATCCTGGCTTCCGGATCCTCCAAAGGAAGCTCAATCAACTCCTCACAAGAAGTAAAAAGGCACAGCGCAGAAAAAACCGATAGATATAATAGCCACCTCATACTCAAAATTTAAAATTCCATGTTACCGAGGGAATCAGTCCGAACAACGAAGTTTTATACACTTCGGTCACATTCGGATTGTCCTCATTCTCACGGAAATCAATGATATACGCGTTTTTATGATTATAAGCATTGTACAGGCTGAAGTCCCAGGTCGACACCAATTTGCCCCTGGCCGGCGGTTCATAGGTAAACCCGATATCCATCCGATGATAGGCGGGCATGCGGTTACCGTTGCGTTGGTTATAATACCATACCGGCTTGTCGTTCACGGTATACTTACCGCTGGGGAACGTAACCGCATTTCCCGTGCTGTACACGAAGGTGCCCGAGAACGTCCAGCGATCGTTAATTTCAAACATCCCCACCAGCGACAAATCATGCGTACGGTCTTGACGGGCCGGAAACCATCTTCCTGCATCAATTTCCTCGAACTGCCGCTCACTGCGCGAAAGCGTATAACTCATCCAGCCGGTGAAACGGCCAGTCCTCTTTTTCAGGAACAATTCCAGGCCGTAGGCCCTTCCATCGCCATAAAGCAGATCGGCTTCCACGTTCGGGTTCGCCTGAATATCGGCATTCACCCGAAAGTCGATCTGATTCTGCATCGTCTTGTAGTAAACCTCCGCTGAAAACTCAAACTGATTATTTTTCAGGTTGCGGAAATAACCCAGCGCAAGCTGATCAGCCAGTTGCGGGCGGATATTCTGGCTGCTCATCATCCACACGTCGGTCGGCAACGATGCACTCGAATTGCTTAACAGGTGCAGATTTTGTGAATTCCGGTTGTAAGAAGCTTTTAAACTCGACCATTCGTTCAGGCGGTAATTCATGGAAAGCCTTGGCTCCGGGTTGAAATACTGTTTAACAAGCCCCCCGTCCGGCAAATACTCCGATTCAAGCACCTCCCCTTCCTCATCGTAGCGATTGAAAGTACCCGGACCCATCGCGCGAAACAGCGACAGCCGAATGCCATACAGCATATTGAAACGATCCGAAACCTTCCAGTCGTGCGACACATACGCGCTCAGGTCCAAACCATTGCGGGGTTCCGAAGCCAGTGTATTAAAGGAGCTGGTATCGCGCGACTGGAAATCGGCCGGACTAACCTTTTGTCGCAAAGCGCTTGCACCGAACTTTACCACGTGACCGTTGCTCGGATAGAACTGAAAATCTTGACGGACCTGATAATTCTGAATCAGCGAAGCAATGGTAAAATTGGCTTCCCGTTCAAGCACATCCACATTATAGTCGAAACCGCCGTAAATGAGCGAGGTGTTGGAGAATAGCCTCGGACTGAAAACGTGGTTCCAGCGGGCGCTTGCCGTCGTATTGCCCCAGTCGAAACCAAAAGAACCGGAGTATGCCAGCAGGTCCTTCCCAAGGTAGCCCGACAAATAAACCGTATTGTTTTCATTGAATTGGTAGTTGGTTTTCAGGTTCAGGTCGTAAAAATAAAGCGAACTATTGCTCACGGTTGAGTCGGGCGACAGCTTCAGGAACAGGTCGGCATAGGTGCGCCGTCCGCTGAGCATAAAAGAACCTTTATCTTTCTTCAAGGGGCCTTCCACCGCGATGCGCGAAGCAATCAAACCAATTCCTCCCTTCACTCCAAATTCCTTTTTATTTCCTTCCAGCATGCTGATATCCAGCACCGATGCCAGTCGCCCTCCATACTCAGGCGGCATCCCGCCCTTATAGAGCGTCATTTCCTTAATGGCATCGGAATTAAAAGTAGAGAAGAAACCCAATAAATGGGAGGCATTATAAACGATTGCCTCGTCCAGAATAATCAAATTCTGATCGGCCGCGCCGCCTCGCACGAAGAAACCGCTGCTCCCCTCTCCTCCGGAAAGTACTCCGGGCAATAGCTGCAGGGTTTTCAGCACATCCTTCTCGCCGAAAAGTACCGGCACTTTTTCAATCTCCTGAATCTGGAACTGATTGGTACCCATGATGGCCGTTGTCAGGCTTTGCGTGGGTGGAGCCGAGGTAATCTCAACCGCTTCCAGCGTTGAACCCGGCTCCAATACCAGGCGAATGCTGGTATCAGATTGAAGGGCAAAAGATTGGGAGTGCGACTGGTAGCCGACGTAGGAAATACGGAGATTGTAGGTGCCCGCGGACAGGCGCAAGGAAAAAAAGCCATAATCGTTTGTCATGGCTTGCGCTTTACTCCCCACTACCTCAACCGAAGCACCCGTGAGGGTTTCCCCCGAAGAGGCATCTCTCACACTGCCGCTAAGCGTAAAATTTGTCTGAGCCCCGGCAGGTTGAATACCTATCAGAATCAGCAAGGCCAGCAGCAGGATGAAAGCTCTCATGGATGTATATATTTCCGTTGCTTATAATCAGCAATAATCCGTCCGATTAATTCACGTACCTGATATTCATAGTTCACTTCCACCCGCTCATCCGAATGTATCCATTCCCGGATGCGGTCGTCGCTCTCCGGCTTGATATTATGGATCACCGGCACGCCCAGCTCCTCCAGGGCAGCGGCATTCAAATGCTGCTCGTACTGATTCTTCATCGGTATCACCAGCAATTTCTTCTTTAAAAATAAGGCTTCCGCCGGAGTTTCAAAACCCGCACCGCATAAAACGCCTTTACACGAAGCCATGCTCTCTACAAATTTCTCGTTATCGATGGGCTGAATGTGAACGTTACCCTGCCGAAGGGCTACACGGTTATGCTTCGAGTATACATCCCACTGTACTTCCGGAAAGCGCGAAAAAGATTCCAGGAGAAAATGATCGTCGTACGATGGTAAGTAAACGGTATAATGGTCGCCCTCGCGGCGCGTCTTCTCACGAATCTGCTGCCGAATCACCGGGGTATAAAAATTAGGGGAATAGGATTTAAAGTGAAAACCGTAAACTTCCTTGCTGGGCGCATAATGCTCCAGAATAAACTTTCCAAGGCGGTCTACCTCCGGCGGTTGAGGCGCACGATCGCACAACGCAGCTGCCTGATGGCTCAGGCTGATGCAATGCTGGTCTTTAAAATTACATGCCCAGGCCGATACCGGCTCAAAATCGTTAATAACCAGGTCGTATTCGCCCACCGGACAAGCCTTCACTTCTTTAATGAAGCGGCGGAATTTAGAATGAACAAAGGTTTTCCACAAATCTACCCCACCCGATTTGCCAAAAATAAAACTCAGACCCTGCAAGCGGTATTTCACTTCAAAGGGTAAGGTTATATCCGCCTGCGTACCGCTAAGCAGCACATCTACCTCGGCAAATTCCCTCAAACAGGGCACAATATCCATCGCTCGGCACAGATGGCCATTTCCAGTTCCCTGTATGGCGTAAAGAATTTTCATCGCAGATTCGACAGAAAAAAATTAATAGGGTATACCAATAAGGCGGTACAGCTTCGCAAGCAACCAGATAGGCCCGATCAAAAGAAACTTCAAGTCGGTCAGGAACGAAGGCTTTCTGCCCTCCACCTTATGTCCGATGAATTGCCCCACCCAACCCAAAACAAAAGCAATCAGGCAGGCCTGCCAAAGGCGCAAACCGCCGGCAATCTCCCAATACTCCAGCTGCACAATAAAAAAGCTAAACAATCCGATAAAGAACAGCGCGCCGTAGGAAAGCGTCGGCGAAAGCTTCAGGTAATAGTAAATGATAAAGGCTATCAGAAAAGAAGCCCAGTTGACAAAACCGTTCATCGATCCCATAAAATCTAAATGAGGAAAGGGGATGCTCCATACCAGCCCGATTAAGCCGAAACTAATTAGAGGAACGCAAATCGCATGGATCAAAACATTTGTACGGTTCTGATGACTCTCCGTATAAACATCAAAAAGGCGGTCTAATTTACCGCCTGTTTCATTCGCTTTCATACTGTTCTATTTTGCAAAAGCAACCGATCTTGTCTCACGAATCACCGTCACCTTAATCTGACCCGGATAGGTCATTTCAGTCTGGATGCGGTTCGATATATCGGCAGCCAGCACTTCCGACTGCGCGTCGGTAATCTTCTCGCTTTCGACTACTACTCGCAGTTCCCTGCCTGCCTGTATGGCGAAGGTTTTCTCCACTCCGGGATATGATAATGCCAGCGATTCCAAATCTTTCAAACGTTTAATGTAGCTCTCCACCACCTCTCTGCGGGCACCCGGGCGCGCACCAGATATGGCATCGCAAGCCTGAACAATCGGTGAAATCATGGAGGTCATCTCGATTTCGTCGTGGTGAGCACCAATGGCATTGCAAACTTCCGGATGCTCCTTGTATTTTTCAGCCAATTGCATACCCAACAATGCGTGTGGTAATTCAGGATTATCGTCAGGAACCTTTCCAATATCATGCAACAGACCTGCGCGTTTCGCCATTTTCACATTCAGGCCAAGCTCTGCCGCCATGGTAGCACAGAAGTTCGCTACTTCTCGCGAGTGTTGCAACAGGTTTTGCCCGTACGACGAGCGGTACCGCATTCTTCCCACCATCCGAATCAGCTCCGGGTGCAGTCCGTGAATACCCAGGTCAATCACTGTCCGCTCCCCGATTTCTACAATCTCGTCGTCAATCAGCTTCTTGGTTTTAGCCACCACCTCTTCAATACGTGCCGGGTGAATACGTCCGTCTGTGACCAAACGGTGCAGCGCCAAGCGCGCAATCTCCCGTCGAATCGGGTCGAAACCAGATAGAATAATGGCTTCCGGTGTATCATCTACAATAATTTCAATGCCGGTAGCGGCCTCAAGCGCACGGATGTTCCGTCCTTCTCTACCAATAACCCGACCTTTAATTTCATCGCTTTCAATATGGAAAATCGAAACGGTGTTCTCGATGGCACTTTCCGTGGCCTGACGCTGTATGGTCTGAATAACAATTTTCTTGGCTTCTTTGCTAGCAGTCAGTTTGGCTTCAGCAACAATGTCTTTAATCTGGCTAAGTGCCTTGGTACGCGCTTCCTCGCGCAGATTGTCAACCAATTGATTTTTGGCCTCCTCGGCTGAAAGCCCTGCAATCGATTCCAGCTGCGTAATCTGCTGGTTTTTTAACAACTCAACTTCGCTTTGTTTCTTTTCATTCAGCTCTACCAGGCGTTCCAGGTTTTTGCGCTGAACTTCCAGGTCCTGCTGTTCCCGGTTAATTTTCTCAAGCTTTTGGTTTACCGACTGTTCCTTCTGGCGAAGGGTATTCTCACGCTGGTTAAGCGTATTGTTGCGTTGGTTTACTTCTTTTTCGTGTTCCGATTTCAGCTGAAGAAATTTCTCCTTCGCCTCCAACAGGCGGTTCTTCTTCAAATGTTCCGCATTCTGCTCGGCTTCCTTCAATATACGCTTAGCCTTATTCTGAACGGCAATTTCCTGCTTCTTAAAAACCTTCCGTAAAAGGTAACGGCCTATCAGAAAGCCTATGATGATTCCTAAAAGTATGTATAATATTGATTCCATATTTGATTAAAGAAAGTGAGTTTCAAATTTAGTAAAATACCTGAAACTTCGATTTATTTACATTTTTTCAAAAAAAAACCGCAGAAAAACAACGGGCTTCATGTATCGTAAACTTCATCATACAGGATTTGCGTTTGGATTATTTCTAGGTGGTAAAAACCAGATAGAATGTATCTATTTCACGCATGTAATATTGAAGCGTTAAGTTTAAAATAGTGAAACCCACATTTAACTGCGGCTAAACTTTGGCTCTATTTAAAAGAACGTTATTCGCTAAAGAAACTGGAAAGCAATTCATCCAGCTGATGCACCTTTTTGGCCACATCCTTGTCTTCATGCTTTGACATATCCTCGGCTTTCAATGTCGCGGTTGCATAATGCAACACACACATGGAAAGGAGGTCTTGTTTATCCCGGACCGCATAACTCTCCTGAAATTCCTTCATGCGGTCATTTATTAGCTTCGCTGCCCGTCTTACTATTTCTTCCTCTTCGGTCGTAATCCGTAGCGGGTATATCCGGTCAGCAATATTTATTTTTATGGAAATTTCTCCCATTTTTTGAGCCCTGTTTGCCGGCAATCCGCCGTCTTATTTAAGTAACAATATGCACTTGTCAATTTCACGCACAAAATCGTCAATTTTTTGCTTTATGCCAAGATTTTTTTCATTTAATAATTCCGCACTTTCCGTCATTCCCTCCAGCGATCTGGCTACAGCAAGCGTTTTAAGCTTCTCTTCCAGCTCTTTCACCTTCTTCGAGCTGGCTTCCATGGCAACTTTAAGCGACTGGTTTTCGAGTTTTAATAAGTCATTCTCTTCCTGTAATGTAACGCAGAGATCAATAATTTTTGTTGATCGGTCAACTATGCGGTTTAATTGCGCAGAAATCGTTGGCATAACTTATTTTCTTATTTCGGCTTTAAGTTCCTTCTCAAAGTTAACGATTAATTTTTGAATGACGGAATCAATTTGCTTATCGGTAAGCGTTTTCTCCTCGTCCTGAAATACAAAACTCAAGGCATACGATTTCTTCCCCTGCGGAATTTTTTCACCTTCGTATACGTCGAAAACATTTACTGACTTCAGAATTTTCCGCTCCGTTTTTTCAGCAAGGGTCTTCAAGGCAATAAAGCCCACCGGGCGATCCACCAAAATTGCCAGATCGCGGCGCACGGAAGGGAAACGCGAAACTTCCTTGTACACAATCTTATTCTTACGAATCGCCTTCATTAGGGCGTCCCAGTTAAAATCAGCGTAGAATACCTCGCCCTGCACATCCGTTGTTTTCAAATCTTTCCGGTTCACTACGCCAAAACTCACGAATACCTGCGCACCCCGATGATAGGTAAGGCCATAGGCCAGATGATCCGTTTCGGCATCGCTCACCTGCAAACCCTTTATATTCAAGCGGCTTAGCAGTCCGTCTACCAAACCTTTCAGCTGGTAAAAACTCACTTTCTCAGTTTTGTTGTTCCACTGCTCGGCCGATGCATTCCCCGACATAAACAGGGCGAGGTGCTTTTCCTCGCGATATCCCGCTTCCGCCGTGAAATAAACCGAACCAAATTCAAACAAACGCAGGTCGCTCGTCTTGCGTTTCTGGTTATAAGAAATTGCCTCCAATCCCTGAAACAGCAGGTTCTGCCGCATGGTATCCAAATCAGAGCTTAGCGGATTCAAAATGCGAACCACCTCGGCTTCCTTGTCGGCATAAGCCATACGCGTCAGCGAATTATTCAGTATCTCGTTAAAACCATTGCCAATCAGCAAATCAGCGATCTGGTTCTGTACAAGCTCCCGGTCGGGTTTAGGTGAAGGATTCAGCGAAGCCTTCAGTTGTTGTTTTATCTCAATCTGGTTATACCCATAAATACGCAGCACTTCCTCAATAATATCAACCTCACGGGTTACATCCACGCGGTAAGGCGGCACCTCCAGCTCAAGGTTCGGCCCCTCGGCCGAAACCACCCGAATATCGAGCGCCTCGATGATCGAACGAATCTCCTCATCGCTGATATCTGCACCAATGAGCTTCCGCACATTGCCGGTAGAAACACTTACTTTAAAAGGAGCCACTGGTGAAGGATAAAGATCAGAAAAGCCGCCCTGAATGGTACCGCCAGCCAGTTCCACAATCAGGCGCGCCGCACGCTTCAATGCGAAAACAGTCATATCCGGATCCGTTCCGCGCTCGAAACGGAAGGAAGCATCCGTCTTCAATGCATGGAACTTCGACGTCTTTCTAACCGATACGGCATTGAAATAGGCGCTTTCCAGAAATACCGAGGTAGTGCCCTCCGTCACGCCGGAACGCTGTCCGCCGAAAACCCCCGCAATACAAAGGGCGTTTTCCGTATCACAAATCATCAGATCCTTTCCGCTCAGTTTCCGTTCAACATCGTCCAACGTGATAAAAGCTGTGCCTTCGGGCATCGTTTTCACAATCACCTGCTTGCCTGCAATCTTAGCGGCGTCAAAAGCATGCAGGGGTTGCCCCAGCTCATGCAATACGTAGTTCGTAATATCCACCACGTTGTTAATCGGCCGCACACCAATGCTCAGCAAACGCTCTCTCAGCCACTTGGGCGATTCAGCAACCTGAACACCCTCGATGGTCAGGGAACTGTAGCGCGGGCAAAGCGTTGCGTCGTCTACCCGGACTGCGATCGGACCGGCCCCTTCGGCTACTTCGGCCACCTGCGGCATTTCGATCCTTGTTTTCAGGAAGGCAGCAATATCGCGCGCCACTCCTAAGTGCGAAGCCGCATCGGCGCGGTTAGGCGTCAAGCCAATTTCAAAAACCGCATCGTTATCCAGGTCAAAATATTCGCTGGCAGCTTTCCCTATCGGCGCGTCGGCCGGAAGAACCATAATACCGGCGTGCGACTGGCCCAGGCCTATTTCGTCCTCGGCGCAAATCATTCCTTCAGAAACCTGACCGCGAATTTTTGATTTTTTAATTTTAAAGGGCTCCCCTTCTATCGGATAAACCGTTGTCCCAACCCCTGCCAGCACCACGCGCTGACCCTGGGCTACGTTGGGCGCGCCACATACCACCTGCAAAATCTCATCATCCCCCTTATTCACCGTCGTCACCCTCAGCCGGTCGGCGTCCGGATGAGGCTCACAGCTCAACACCTCCGCAATCACCAGTCCCGCTAATCCGCCGGGAATGGATTCCGTATATTCCAGGCTCTCTACTTCAAGCCCGATATCCGTTAGTATGGTTGATAATTCTTCAGGGGTTTTATCGGTTTTCAGGAAATCCTTCAACCAATTATATGATATTTTCATCAGGATGCGTTAAAATTACAATTCATGCAAAGATATAAATATGCATGAAGTTTGGAGAATTTACATCAAGCCCTCATCACAAAAGCTGTAATAGGAATCATGTCCGAAAATTACATGGTCGAGCACCCGAATATTCAGCAGCTTACCTGCTTTCACCATCGCTTTGGTCAGGTCGCGGTCTTGAGGACTGGGCGCCAGGTTGCCCGAAGGATGATTATGGCTTAAAACAATACCGCTCGCCTTGTGCCTCAGGGCCGCTTCAAAAACAATCTTCGCATCCACCACCGTGCCTGCCCTCCCGCCGCGACTGATCTGTTTTTTGGCCATCACCCGGTTAGCCTGATTCAGCAATAAAATCCAGAACTCCTCGTGGTCCAGATCGGCGTAAACTGAGCGCAGACAGCGATTCACATCCGCGCTAAACTGAATTTTAGGTCTTTTTTCCGGCTTTGTTTCCTGCTTTCGTCGTGCCAGTTCCAGGGCGGCAATCACCGCAATGGCTTTGGCCTCGCCAATCCCTTTGTATTCACAAAGTTCTTCGACCGATTTCGACCCCAGGTTGTTGAGGTTATTTTCGCAGTCACTCAGAATCCGCTGGCTCAGGGCCACGGCCGATTCTTCCGCCGACCCGCTTCCAATCAAGATGGCAATCAACTCCGCATCGCTCAGGGTTCTGCGTCCATGCTGCATGAGCTTTTCCCGGGGCCGGTCTCCTTCGGCCCATTTGTGGATCGATAATTTTTCCTTATAAAGTTCCATGTCTTAAAAATAATGTGTGGCGCCACCTGTTGCAAGAAAATCTTCAAATTGATAAGATTATTGGCATTATAATTATTAAAACTATCTTTAAAAAATCGAATTTTTATGAGCCGTTCTACCCTGCTTACCCTCATCGGTATTCTTCTCGCAATGTTTTTAGGGGCCCTCGATCAAACCATTGTCGCCACTGCACTGCCTAAAATTGTGGAAGACCTGCAGGGGCTCGACCGCTTCTCCTGGGTAGCCACCTCCTATCTGGTTGCCTCCACGGCCTTCGTGCCCATCTACGGAAAGCTGGCCGACCTCTACACGCATAAAAAGATAGAAATTTTCGCCATCGTCACATTCTTAAG
>DAIRDA010000070.1:0-10128 GCA_036796375.1 Albibacterium sp.
CGCTAGTAAAAGTTTCATCAAATCGTCCGCCTCTGTAACAAATGGCAAGTTAAACAATAATAATTAGTTATTTATAAGAAAATTACCAATTATATTTCGCAAAAATACCATAAAGTATTTACAATCAACTAACATTATTTCAGAAAAACTGTTAACATTAACTTAACATAGCCGTAATACAGAGGATACATTTCCTTAATACCTTTGCTGACGATATGACAACCCGAAAACCCTTTCGCTACCAGATCTTATTTTTCTGTCTGATACTATTCTGTTCGTGCTTCAAATCTTACGAAGGCAAAATAAATATCGATGGGTCCAGCACGGTTTATCCTCTAACCGAGGCTGTTTCAGAAGAATTTCGTAAAATTAAGCCCGACATCCGGGTTACAGTTGGTGTGTCGGGAACCGGCGGGGGCTTCAAAAAATTCATGAGAAACGAGATCGATATCAGTAACGCCTCGCGACCGATCAGCGCCAGTGAAATAAAGCAAGCCAAAGCGGCTGGAATTGAATTTATTGAAATCCCTGTATCGTACGACGGCCTTGCCGTCGTGGTAAGTCCGCTGAACGACTTCGTTGACTATTTAACGGTAGCGGAATTGAAAACCATGTGGGCACCTGAAAGTCAGGGCAAAATCACTCGCTGGAATCAAATCCGCCCGGAATGGCCCAACCGGCCACTTAACTTATATGGAGCCGGTACGAGTTCAGGCACGTACGACTATTTTACGGAGGCCATTAACGGAGAGGCCAAGGCATCCAGGGGCGACTATACCGCCAGTGAAGACGACAATGTGCTTGTGCAGGGTGTGTCGACCGACAGAAATGGCCTGGGCTATTTCGGGCTTGCCTACTTCTCTGAAAATAAAGACAAGTTGAAGCTGGTTCCGATTAAGGTGGATGCGCAAAGCGAAGCGATATTGCCAACCGACGAGTCGGTGCAGAGCGGGAAATACCAGCCGCTTAGCCGGCCGGAATTCATTTATGTGAATGCGGTGTCAGCGAAATCAGCGGTTGTTCAGGAATACATTAAATTCTACCTGGAAAATGCAGGAACACTGGCACGTGAAGTTGGCTATGTTGCATTACCCGACGAGGTTTATCGTTTATCGTACGATAAATTCCTGAAGGGGAAAACCGGATCTGTCTTTGAAAATAAATCTGTGGTGGGTG
This sequence comes from Albibacterium sp., assembly GCA_036796375.1. GTDB lineage: Bacteria > Bacteroidota > Bacteroidia > Sphingobacteriales > Sphingobacteriaceae > Albibacterium. The sequence continues at coordinate 1,177 of DAIRDA010000070.1, forward strand.
CAAATCTTTTCGAACTACTTAAACAAGAAGCTGAATAATGGCCAGATCATCTGCTAAATCGGAAAAATTTATTGAAATGTTGATGGTGATGTGCAGCCTGATATCTGTGCTCACCACCGTAGGTATCATTCTGGTGCTATCCATCGATACTGTAAAGTTTTTCGCGGAAGTTTCCTTCCTTGATTTTATAACCGATACGGAATGGACTCCCCTGTTCGCCGATAAACACTTTGGAATTCTACCGCTTCTGTCCGGAACGGTATTAACGACATTAATTGCCAGCCTGATTGCGGTGCCGGTAGGTGTGAGCATAGCGGTTTACCTGAATGAATATGCATCCAGAAAATTCACAGCGGCGGTAAAGCCTATTCTGGAAATTCTGGCTGCTGTCCCTACAGTGGTTTACGGTTTCTTCGCATTGCAGTTCGTGACCCCCTTGCTTCAAACCTTTATTCCCAACCTGGCTGGATTCAATGCCCTTTCGCCGGGAATTGTGATGGGGATTATGATTATTCCTTACATTACTTCGCTGAGCGAGGATGCCTTACGAGCGGTTCCTGGTTCCTTGCGCGAGGCCTCGTACGGATTGGGAGCAAACAAACTGCAGACCGCCTTTCGTGTGATGGTGCCTGCGGCGAGTTCGGGCATTATTGTATCCATCATTCTGGCGATTTCAAGGGCGCTGGGTGAAACCATGATTGTGGCGATAGCCGCGGGGCAACAACCGAATTTAACGCTCAATCCGCTGGAGTCGGTTGAAACCATTACCACCTATATTGTGCAGGTGAGTATGGGGGACGTTCCGCAAGATTCGCTGGAGTATCGTACCATCTTTGCGGCTGGTATAACCTTATTTGCCTTTACTTTTATTTTGAACAACGTGTCCTTCTGGATTCAGAAAAAATATCAAAACCGGTATGACTAAGAAGCCCTTTATCTCCTCGCGAATGAAAGATAAAATCTTTCAGGCATTCGCCATTGGCTGTACAGCCTTTGCACTTCTGACGCTGGCGGTTCTACTCATTGATATTATTATCAAGGGCGCCACGCGGCTTGATTGGTCGTTCTTCACAAACCTGCCCTCGCGCCACCCTGAAATGTCGGGAATTTATACAGCGCTGGCGGGAATGATCAGCCTGCTGATTTTCACCTTACTGGTAGCGCTGCCGATTGGCATTCTGGCGGGTATTTACCTGCAGGAATATGGAAAGAAAAACCGGCTGGCCCGCTTTGTTGAAATCAATATTTCAAACCTGGCAGGTGTACCCTCGGTAATTTATGGTATTTTGGGTCTGCAGGTGTTTGTGAGAATGATGAATTTGGGAAATAGCATTCTGGCCGGCTCTCTGACGCTGTCGCTGCTGATTATGCCCATCATTATCGTTTCTACGCGGGAAGCCATTAAAGCGGTTCCGGATTCATTGCGCCAGGCGGCGTACGGACTGGGGGCAACCAAATGGCAAACCATCCGTCGGGTGGTGCTTCCGGCGTCGTTTGGCGGAATCATGACGGGTATTATATTATCGACCTCCCGCGCGATTGGCGAAACGGCCCCTCTGATCGTTGTCGGCGCCCTTGCCTATGTTCCTTTTATTCCGGAAGGGCCGCTGGATCAGTATACATCCTTACCGATTCAAATTTTTAACTGGACATCCAGACCGCAACATGGCTTCGTTATGAACGCTGCTGCCGGCATTATTGTCTTATTGTTATTCACCTTTATTTTAAATGGAATAGCCATCTATCTTCGAAACAAATGGTACAAAAAAACAAGTCACTAGAATTGAACCCTGAATACAAATTAGAAAGCCGAAACCTGAATTTGTTCTATGGTCAGAAGCAGGCCCTGAGGGATGTTTCCATTACCATGCTGGAAAATACGGTCACCGCCTTTATCGGGCCATCAGGATGTGGCAAGTCTACTTTTTTGCGCTGTTTCAACCGAATGAACGATTTGATTGAAGGCGTTACGATTCAAGGCGAGGTTCTTATCGACAACGTGGATATTTATAAAAATGAAATTGACATTTTTGAATATCGTAAGAAAGTGGGTATGGTATTCCAGAAACCTAATCCTTTTCCAAAAACCATTTACGAGAACGTAGCATTCGGACTTAAAATTAATGGGGAAAAGAATAAGGCGGTGCTCGATGAAACCGTTGAATATGCACTGAAGCATGCCGCGCTATGGGAGGAAGTAAAAGATAATCTGCATAAATCGGCCATGGCTCTGTCGGGCGGTCAACAGCAACGCTTATGTATCGCCCGTGCGATTGCTGTAAAGCCTTCCGTTTTGTTGATGGACGAACCAGCTTCGGCACTCGATCCTATTTCCACGACCAAAATCGAAGAACTTATTCACGATCTGAAGAACAACTTTACAATTGTTATTGTTACGCACAATATGCAGCAGGCAGCCCGGATTAGCGATAAAACGGCCTACTTTTATATGGGGCAACTAATCGAATACGACCTGACAGAAAAGATATTTACCAACCCATCAAAAGTTGAAACCGAAAACTATATTACCGGACGCTTTGGATAGCATTAACCACTAGGAACTACATGATACATTTAGATAAACAACTCGAACAGCTTAAAAAAACCACTACCAATATGTGGGTACTGGTGCAATCGCAAATTGAAAAGGCCTATCAGGCGCTTATCACGAATGATAAGGATTTAGCGAGGGAAGTAATCGCCAATGAAAAGCGTGTCAACGCTATAGAACTTCGGATTGACAGCGACTGTGAAGACCTTTTCGCGCTATACAGCCCTGTAGCGAGCGATCTGCGCACCGTATTGGCTACGCTGAAGATAAACACCAACCTGGAGCGGATAGGCGATTTGGCGGAAGGAATTTGTAAACATATCATCAGTGAGAACGAAGCCTTCGACAAAGAGCTGCTTACCGTAACAGGCATTCACGAAATGTATGACGCGGCTACCGTCATCATGCGCGATGTACTGCAGGCATATATCAACGAGGATACGAAGCTTGCCAGAACTATTTTTAAGAAAGATGAAATTCTGAATGAAATTAATATGCAGGCCACCCAAAACATTGCCGAATACATCGGGGCCGACATGAGCAGGATTGAGCAGGGACTGAATTTTCTTTCGATTATCCGGAAGCTGGAACGTGTGGGCGATCAGATTACCAATATCGCCGAGGAGATCATCTTCTCTCACGAGGCGAAAGTGCTTAAACATCTTTAGACACAGCAGAGATAAGAGCGATAAGCGATTTCCGAGAAAGGAGTCAATAGGCCGTTTAAGCCAGACGCGTATAGGTTATAACAAACATTCCGGGCGAAATCGTGTTATAACCTATATGCATTTGGGCTGTTAGTACGCATAACTGCTCAAATTGATAATTCACACACAACAACATGACTGACGTAAAACATAACTCTTCCACACCTCAGCGCCCGGAAGGCGACCGACTATTGAATGCAGACATGGTACTCATGGATCTGGAATCCTTTAAAAAACAGATTAAAGAAGAAAAAGCATTTATTGAAGGTGAGCGGAATGCCATCACCCTTTTTAAGTCGGATCAACTTCGGATAATTCTGATTGCTTTGCATAAGGGCGCAGAGATGAAAACGCATACCGCTCCCGGCACCATTAGCGTTCAGGTTCTTGAAGGATTTATTGAGTTTACAACAGCTCAGCGAACCGTGGAACTTGCAGCCGGACAGATGCTTGCATTGCATAAAAAGATTCCGCATAGTGTGCTTGCGAAAGAAGAATCTACTTTTCTCCTCTCGCTTGCCTTAAGTGAAGCAGAGAGGGTAGAATTACCGGCGAATACCGACGAGTCGCCAAAATGGTAAGTTAAGCGGGTTCTTCCGATTAAGCAGTTTCTTCGATTAAGCAGTCTCTTCCGAGTGCTTTCCTGCTTTGAATACCCAAAAGGTTTGAAGGGTATAGTTGAAACCGAGTGAGACAACCAAATCCGTAAGAATTCTGCTGAATTTATAATCGAGCGCTAACCAATTGGTAAGCAGGTAGGTGCCTCCGGATTTTAACAGGACGCTGCCCAGCACGACAATGATAAATTTGAAAATTTGCGAGCCGACGGGCGAATTCTCTGCCTTATAAGTCCACTTCCTATTGATCAGAAAGTTTATTACTGCGCCCAGAATGCCGCTTATCAGAATGGAAATGGTATAATGAATATGAAGAAGTTCGGTACAGGCGATCATAATACCATAATCCGCCAATCCGCCGATAAAGGCTGAGGCCTGCGCCTTAAGAAACACCAGGAGCGAAAACTTCTTCTTCAAAGCAATGAAATTTACATCTCTTTCGACTTAGCAAGCCGCTCTTCCTCATCGCGAAGATCGCCGAGCTTAAGCAGTTTCTTCGTATCCACAATATTGATGACGAATAAGATGGCGCAGATGGCAATCACAAAAAAGTGGATGGTGTTGAAGAAAAACATTTCGATTAAAATAATCGCTGAAACTACAACGCGTATCTCCGTTGGCCCGACAATCCCGGCGTCGATGGTATATTTATCCGTGATTTTATAGCGAAGCTGGGAAATAATCATTGCCCAGCCATACAACACGACCAGGGCAAAAGCCACCACTTCATAGCCGTCTTTCGCGTAAAAGAAATAACCAAGCCCGATCAGAACAGTGCCTATCCAATCCATAATGATATCGAGCGAAAAGCCGTACCATTTACGTGGAATACCCCGGTAATACGCCACGCGCCCATCGAGCGAGTCGCCAAACCAATTGATAAAAAGACCGACAACGGCCAGGAGCAAAAACAACTGGCTTCCGTAGTAAGCCAGCACGAAACTTAGCAAAACCATGGCAGATCCGGCCATCCCGATCGCTGTTAAGCGATCCGGACTGATCCAGGGAGGAAGCTTCTGAACGAAATAAGAAATCAACTGTTGTTCCGGAACGCTAAGAATATTCGTACGCTTTCGATCCTTGAACAGACCTACTACCGTACCTTTAGAATCGGGCATGAGATATTTTTTCTAACCAATGTATTTTTCGACGGTGCTTACCAGGTCATCCATATCGAAGGGCTTCGATAAGTAACCATCGGCTCCAACGCGTTCTGAAATCTCTTGAATGTCGTTGTTGGCTGACACAATGATTACAGGGATATGTTGAGTAGCAGCCTGGCTTTTCAAGTGCTCGCATACTACACTTCCGTTCATTCCTGACATCGCAAGATCCAACAGAATTAAATCGGGCTGATGTTTTTCGCTGGAAAGGACGTCTTCTCCATTCCGGGCCTGGCTGACGGAATAGCCAGCCTCCTCCAGAATTATGGTCATTACATCCAGCACCGCGGCATCATCATCTGTAAGGAGTACGTTCTTTTTTGGCGTAAGCATACGCAAAGGTAATCAAGATTAGAAGATTGCAAGGAATATATTAAAAGATTGATCTGTTTTAATCAAATAAATTACTTGTTGCTGATGTAGTAAGGGGCTTGCTCAAAAAACCTGAGACCATCGGATTGGACAGCGCTCTTTGGCGGTCGCGATCGTCTATGGAAGAAGAAAGCATGAAGATTTTAAACTTATTAGTGATCGATCTTGGCCGCTGGGCAAAATGTTCTAAAAACTCCCATCCGGTCATGCTAGGCATATTGATATCCAAGAACAGGCCGAACGTAGTGCCCGCACCAATCTCGATACTGTCGATATACTCCATGGCTTTCTCGGGCTCGGTAAAAAGATGTACAGGGGCGTCTTTCCAGGTTCTCCGGATCGTTAGCTCGCTGATCAGATTACTGATTGCATCGTCGTCGACTACAATAAATTCATAAAAAAAATTCATAAAAAATCTCTCTGCTTAGTTCTTAAACGGAAATACCAATTTAAATTCCGTTCCATAATTCACCTCACTCTTCACCGTAATAGACCCTCCAAGCGTTGCCATTTGCGACTTTACCATAAACAGTCCCAGCCCTTTACCTTCCTTATGCGTATGATATCTTTTATAGAGTCCAAAAATCTCTTCGCTTCCCCTGCTTAGGTCGATGCCCATTCCATTGTCGGAAAAATACACGACAATATGCCCCTCCTCCACAGCACTTCTAACCCGTATAACGGGTGGCTTATCTGACTGACGATATTTGATACTATTTAATATCAAGTTATAAAAAATACTGTATAAAAAGCTTTTCAGGGTGAAAAGTTCTGCAACCTCCCTGAAATCCGTCTCGATGGTAACATGCTCCTCACGGATTATATTCTGTACACTCGCCTGGATCTGTTGAATCAGTGGATCAAAGCCGACCTGTTCTTTTCTTTCCTTCACTTCTGTCTTTACCTTCAGTATGCTGTTGAGGTCAGTAATGACATCATCCAGTGCGTGCACCGACAAGGAAAGCGACTCACGTAAGGTACGCTGAACTTCTTCCGGATTCGAATCATCGTCCATCGCTTCCAGCAGTCCTTTTATATTAGCAACCGGTGCCCGCAGGTTATGAGAAATGATGTAGGAAAACTGTTCGAGTTCTTTATTGGAAATAATAAGTTCGCTTGTATACTTCCGGAGTTCCTCATTCAACTCCATCAACTTGATATCTGATTCTTTCCGTTCGGTAATATCCCTGAAAAATATGGAAAGACCCGTGGGCGATGGAAAAACCGTATTGTCGTACCAGCGGTTGGTTGGCTTGTAGATGGCCTCCGCTTGCTGAACGGTACGGGTCGACATGGCTTTCTGAAAGGGCAGGTAGAGTGGAGAATCGATCAGGTGAGGAACGGTATCCCAAAGGATGTTGCCTAAAATTTCAGATTTTTTTACCTGAGCGAATATTTCGGCCATCTTATTCCAGTACGTAACTCTCCATTCCCGATCTACGGTAATAAATCCGTCGCCAATACTTTCCAGAATATCTTCTTTTTCGTTGATGGTCCTCAACAATTCAATCTCAACGTTCTTCTGAGCATCGATATCCTGTATACTTCCATACATCTTGGAGCATTGACCGTTGATAAACTCCGCTTCGGCTATCAGGCGCACCCATCGTTCGTTCCCCTTCGCGGTCACAATCTGTACCTCGAGGTCGAGCGGTGTACCTTTTGTAAACGTCGCCCGAAACGAGTTTTGAACCAAATCACGACTGAGGCCTTCCTTAAAAAATCGGGTAGCAGTATCGAAATCCAGCTCAGCATCAACCGCTACTTCGTGTATCTCCCTGGTTATATTTGACCAGAATAACTTGTTAGATAACATGTCTACCTCAAAGCTGCCTATCCGCGCCATTGTGGTGGCCTTTTCCAGAAGCTCCTCTAACTTCTTCTTGTCTGTAATATCGGAAACCATGGCCATCGTACCCCGATACTCGCCATCATCATCGTACATACTGTTCGACGATATTGTTGTCCAGACAGGGGCACCAGCCTTCGTGAAGAATTGCATATCGAATTGCCTGCTCTCACTTCTCTCCCACTGAAGCATTTCATCCTCGCCGTAACCGCGTGCAAGAAAGCTGGTATAATGCGCACCCAAAATCTCCTGTTCTTCAAAACCCAAAATTTCGCACAACTTCTTGTTGACAAACACCGTTATACCAAACTCATTGATCAGCCATATTCCTTCCTGGGCGGTCTCTACAATTTGCTTATACCTTCGCTCGCTTTCCTCCACTACCTGGCGGGAAAGAACCTGCTCTGTTACGTTGTTTATAAAAAAGAACGTCCCCTCGATGTCGCCCTGGAGATTCCGGTATGCCTGAAAAATGAAATTAATATAAATATCGATAGGGTCACCCGTGCTATGATCGAAAACCGTGGCCTTCATCTCCAGCCCGGTAGCGGTTTTGCCAGTTTTGTAAACTCCATCAAGCATCGAGATGAAACCTTGCTTCCCCAGATGAGGTAGTGCCTCTGCCAGCGGCAAGCCTATAACGTCCTTCTTGCCGATCATTTCGTAATAGTATGAGTTAATCATCTGAAAAACGTGGTTGGGTCCGCTCAGAATCCCCATTCCAGCCGGGGCATTCGATAGAAGTTCATAAAAACGGCCACGTTCATCCTCCAACAGCATGCTCGTCAGAAAATTGACCTTCTCTGCTTCTTTTTGGGATCCTATGTCTTGAAAATAAAGGACGGTCCCGCCGACTTCCGCAACGTGCAGAAGATTATTGAACTTCGCTTGAAACCAACGGCATTTACTCTCTTTATCAAAAATCCTGATTTCGAAGGGTCCTACTACACTTCCCGGTTGCCCCAGGCTTAGTTTATATTGCGACTCAAAGAGATCGATGTCTTCATGATGAAAAATAGATTCGCGTTTGAAATCTATCGCTTCTGTATGGGTATAACCAAGCACTCGTTCAATGGAAGGCGAAACGTATGTAATTTTCCTCGCGGAATCCATCACCATCACCACATCGGCGCCGTGTTCTATGATTGCACGAAATCTCTTTTCATTCGATTGGAGCTGACTTTTCAGATCCACCTTCTCTTCCTGAAGTCGACGCCTCTCGCGGAGCTTTTTTAGAATCAAGGATAAGCGGTACAAACGATCGCTTAGTACATAATCGTCGGCTCCATGAAGAAAAAGTTCAAGGGCACTTTCCTCAGAAATAAAGTTCGTTACCAGAACATAGGGGATCTCCAATGATCGCTGTTGTAGAAAACTAAGAATTTGTAGGGGAACAGGCGAAGGCAAAATATGCTCCGCAATAATGATATCCACCGACGACCCTTCCAGAAAATCTAAAACTTGAGATAGCTGGTTAAACCGGTGAATCTCGACAGGCTGACCGCTGCTTTTCAGAACCTCGAAGATTTTATCGGAGCAGCCGGGCGTTTCAGCATATTGAACTACCTTCAAAACATTATCTAAGTTCCAGTTTTGCATTGATCGCCGTGGTATTAAGAGTTTTTCAAGATAAAAAAATAGATTGAAAAATCAAGTTATTGTCGCTTCGGAATGAGTTTCCTATGTTAGGTTC
>DAIRDA010000071.1:0-5458 GCA_036796375.1 Albibacterium sp.
GGCCAGGCAGCGACGTTAGCGTCTTCCAGATTTCCTTTGGATGCCCCCTCTTCCTTGATCAGGCATCCTCCGAACAGAATCTGATCTTTGGCGAAATAGCCGACGATATTATCGGATGTATGTCCTTCACCCACAAAGCGCGCTTCGACCTTTGTTTCGCCGAGCGCTATTTCCATGTGATGATCGATCGCACGCTGCGGAAGGTTCGGAAGGCCCGCTTCTTTCATCCGGTCGATGGTGGCCCGATGAGCGTAGGAATCAATGTTGTTGGTATGGAACACTTCGAGCCCTGCGATGCAGTCTGCATGAAAGTGGGTGGCAACCACGGCTTTTATGTTTAAGCGCATCTCGCTGCGTAAATAGTCGATCAGCTCGCTCGAGCTTCCGGAGTCGGCAGGTGTATCGAACACAATCGCTTCCTTACCGTCTATAGCGATCATTCCATTGCACGCTACTTTCCCGAAATCGTTGGTTTGAAGGTAGGAAATGTGTTGCAGGGTGTTCTTGCTAATTTTCTTAATGATGAGGTTATCCGACTGGTATACAGTGGAGTCGATGTTATTAACAGGGGTGCCGACATTGCCACAAGATGCAGCGGTCAAAAAAATGAGAAGGAAACAGGTTACAATTAGTCGGTTCAGCGTCATGAGATGTTGTTGTGGGTTACAAAATGTTTGTAATTTAATAACTTTGAAGCTTGTTTAATATTGTGTTCAAATAGTTCTTTATGAAATTGGATCAGGCGAATGCCTCGCGTTTTCAGTTCCCGCTTGTGGAAAAGCTGGTGTATCTTCTTGTTTTTTTGGTTACCCTGGGTGGTATTATCGCTTCCAGAATCGACAGGCAATGGTTCGAGGAGGTTTATACGGTAGAAGACGGCTTGCTGGAAAATTTCACGCTGGTTCCTTTGCTGATTGCCATTGTCGTGATTATCGGTTACCTCCGCCGGGTTTCTTCGTATCGCAGCCGGATGTTTAGCACAACGATGTTGATAGCGGCGATCTTCAGTTTCTTCGTGGCCGGCGAGGAGATTAGCTGGGGCCAGCGGGTACTGGATATTGAGAGTTCCGAGTTCTTCCTGGAAAACAATGCTCAAAAAGAAACGAATCTGCATAACCTGGTGGTTAGCGGACATAAGGTTAACCGAATTCTTTTTTCTTTCGTGCTGACGATTGTTATTGGTTTTTACCTGATCGTTCTCCCGATCCTGTATCAGAAACAGGGCCGGGTGGTGCGGTTTACGGAGTGGGCGGGTGTGCCGGTTCCGCGATTGCGGCAAATTATCGCTGCTGTGGTATTGTTTGCGATGATTGGGCTCGTTCCGAGCGGGAAGAACGCGGAATTGCTGGAAATGGGTATCTGCTGTATTTTTCTGATGATTCTAATGTTCCCGGCCAATGCCTATGTTTTCACGAAGAGGGAACGGTTGGATACCTGAGCTAGAGTTTCATCAGTGAGGGGACGAAAAAAGAAATGAGGCCGATCAGCGCTACCGCCGTTCCTAAGATTACAAAGGTAAGCGTAATGCCGATATGGTCGGCAATAAAGCCGGTGCCCATTAAGCCGATTACCGATGGCAAAAGGGCGATGCTGAAGTACATGGAAAATACCCTGCCCAGCATGGAGGCGTCTACTTTTTCCTGAACGATGGTGGTGAAACTTGCATGGAACACCGATGCGGCTACGCCGCCAGCGATGGTCAAAAAGGTAAACAAAAGAAACTGATTGCCGGGAAGCAAGCCCGAAGTGGCCAGGGTTGCTCCTAATAACAGGTGCATGCAATTAAGCAGGATGACTTTTCGGACAGAGGGTTTGAATATGCCCAAAATACCGCCGCCGGCGAGCATGCCTACTCCCCATGCGATTTCGATCACACTCATCTCATATTTTCCGCCTCCAAAGTGCTGGAGTGTCATCAGAGGGAAGAGAACCGCCACCGGCATAATGCAGAAGGTAGCGACAATGGAGAAGAAAAACATGTAAGCGAGCCCTTTATCAACAGTTACCGCCCTCACGCCGATCCGAATATCGCGAATTACTTGCTTTACACTGGCTTTATCCTGATCGGCCTGATCGGGATTGGGAATACGTACAAAACTGAGGGTTAGGATGGCGATGAGGGCACCGCCGATGTCGAGCAAGAGCACCTGCGCGATATCGAGCAAACCAATGGCGAGCGCACCCAGGGCGGGTCCGGCAATGTTGGATACTGACTGGATGGTTTGATTGATTCCCGCGATGCGTAAAAGTTCGTCTTTGGGCGCCAGCAAAGGAACCGAGGCTTGCATAGCCGGCGCATGGAAGGCGGTGCCAACGGAACGCAAAGCCAGAATGAGGTAGATAAAAATAAGCTCGAAATGTCCGAAAAAGAAAAGGAGTGACATGCAGAGGGTGCAGAATGCAATAAATCCGTCGGCGATAATCATGGTCCGTTTGCGGTCCCAACGATCAATATATACACCTGCGAAGGGGCCGATGAGTGCTTGGGGCATCAATGCCGCGATAGCCGAATAGGCGAGTACCTCTGCCGAGCCGGTTTCGAGGGTGAGCCAGATCAGGATGGCAAAGTTGACTGCCGAACTGCTGAGCATCGACATAAACTGCCCGATCCAAATGATGGCGAATGTTTTTTTCCAGCTGTTTTGCATTACAAAAAAATCTTTTCCGGCTGCGCTAATGTAGGATTTCGGTTTGAATAATTATCTTTAGAAAAAAAGTAAATTGCCATTAATACCGTTTCCCTGCATGCTTAGAGATATTCATGAAAAATTCCGTTCCTTCATCCTAACCCTTCTCGAACAGATCCATCGCTTATTCTTTCCATTTTTACCCATCAAGCAGTTCCGCTATGCAGCATGCGGCGGCTCTAACATGGCTCTCAATATTTTGATCTACTTTGTTGCGTACAACTTTGTACTTCAAAAAAAGATTCTTTACCTGTCGAACGTAGCTATTAGTCCCCACATCGCAGCCTTTTTAATCGCTTTCGCCATCACATTTCCCATCGGGTTTTACCTGAACCTGTTTGTGGTTTTCGAGGGTTCCTATTTGAAACGTCGCTTCCAGTTATTTCGCTACTTTATGGTCGCCCTGCTGGGAATTGGGTTGAATTATGTTTTTATAAAACTATTTGTAGAGCAGTTTGGCTGGTACCCCACGCCTTCGGCCGTAGTAACGACGATGATCGTAACCGTGTGCAGTTATTTCCTTCAGCAATATTATTCCTTTAAGCGTGCTCCGATGCCGCTTAGGGCCAAATAATATTTTAGGTGAGATCGCCGATAAGTTTGCCGAAATCGTGGATAAACGTTTCCTGTCGCAGATTTACGTTATGAAGTACGATGGTTGAAAAGCCCATGGCGATATCCTGTTCAATCCAGTGACGGTGTTCTTCCAGATCGGCAGAAATTCTGACCGAAGCGTGCAGGTCGGCGGGCTCCACGTTAGCCGCTATCTGTTCGAAATCTTCCACGCTGTCAATATCAGCCAGTAAGCTGCTGTGAAAAATATTGGTTTTCCATTGATCATAGGCCTCCTGCTCTGCCTGTTCCTTCGATTCGGCGTATGAAAGCTGCGTTTTGATAAACATGGGTTTGCCTTCTCCGCCATTCGCGCGAAATGCATCTACCACCTCTTTCAGTTCCTCGTAAGGCTTATTCACGGTAATCATACCATCCGCCCAGCTTCCCATCCATTCAGCGGTTTCCTTCGTTACGGCGGCTCCAACCAGGAGCGGTTCTTCTTTGGGAAGGGTATACAGCTTGGCATCGCGCATATGGATATGAGAATCGATATTGACGGTTTCGCCTTTTAACAGTCGTTTGATGCTTTGATAGCATTCGAGCAGCCGCTCATTCCGTTCTGCTTTAGAGGGCCATGGCTCGCCGGTGATTTTTTCGTTAATGGCTTCACCGCTTCCAAGCGCCGCCCAAAAGCGTCCAGGGAACATTTCGCCCAGTGTAGCAAAAGCCTGAGCTACGATGGCCGGATGATAGCGTTGGCCCGGGGCGCATACCATACCGAAAGGCAGGCGGGTAGCTTGCATGGCCGCTCCCAGCCAGGCGAAAGCGAATCCGCTTTCACCTTGTTGGTGGTTCCAGGGTTTAATATGATCGGAACTGTTAATTGCCTGAAAACCGGCCTGCTCTGCCAACTGGCAGTAGCGTAACAGTTGCGAGGGCGAAAATTGTTCATGCGATGCGTGGTAGGCAATTCGGGTCATGTATCTAAACGATTAATGCGGTAAATTTTTAAGCCATATATAGCCGTAGGGGTTGATAATCAGGTTTCCGTTTTCGTTCTTCACGCGCTTATCGGCAAAGAACTTGAAATAGTCGCCTTCAAATACCGGAATATCTTTTTTCTCTACCACTGCTTCCTGATCTGACAGGTTATGGATAAATACAATCTGGTCGTCGGAATGATTGAAAGCATGAACAAAAAGCTGGTCGTTGTTCATTTTGAAAGTTTCTACCTTTCCGGTGCCGATTTTACGGCACTGTTTTCGGGCAGCAATCAGCCGCTCCAGCCAGTTCAGAAAGGAATTTTCGTCGCGGTGTTGTTTTGCCACGTTCACTTCGGCGTAACTGTAGTCACCGGTCGATATAACCGGATTTGGAATGCGCCCGGTTTTGGAAGTAAAACCCCCGTTCGAACTGTCGGTCCACTGCATCGCCGTGCGTACGCTGTCGCGCCCCTTGAGCCTCAGGTTATCGCCCATGCCAATTTCTTCTCCGTAGCGTATCATGGGTACACCCGGTAAACTGAATAAAAGGCTATAGGCAAGTTCCAGTCGCTGCCGGTCGTTTTCAAGCATCGGGGCAAGTCGCCTCCGGATACCCCGTTCAAAGATCTGCATGTTTTCCTCGGGTGCGAATACTTCCAACACGTCCTGGTATTCTTTTTCAGAAAGTAGTTTTAAAGAAAGCTCGTCGTGGTGGCGCAGGAAGTTCAGGTATTCATTGCCTCTGCCGAGCGCCGGAAGCTTGTCGAGTGCTTTATACAAGGGTCTGGCCGATTTTCGGGCCATGGAGAGAAACAGCAGTTGGTTCATATTGAAGTTGAAAAGCATATGCATCTTATCGCTCTCCTTCAGATAGGTATCCATTCGCTCGAACGCGATATTGGTCTCGGCGAGCAGAATTGCATCTCCTTTTCGCAGGGAGGTATAACTTCGCATTTCAGCTAGAAATCCGATCAGGTCTTTTTTAGTTACCTCTTTGAGACCATAGGGCTCGACCATCATTTCTGCTGCGTCGACCCGGAAGCCGGAAACGCCAAGCTTCAGCCAGAATCCGATGATTCGCAGGATTTCCCGACGGACCTCCGGATTTGCCAGGTTAAGGTCGGGTTGTTCTTTATAGAAGCGATGCAGATAATAAAGCTTAGCCTCCTTGTCGTAGCTCCATATCGTATTTTCTTCGCCAATGAGCGGCACATCCTTTCGGTCGAAATCGAG
>DAIRDA010000071.1:5558-10084 GCA_036796375.1 Albibacterium sp.
TTGATTCCCATGCCTGCCAGGTAATCGAGTCGTTGGCTTAATCCTTGTATATCGCCGATGCCATCACCGTTTGAGTCGTAAAACAGCTCCACATCCACAGAGTACATGATCATGTTCTTGTACCAGGTATCTATCATAGGTCGTCCTTTCCATGGCAAACAATAAAAGGGCGCCTATGTTTAGATATAAACGAACGAAACAGCCCCTGATATATGAAGAATGAAGTAAAACTAAAGCCCATGCACGCCGACTCCGAAGCGCAGGCAGGTGAAATTCCAAACCCTCAGGCGCCGGAAAAGCGTTTGGGATATGCGCTGGTGGGATTGGGAAAACTGACGTTGGAAGAGCTTGTGCCAGCCTTTGCCTCCTGTAAGCATTCAAAACTGGTTGCCCTGGTGAGTGGCGATGAACAAAAGGCGCAAACCATCGCAAAGCAATACGGCCTTGGCCAAAATAGTGTTTACAACTACGATAATTTCGACAGCATCGCGGATAATCCGGAGATTGATATCGTTTACATTGTGCTGCCAAACAGCATGCATGCTGAGTTCACCATTCGTGCTGCAAAGGCAGGGAAGCATGTGTTGTGTGAAAAGCCGATGGCTACCAGTGCCGCTGAGGCGCAGCAAATGATCGATGCCTGCCGGGAAGCAAACCGAAAGCTGATGATCGCTTACCGGATTCAGTACGAGCCGCTGAATCGCCTGGCGATGGAATGGGTACGCGAGAAGAAATTTGGCGAGGTAAAGCTGATTGACTCCGTGAACACTCAAAATTTAGGCGACCCAGACCAATGGCGACTGAAGAAAGCATTGGGTGGGGGTGGTGCAATGCCCGATATTGGTATCTACTGTTTAAACACCATCCGCTTTTTGTTAGGGGAAGAGCCCGAGGCGGTAATGGCATCCGTTTTCAGTCACCCGGGCGACGAGCGTTTCCGTGAGGTGGAAGAGGAAGTGCTGTTTCAATTGCACTTCCCGAGTGGCGTACGTGCTAATTGTTCTACCAGCTATGCGGTTCATCAATCTCGAAATTACCGTTGCTATGCGGAGGAAGGCTGGTTCGGCCTCGACCCTGCGTTTGCTTACGAGCGGCTGCAGATGAAAGGTTCGCATGCGAAGGATGGCGTAGAGACGGCGGTACAGCCCGACATGGGTGAAACCGATCAGTTTGCTGCTGAGATGGACCATATGTCGCTCTGCGTGATGAACGACAAGCAGCCCTACACGCCGGGAGAAGAAGGTCTGCAAGATCACCGAATAATTGAAGCCATCTACGAATCGGCGCGCACAGGAAAACGGATTGAACTGGATCGGGTAGAGCGCCTGGATGCTTTTCGGGGAACATCACCGGAGGAGTTTGAATGAATATTGTAAGCATTATCCTGATTCTTGTCATCGGGTTCAGTATTATCAATGGTATTGCCAGGGGCTTTGTGCTCAGCCTGGCAGGACTGCTATCATGGATCGGGAGTTTGATTCTTACCCTCTTTTTATATCCGCATGTCGCCCGGCTATTGCTGAATGTGATGGATGAAGGAACCTGGGTAATGCCTTTGTCGATTTTCCTGTGCCTGATTGTCAGCGGCGTCCTCTTCTCGTATCTTTTCAACCTTTTTCTGGTGAATATCCCTGTGGAGGTGCACGAGAACCGCCTTAATAAAATAGCGGGCTTGCTGCCGGGAGCGGTTAACGGACTGCTCTATGCGGCATTGCTTTCGCTGGTGCTCCTTACCTTACCTATTACGGACGGGGTGGTTAACACTACGCGCGACAGCGGCATCGCACAATACCTGACCCTACAGATTGAAAAGGTGGAAGAGGGCATGAAGCCTGAACTGAAGCAGGCGATTAACAGAACCATGCAAATGACCATAATCGAGGAGGGTTCAAAAGAAAAGATTCAATTGCCTTTCTCAGTATCAGATCCGAAAGTGAGGGAGACGCTCGAAGCGGAGATGCTAACGCTGATCAATGAGGAAAGGGCGAAGGAAGGCTTGAATGCTCTGGTAGCCGATACATTATTGCGTGAAGTGGCGCGCATGCATAGCCGCGATATGTTTGCCCGCTCTTATTTTTCTCATGTTTCACCGGATGGGCATACCCCTTTTGACCGAATCAAGCAAGCCGATATCAGCTTTCGAACGGCTGGAGAGAACCTGGCGCTGGCACAAACCCTGGCGATAGCACACCAGGGATTAATGGATTCACCGGGGCACCGCGCGAACATACTGAAAGCGTCGTTCGGCCGGGTAGGGATCGGTATACTCGATGGAGGAATCTATGGCCTGATGGTTACGCAGAATTTCCGGAATTAATCGGCAAAACCAGTACGCACAAATAATACTCAGATATAAATTCAGTGGAAATGGAAGATATATTTTTTACCGATTGGGGAAGTTTGCAACGTGTGGCCATCTGTTCGGTCATTGCATATTTTGCACTTTTTCTTTTTATCAGAATCTCAGGAAAGCGAACACTTTCCAAGATCAATGCATTTGATGTTGTAGTCACTATTACGTTGGGGTCAACGCTTTCTTCCATGATGTTAGCCACTGTAACCCTCGCCGAAGGCACGGTAGCACTGATCATAATCATCGGGTTACAGTACCTGCTGGCTAAAACCTCTTTTAAATTTAAAAGGATCGAAAAGCTGGTTAATTCCGAGCCGATCCTTTTGTACTTTGACGGCCAATTTCTGGAGTCAAACATGAAAAAAGAAAGCATCACGCGGGATAGCATCTACTCACAAGTTAGAAAGTTCAGGTTGCATGATATTTCTGACGTGAAAGCAATTGTAATGGAGACAAATGGTGAAATGACGGTGGTGAAGCGGGCAGACCGATTAATGACCGATAGCTCGCTCCAGAATTTTGGTAAGGAACACATGCAATAGGAACTGTTTCGTCCGATCGAACAAGCATTCTGATGGTGGTATCTATCTCCCCCTTTCCCGGTATTTCTCAAATAAATATTTTGGAAAAAGGAATTGTTGCTACTTTTGTTAAGTAACAATTACGCTAATTATGAAATATCTTTTCCTTTTCGCCTTTCTGTTCCTGACCAACTATGCCGATGCGCAGATTCTTAATAAATTAAAAAAGAAGGTAGAAGACAAAGTTAATACCGCTGCCGACAAGATTATTGATGGAGTGGGAAACTCAGGCACGGAACCATCGACATCAACGGAGGCGGGGCGTGCAAACCGTGCGTCAACGGTGTTTGACTTTGTGCGGGGCGACTCCGTTTTCTTTCGTGATAATTTTGCCGGTAGTTCCGTAGGTTCGATGCCTGCATACTGGAAGTCGAGCGGGACCGGTGAACTGGTTGAATTTCCGGGAGAAAGTGGAAAATGGTTATTGCTAACGGAGTTCACCACCTATAAACTTGACACACTCCTTCACCTGCCTCAGAACTTCACGGTGGAATTCGATATCCTTACCAGGGCCGATAAGGCAAGTGATCTGAATGCTTTTTCATTCGGATTTGCCAAAGATAACAGTGTGTCGGGTTATGAAGACCGTTTAATGAGTCGCACACAATTGCATTATCACAACGAATCGATCATAAGCTACGCACAAGATCTAAACGTTTACAATACGCAGGATTATCCATTCGGTAACTACTCCAACGCTAAAATGCGTGTTTCGATACAAGTAGAAGGTGCCAGAATGAAGGTTTACCTCAACCGTGACAAGGTGCTTGATACAGACATGCTCAGTGCGGGCGCTCCCAAATATTTTTATTTCAATCCTAGTACCCGCCTTGATAATAATGCACAGCTGGCTGTCGGCAATTTTACCTTTGCGAAGTGAGTGCCTTCTTTACCGCCGGAACGACTTTCGTTCCAAAGAGTTCGATCGACTTCATCGTGAGTTTATGCGGCACGTTGCCTACGCTTGCCTGTGCGAGAAAACGCGTATTTCCGAAAAGCTCATGCTCGAATAGAATTTTGTCAACCACTTCCTGAACGCTTCCCACCATCAACGCTCCGCGGCTTGAACGCGACTGATCAAAGCGCTGCCGGGTAAGGGGAGGCCATCCGCGGTCGCGCCCAACGCGGTCCATCATTTCTGCATAGTAGGGATAGAATTCGTCTCCAGCCTGCTGGGAAGTTTCACTGACATAGAAATGGTTGTTCACGCCGAACTGAAGCTCGCCCGGGTCTTTACCAGCACGGACGGCGGTTTGGCGGTACAGATCGACGAAGGGAACAAACTGTTCGGGCATTCCGCCAATGATCGCCAGCATGAGCGGCATGCCCAGGTTGGCAGCGCGGACGGCTGAAGCGGGCGTTCCACCTGCGGCCAGCCAAACAGGAAGCTCTGGCTGATAGCTGCGAGGGTATACACCGCGGCTTTCAATCGAAGGACGGAGCTTTCCGTTCCACGAAACCACTTCATTTTTATTGATTTCTAAGAGTAATGCCAGCTTCTCGGTAAACAACTCATTGTAGTGATCCAGATCATACCCGAACAGCGGAAACGACTCAATAAAGGATCCACGACCGGCCATGATTTCGGCACG
>DAIRDA010000072.1:0-10006 GCA_036796375.1 Albibacterium sp.
GGACGAAAGGTTAAAGACAGCTCGTGACCATAATTGGCAATACCAGCGTCGTTACTCACCAATCGGCTGAAACCGGAGGTATTGGAGAGGAACTGGTCGAACAACAGGTTATCAACTTTCTTGTAGTAGGTATCGTAAACAAGTTCCGCTTTACCATTGAAAATACCGAAATCAAAACCTAAGTTAAACTGACTGGTGGTCGTTGGTTTCAGCTCGGGATTCGGGATTTGCCCGAAATCAAGGCCAATACCCTGTTGAGAATTGTAGTTTCCGGTAATGTTATACCGTCCATAAATCCGCTCAAGCGTTCCGTTAGGAACAATGTTGATACCCCAGCTTCCCCGAATTGCCCCATAGTCAAGCCAATCAAGGTTTTCGAGGAACGACTCCTTATTGAAGTTCCACCGTAGTCCGATTGCCGGATTCTTGGCGTACAGATTATCAAATCCGTTACCAGACGAACCGTCCAGACGATACGATAGATCAATAATATATTTTTTCTTGTAATCGTAGGAAGTTGCTAAAGCGAAGGAAGCCGCCGTAGCATCCATAAAGTTGGTCAGTACCCCTCCCCCTCTTGAATAAAATGCATCGTAACCGAAAGGACCCTGAAACTGATCGTTTGGAGTACGCTCCTGACGAGAGATCGAGTTTTGGCGACCTACTACACGAAGCTCATTGAAGAAGTTAATGAAGATATTATGATCTTCGTTAAATGTCTTGGCATAGTTAATAATATTCCGGTTATACAATTGTGTTTCCCGGCCGTTGAAGGCATAGACCTGAGCAAACTGATTGTTTGCCGCTGCAGGGGTAAACGTATCCTCCGTTTTTGAAATAAACTCATAACTTAAACTTGTGCTGGCACGCAACCCGGGTATAAACTGGTATCCGGCCTCTACGTAACTCCTTAGCAGGCGTGTATTGTTATCGTTGACGGTTCTTAAAGCGGAAACATAACCACTGGATGCCTGGTAGAAGGATGGTGCAGGAAGCAACGTAGACGATATACCCGCGAAGGCTACCCCTTGTTGCAAGAGTCCTACCCCGTCACCTTTGTTCTGCTTCCCTAAGTTTCCGGTAATCTGACCGATAAAATTAAACTTGTCGTTCGGTTTGAATTCCATACGAAGGTTTGCCGTATAGCGGTCGAAGCCTGTATTTTCAATAATCCCTTTCTCGGAGAAATAACCCAGGTTGGCTTTGTAGTTAAATCGTGGATCTCCTCCATCAATGGCAAGGTTATGACTCTGGTTGTAGGTTGTACGATAAAACAGATCCTGCCAGTTGGTTGAGTTATTCCAGTAAGCGTTCAAACTATCCGACAGAAAAGGTGTTTGAGAGATTCGATCAAGATCGGCTTCATCCAGAGCGTTTCCATATATCTGCTCCAGCTTAAGTCTACGCTCCAAATTACCACCTAAAGTTTCACGGAGCTTCGGTGGGGTTTTCATAAAGGTGTTATGTGTGTACCTTACACGCGGAATGGGTGAGTTTCCTCTCTTCGTGGTAATGATAATCACCCCATATGCTGCCAGGGATCCGTATAAAGAAGTAGCTTGCGCGTCCTTCAAAATCTCGATGCTTTCAATATCTTCCTGAGGAATCATTGATAGTGGGCTCACACCCGGGCCTTGTTGCTGAAAACCGAATTCAGTTGCTCTGTCGGCATCCATCGGAACTCCATCGATCACATATAATGGGGAAGTAGGCTGAAGGAAGGATTCATTTCCTCCGCCGGATACCGATAATGTGGAGAGACCCCGAATTTGGGTTGATCCCCGAAAACCCGGCGCACCAGTACTTACCTGAACGTTCATTCCCGGTACCATACCCTGCAACATTTGCTCGATATTGGCCACCGGCACTTTCGGTAAATCGTCACCGTCCAGTTTAGTCGAGGAACCTGTGCTTAATTCTTTAGATCGTGCAACATAGCCGCGGATTACAACCGCTTCCATTTCGTTTACATCTTCCTTCATTCGCACCGATACCGATGTTTGCCCGGGCTTTAAGGTAACCCTTTGCTCAAGGTAACCAATAAAGCGAAATACGAGCGTGGCACCACTGTTTACCGTCGCCGTAAACTCCCCTCTATTGTTGGTGCTTGTAATTGCCCTCAGCGGCGATCCAGTCCAGACCGAAGCTCCTGGTACTCCCAAATTGGTATCGTCCGTAACAATACCTGAGACGGTTACGCGTTCTTGGGCCAGTACAGGCAAAGCAAACAGGCATGTGACTAATGCCACCAGGATGTATATATGTCTTTTCATCACAAAAAAAGTTTCGTTGTTATTATTCATCTTCAAACTTTGGATTATCGGTCCTAAAATGGAATACTATTTCCCAGTGGCCCGGCTGGAAAATTCTAAAATCAAGTCCAAAAGTTGCTGTGGTGACACCACCTCCGAAAGCCCTCCGCGCATACGAGAAGTTGACTTTGGCGCTCGATCCGTTGGTATACTCGGTAGGAATGTTGACAAGGGGTATCGGGTAGGCTACATCGTACTCCACATACTCACTGGTTTTAACCATATTAAATCCATGAACCAGCTTGTCCCAACGTGTTTCATTGAATAAAGCCGGATCCATTTCCGTACTATCAGTCCTTAAAAACTTAAAGCGAAGTTTATTCCCATTACCATCTTCAACAGGGCGGATATAAACCACCACGTCTTTTCTTTCATCGTTAGTGATCAATGCTCTGTCTGTATTTTCACCAATTACATTGCTCAAACGCGGGCGAATAAAATCCCTCTTGAACGGGTTAGCAGGATCGCGTGGATCTCTTGCCACAGCCCCGGTATAATGGTTTATATCGTTCGATGGCTCATAGGGACGTTCTCTCCAGGGTCTGACACGAAAATCCTTTAAGATGATTTCACCTCCACTATTCGATACTTTCAAGTCAAAAAAGCGAATGTCCTGGGCAAGGTCACTGCTATCGATCGGGCGCGGTTGAACCAAATCGTTCGTTGCCGAATTCCACATGATAAATTGACCGGACTCTCTGACTTCAAAGAGCGGACGTTCTTCAATCTTCCGTTTGGCTTCAATTTCTTCGAGAGTCTTTTCCAGTCCGTCGTACTCCGCCGTCCAAACATATACGGGACGCGTTTGGAATAAATCAGTTACCGGGCGGCCGTCACCATAGCGGGCGTTTACAATTTCAAACTGAAGTGGCAGGGTCGAGTTGTCGGATGAAATATTGCCCATCAGATTCGTTCTTCCCAGTATAGGCTCCAATACCTTATTGGAATAGTTTATATTCTCGCTAAGAAAGTCCTTGTTCTCGGGCAGGTTATACAACTTCTTACACCCCATCGGTACGATGGCCAGCAATAAGAGGTATAGGGGTATTAGCCGGTATCTCTTTATCATTTTTCCTTTTTCCATTTGCATGGTCTTAAACTTTACTTGTTATTAATGCTTAACTATTTAACCTATTCCGTTTCAGTATCAGTCTCCGGTGTTTCGATATTGACACTCCAGTCAGCCATCTGCATGGCATCACCACTACGGTTTCGGGTAATATTTAACCGGTAGAACTTATAGGCAACGGTGTTCGTGAAGCGGAAAATGCGCAACTGGAATCGTTGTTCAAATATTTCACCTGCGCGCGAATCGAGCGTTACCCAGTTCTGGCCGTCATGGGAAGCCTGCAGATTCCAGTCGATCGGATCCCTATCTACGAAATCGTTCGCTGAGGTAATGGTATAGGCATTTGCAGCAGCAGCCTCATTCAATTCAAACTGCAGCCATCCTGTGCTGAATCCTCCTAATAAAAATTTGGTTTCAGGATTTCCGTCGAAGGCAAACTTAGAGGCTTCAATAGAGTTAGGTCCGCCACCTGTTTCACGAGACACCGAGAAAGTTCCCCCAATCGTTTTGAATAGGCTTGGTGGCGGTGGAATAAAGGTTAACCGGCTCACAAAATCTTCAAAGCCAAATACGTGATCGGGACTGATAACGTGGACTACCGCGTTCGATGTTTGTATATTAATGGAGCTGGTGGTTGTCGAAATCCAGTCGCGTTCAAATTGACTGCGTTTGGTGTCACGAAAGTTGATAATCTCTGGGCCGCCTTCAGGATATCCGGAAGATGTGGAGCGGATTAATTTCGCCTGCATCGGATATCCGTGTTTAACACCGAATAACCGCTTACCGTCTTGCAGGGTCAGCGAATCGCTGACGTACTTTCCTCGCAGAATGTACTGGGTTATCATGGTGTCAAGGTGATCCTTTTTGATGTTAGAAAGAAATTCAGATGGACGGTCGGCCAGCTGGCGTATATTATTCAAATTGGTGATCGCTAGCTGAAAGCTCTGATTAGTTAGCGCGAACAGGGTAATGCTGCTATCCTGCAAGGTTGATTGCAGACCAAGACGATCGATAACCTGCACGAGTGAGTCGAATACACCGGGTTTGCTTTTCAGATAATCGTACGCATTTCCATTAAAATCCTTATCGATTGTTTTGGGCTCATAATAACCCCCGTCTTTGGAGCAGGCTGCAAGCAGAAGCATTGCACTGCATAAAAAACCGAATATGTAAGTCGTGATTTTCATAAATTAAGTATTCTTATTGCCAAAATGAATTTTGTTCAAGCTCGCTGTTTTGAGAAATTAATTCCCGGGAAACCGGCCAGTATATTCCGTCCTGCTGAATCAACTCTGCGACTTTTGCATTACGAGGACGAATCCTGTTGTAACGAACCAAATCGTACCAGCGATGCCCCTCGCCCATCAGTTCCCGCTGTCTTTCATGAAAAATCGCATCCAGTAATTCACCGTTAACGGCTTCCGCATAATTTTGGAGATTTCTTCTGGTCCGAATTTCATTAAGCATGGCAATTGCTGCCGGCCGCTCACCTAAAACTGCGAGTGCCTCGGCACGTAACAGGGCTACGTCTTCTAAACGTGTAAAAACAATCGCGCTTGAGAAGATACGGAAGGTCGGGTCAGTAGCCGTTCCACCCATAATCGCTTTTACTTTACTGAAAATCGGATACTTCCCGTTGAAGTTTGTGAAATATCGCTCGGGACCCGGGTTACCCAATGTATCCAGGCTGAAGCGCTCATCACCACGCTCATTGAAAATATTTAAAATAGAATCTTTCGGAAGATAAAGATCCGGGATGCTCTTGTTAACAACCGGCTCAGCCAGCGTTAATTCTTCCAGGTGACCGGTAAAACCGGCAGCGATATGTCCCCAGTCGAAGTTGAAACCTAAAAGTTGATTAGTCCGTTTATTGAAGAAGAAGCCATTCGCATCGGTCAGGTGACCGGTGCTGATATAACCCATTCCCGCACGTTCATAATTATCAATTACGAATTTGGTGTACGACGCAACATTCGGATAATCGCTTTGCCAGGCAGCCACGTGCGCGAGAACCGCATAGGCCGAAAGCTTCCGCACCAACGCTCCATCCCAGCGGCCAGAATTTTCATTGTAATAGTTTCCCTGTTGCTGCTCGTCGCCTGCGCTATACCGATATGGAAGATCTTGAGCCGCAGTTACCATTTCCTGTTCTACCCATGCCATAATTTTTCCCTGATCTTCCCGCGCCTTATCTTGAAACTGACCGTCGAAGGAAGAAGTGATGAATGGAACGTCGCCCCATATTCTCACCATATTGAAATAAGCAAAAGCCCGAAGAAACCGCACCTGAGCAATGTCGACGGTCATGTTATTATCCGTGTACCGGTCGTCTTTCTCGGCTACTTCAGCTACCCGCTCCAGGAAAATATTGGCAGAATTTACGACTGCATACCAGCGTCTCCAGTTGGAAAGCGCTTCAAGGCTTGGATACGATGCGTTTAACTCATTATTGATAATGGCTTTCAGATCCTGGCGTGTGGGACTAGTGAACTCACCGGCACGTACGTCACCGTAAAGCCAGAAAGCGTTATGATCAGCGAGTGCAGATTGCGTGAGGCCGTATACGCCCATCAGGGCCGCGCGGGTATCTTCCAGCGTATTCCACATGTTTTTCTCACCTACCGTCCGGGTCGAATCGATGTCAAGCATTTTTTTACACCCTGAAAAGAGTAGCAATGCAATCAACCCAAATAATATTCTGTTCTTCATCCTATATTTTTTTAATAGTTGCTTTTCCATGATTATAGATCCATTTTCAATCCAATGGTGTAGGTGCGAGGAATGGCCATACCATATCCCGAATCAAAACCCGTATAGTTAACCAGTTCAGGGTCTCTGCCGGTATACGGTGTAATGGTTAATAGGTTATTGGCGCTTCCATAAACGTATAAGCGTTGAATGGTCTGCGATTTCGATTTGATCCATGAAGTAAGATCGTAGCCCAAAGACACTGTACGAACTTTCAGGAAGGATGCGTTCTCCAAAAATAAATCTTGTTCTGCACGATACGGTATCACAGTACTCCATGGATTATAAATCGGGTATTTGCTATAGTCACCGCGTTTCTCCCAGAATGTGATTTCCTTTACTGAATTCATACTGATGGTTCCTTCGCGATTGATAAAATCGAAACGGTTGGCCATTTCCTGATTCAGAAGTTCTCTGCCCAGGTTGAAATACATATTTACCCCTAGCGTCCAGTTTTGATAGCGGAAATCGTTATTAAATCCACCTGCTACTTTCGGAAAAATATTACCCATTAAGCTCTTGTCGTCATTGTCGATAATATTATCTCCATTCAGGTCCGCCCACTTAGGATCACCGGCGTGAAGAATACTTCCATTGTAGGAAAGCGTGGCACCATTATTCACAGGCACTTCGTTGTCGGACTCATAGATACCTTCGTTTGTATAGAGCCAATATTTATCCACCGACTCGCCCACTTTTAGTTTCCGGTTACCAATTACCAACTCATCTAATCCGTTAGGTAAGGCAGTCAACTCATTTCTGTTGTAGTTGAAAGATAAGGTAGACGACCAGCCAAAGCCGTCATTTGCCGGTTGAATAATATCCGCTCCTAACATCAGTTCAACGCCGGTATTGCTGACATCCATTCCAGGCTCGAAAGATTGGCTGTAACCAAATTCGGCAAACGATGGTATTCCAATCAATTGATTTTTATCCTGTTTGATATATCCATCAATGCTGGCCCTGAAACGGTTATTGAACCAAGACGCGTCTATTCCGATGTTTAATTGATCCGTATAGGCCCATGGAATGCCGTAACCCACCCATCCGAAATCATAAGGACGTGAAAGAATGGCAAAACCATTGTATCCAGGATTGGTTTTATTGCCGGTGTAGCTAACCTCCGCCGTATATTGCGGCCCCTGCGAATAATTATCATAAGCGTTCAGGCGCCCGAGTCGTCCGGCGCTAGCACGCAGGTTCAAAGAAGACCAGGCAGCATTGCTCTCCATGAGATCTTTCTTGATATCCCATCCAAGAGAAAGGGTCGGTGTAAACAACCACTGGCTTGTAGGCTGCGCATTTGACGATCCGTCTACGCGAAGTAACAGTGAAAGCGTATACTTCTCATCCAGGTTGTAGGAACCCCGCCCATAGAAAGAAACTAAATTTTGTTGTGTTTTATCGAGAAAACGATAAACCAGCTCTTTTGGAAAGGCCGTTGGGTTCAAATAATTGCCATTGTTTGGATCTGATTCCAACAAATTTAATTTGATGAAATCGTTGATCCCTTTATAGGCATAGGCATAATTGTATTTATACGTATCCCACTGAAGTATTCCGCTACCCTCCAAAAAGAGTCTGTTTCTTTCATTTATATTCCAATCGTACGTGACCGTGTTATCAAAGATCATTCTTTGATTGAATCCATAATAGTTCGAGACGTAGCTATTTCCTTCCAATAAAGGTCTTGGATAGAACAAATCGCGATATCCTTCATTATAGTCAACTGCCAGCCTTGAAATAACTTTTAATCGATCAAAATCGAACACCAACTTAGCATGACCCTGAATAATATTGGTTGCATTATCATCAAAACTATTATCAAACTGATTGAGATACTCACCGTATACCGCATTATTAGGAGCAAGAGGCGCAGATAAATCAGGAATATAATTCATCTGTGAAAAACGGTCCCTCAGATTTCGGTTACGATCACGCTCCAGACGATTACCATTCACCATGGCAGAAAATAAAAGCCATTTCAAAGGCTTCATATTGATGCTGAACATGGCGCTATAACGGTCCAGGCCAGTATCGTCTGCGATACCACGGTTGCTCATATTTCCAACAGAAAAACGGAAATTGGCGCGCTCCGACCCGCCTGATATATCAGCGTTCACGGAATGGATCAGTCCATTCTGATAGTAAGAGTCTGTCCAGTCAGATGGACCGTAATATGACGAGTTTAATGAGTCAGCCAGATAAACCGGATAGCTATCATCAGCATTGTATCTACCATTGGTTGTATAGCGGTCGTAGAACTGCTTACGGAAATTATTTTCATAATCGCCATTAATGGTGGTAACTGTTGGTCTTTGAACCATACCGAAATAGGTGTTGAAGCTGACACGTCTTTCTTTTCCTGGTTTTTTAGTGGTCAGTACAATTACCCCGTTGGCGGCCATGGGGCCGTATATGGCCATTCCAGCCATATCTTTCAGCACTTCGATGCTCTCAATATTGTTCATGTCCACGCTGGTGAGAAGGTTTGTCGCCGTCCCGATCCGGTTAAAATCATATTGCTGAATATCAAATGAGAAGGGGTGTTCATTCGTGATCAACGGAATGCCATCCACTACGATTAAAGGCTGCGTCTGGTATAATTCACGGTTCGATAACAAAGGCATTGCCAGTCCGCGGATATGCATATTTTGTATAGTTCCCGGTTCTCCGTTAGATTCCTGAACATAAACCCCAGGAGCATTTCCCTTTAGGAACTGCTGAAGCGACACGGCAGGAAAAGTAGACAACTTGCGAGGCGACTGATTCAAGACATTTTTACCAATATCGGTAAAAATCGAATCGCGACCAAGATTGAAGTCATTGGCTTTCAAGGACGTATCATTAATCGTCGTGTCCTGTTTCGGAATGAAGGAAGACGCAAAACTATTGCCACACAGGGTCAATAATAGGAAAGCAGTTAGTAATAAAATACGCATATTATTTTGGTTATAACTTGGAAATCTAAAGCTCGGAACAAAAAACGTTTTACCAAATTCCGCCCAAGAGTGACAGGCTCATCCTGTAAATAAGAAAAATTGGCTGGTTTTAATCGGTCTAATGTGTAGAGTAAAATTTCAATTCATAATTTTTCAGTTACAAAGGTTTTAAATCAAGTTTTAAAATCTCGGTTCTAATAACAGTTTCCTGGTACTAATGCAAAGTTTTCAATTGGTTTGTGATACCAAGATATATCATAAAAATCGATTTAGCAAATAAATTAATTACTATTTCTTCTTTTTTTTACAATGTATAAAAAAAGGCCAAATCTCTTGATTTGACCCTTTTACTAAAAAATAGACTCGATGTGAAATTTTGCTTTGTAACAAAACAATCGTTAAACACCGGATTATAGCACCTTTTCCTCCGGATCTTCTTCGTGGATAATAACAGGTTTATAGCCGCCTTTCGCCACACGAAAGTAGAGGATGAACGCCACGTAAAAGACGAACATAATGCCCGGCAGATAGGAAACTGTGCGCAATGCATCCTTTTTGGCAGCATTCTGAACGTTGGCAATCGTTTCTAAGGTTTCCTCAGGTGCGGATTCCAGCTTGGTATTATCCAAAGCCATATATTCTCCAAAGATGCTGGTCTTATTTTCTGTGATATAATTTTGATGATATTCGGTGGAATTATTAGCATCATAAATAGCCAGGTTCTGATCCAACTGTTTGTCCTGAATCGTTCCGAGGAAGACGGCTCCGATTACCCCTACTCCTACTTGTCCGACCGCCCCGGTAAAATTCAGCGCTAAGGCGCCTCCTTTTGGAAACTGTTCGGACACCACTCCCAGCATGGTACCCCAGAAGAAAGTCTTACCCAAGGCATAGATGGTTGCAGCAATGATGATTCCGAAACCGATCGAATAGGA
>DAIRDA010000073.1:0-3606 GCA_036796375.1 Albibacterium sp.
ATGATATCAAAATCATCGTTCTTCAAAATCACATGATCTGAATTGATACGGAAATTGTTCCTCGAGAAGTTAGGCTCAACCGGTGCACCAAAAATACCGGCCTGATTAGTAAACGAATAACCTAATGAAAACTTGGACTG
The DNA here is from genome assembly GCA_036796375.1 of Albibacterium sp. GTDB lineage: Bacteria > Bacteroidota > Bacteroidia > Sphingobacteriales > Sphingobacteriaceae > Albibacterium. The sequence continues at coordinate 141 of DAIRDA010000073.1, forward strand.
GTCATTTCCGCCGGTCAGATTGAAGGCATGATTCTGTGTTAATGCGTTATCATTTCGAATCTCCTCAAGCCAGTTCGTTCCGTTCCAGGTTCCCGCCTGAATCTGTTCATATTGCTTAGGGATAAGTGCTGCCCAATCATAAGGACTTTGCCCTTCATTAAAGCGAACCTCGTTCATGATGGTCATATATTCCTTTGCATTCAGAAGGGAAGGCATTTTATACGGATTCTGCCAGCCAGCATATGCATCATAAGAGACGGTCAATTTTCCCGCCTGACCTTGCTTGGTGGTAACCAATACGACTCCGTTAGCAGCACGCGATCCGTAAATTGCTGCGGAGGCAGCGTCTTTTAAGATATCCACTGAAGCAATATCGGAAGGATTCAATGTATTAATATCACCTCCAGGTACTCCGTCGATTACATATAGGGGATTCGAGTTTCCTATGGTTCCCAGACCACGTACCGTGACTTTGAAGCCTTCTCCTGGCATACCGGAACCTTGTGTGATCTGCACCCCAGGCGATTGGCTTTGTAAAGCACCTAAAACACTCGAAGTGCTTAACTTTTGTAAGTCTTCTCCTTTAACCTGTATAGTAGCTCCCGTCGTTAGCTTCTTTTTTTGCGTGCCATAGCCTACCACCACCATCTCTTCCAGCATGTTCTCATCTTCCTGCAACACGACATGAATCGTGCTTTGATTGCCTACTGTTGTGTTCTGAGTAGTAAAACCCACATAACTAAAAGCAAGCACAGCTTTCGCGCTGCTGACATTCAGCGAGAAACGGCCGTTCGCATCGGTTGTGGTACCGTTGGTGGTGCCCACCTCCTGGATGCTTACCCCTTGCAGGAGCTCGCCGTTGCTATCGGCAACCGTACCGGTAACGGTTTGTTGAGCGATGGCGCTTCGCTCTATTGGCAGGGCGACCGCGCTGCCGGCATAAAGGACTGGCGAAGCAGACAGTAACATCAGCGGAATGACAGTGCATTTCAACGCCAGTTTACAGGTCCCTCCACCCATTTTCTTGTAGAATTTGGATTCCATTTGATTGAATTAGGATTTATAAAATAGATTTTTGGTGCTAATTGATTATACAAATGTAATGGTATGGTTATATATCCATCAACATATTTTTAACCAGTACCAATACTTTCTTAACATTTAGGACGCATTGTTCCGACGATATTCACTGAAATGCTTCACTTGATTTTCCTGTTTGAGCTGACAAGCTGATGCATTCTGTAACGTTTCGGTGTCGTTTCTGTCAAGCAATCGATTGTCTAAAATAAACAATCGATTGTGTAACATTCACGCGATTGTGCACGCCTGACTTCCCATTAAGGAAATGTTAAATTCGGCTCCCATATCGCTTATGCACGTATAAGCCAATAAAAATCCAACCTTCAATGAAAAAAACATTTACCCAAACCGGCTTTACGCCAGGCAGGTTTTCTCTCCTTTTAGGTGGGGCCCTGCTCTTTTCAATTCCGTCGTTTGCAGCGGCTGCGGGCGACCTTCCATTCGCACTCGGGCAACAGCAGCAGACGGTGCGCGGAACAGTATCCGATGCTTCAGGAACCCTCCCGGGAGTAACGGTCTTTGTGAAGGGAAATAACGCCCTTGCAACGTCTACCGATGCCGACGGAAACTTTCAGCTTTCTGTTCCAGCCGGATCGGTCCTGGTGTTCCAGATGGTCGGGCTCGAAACCGTCGAACTGGCTGCCAGCAGCAGCCCGATGTCGGTTCTTTTAAAGCCATCGTCGACTGATCTTGATGAGGTCGTTGTGGTTGCATTCGGAACACAAAAGAAAACCACCTTAACCGGTTCAGTCGCCACCATCAGCGCACAGGAATTGGTTGATCGTCCGGTAACCTCCGTACAAAACGCTTTACAGGGATTGTCTCCCGGGCTTACCGTTCTTCAACGTCCCGGCGATGTGGGCCGTAATTCCGACGGAACCTCCAACGGAACCGGAACCATTACCATCCGCGGTCGTTCCAATCTCGGATCGCCCGGACCCATGTTTGTCATCGATGGTATTCCGGCCTCCAGCCAGGAATTCGCTTCCTTGAACGCCAACGATATAGCCAGCATGTCTGTACTGAAAGACGCATCGTCGGCTTCGCTCTACGGATCGCGTGCAGCCAACGGAGTCATTTTGGTGACCACCAAACGCGGCGGCGGCGACCGCGCCGTTGTGAACCTGAACATCAATACCGGATGGCAGTCGGCCACTTTCCTTCCTGAATTTGCAGACGCGCCTTCCTATGCCCGTTTATACAACGAAGCGATGGTGAATGTGGGCAAGGCTCCGCTCTTTACGGACGAGCAGATCGGCTACTATGAAGATGGAAGCAAGCCGGATCTGTACCCAAACACCGACTGGCAAAAGGAAGTGTTGAGAAGTTCGGCACCACAAACCGATATCAATCTGAACATCAACGCTCCGGGCAAAATCACCAAATACTACCTGGGATTGAACTACCTGGCGCAGGAATCCCTGATTCCGGGCAAGAAGCAAGACCGTATTTCAGCCAAACTGAACACCGAAAGCACCATCGTTGAAGATATTCTGAAAGTCGGTTCAAACATTTCCTTTATCAAACAAGACTACGACCGCCAGGGCGCTGCCTTGAGCTGGGTTGATTTGGGAAGATCGTTACCCACCACGGTTCTCAGACAATCCAATGGCGAATGGGGATCCATTGATAACGGCGTTGCCAATGCGCAAACCGCCAAAATCAATCAACTTCGGTTAATCGAAGAAGGCGGCAGCAGCTGGGATCGCGATAATTACCTGCAAACGGCATTAAACGCATCCCTGACACCGTTGGAAGGGTTGAGCATTAACGGATTGGTTTCATTAAAATACTCGAATACCAATAGCTGGAATTTTGCCAGCACCATTGCACCCATCAATAACTTCTTAACCGGGGAGCCGATGGCTGCGACGAATGTTACGCCTAATCAGATGCAGGAATACTGGGGAAAACGACAAGAACTGATGTTCCAGGGAACGATCGATTACGAGCGTACCTTCGGTGAGCACTTCGGAAAATTAACGGTCGGAGCTTCTCAGGAATCAAACGAGTATCGCAACGCCTACCTGGGCAGAAAGAATTTTCAAAACAACGACTTAACCACCATTGGCAGCGGATCAACCAACCCATCCGATATCAGCGCTGATGGAAGTGGTCAGGCGAACCGTACCCTGCAGAGCGAATGGGCTATCCGTTCCTTCTTCGGACGGTTCAACTATAACTATCAAGACAAGTACCTTCTGGAAGCGAACACCCGTATCGATTACTCATCGCGTTTCCGTGAAGACTTGCGCCGGGCGGTTTTCCCATCTTTCTCTGCAGGATGGAACATCTCCAACGAAGATTTCATGGCCAATGTAAACTGGATTGATCAGCTAAAACTAAGAGGTTCATGGGGATCGCTCGGAAATCAGGACGTAGTGCC